>SYOX01000146.1 GCA_005804885.1 Pseudomonadota bacterium
GCCGAGGAGTTGACGACGACGAGGGCGCCGGCGGCGGTGGCGACGGGGGCGAACGCGACGCTGGTGGAGCCGCCGGCGCTGAAGAGGGCCACGTCGATCCCCGCGAAGCTGTCGGGGCCGAGCGCCTGGACCTCCAGGGCGTGGCCGGCGAAGGGGACGACCAAGCCGAGGGAGCGCTCCGAGGCCAGGGGTCTCAGGCTGGCGACCTTGTCCATGAGCCGGCCTTCGACCAGCTTGATCATCTCGCGGCCGACCGCGCCGGTGGCGCCGACGATGGCGATGTTCAACTTTGCGCCCTGTGTCATGGGCCCTTGTCTCCCTGGGGTTGTGCGGCGCCTGCTGGCTCGGTCCTTGAGCCAGCGCTCGACCTTATTGATGGATACCTCTACCACCGTCCCGATCCCTGTCAAGGTCAGCCGCGGGGCAGCCTCCTGGCCGCGGCCTTCTGGCGAGGCGGCCCGAACGCGGGGCCCTGGGGTCGGGCGGAGGCCGTCCCCTCCGACCTCGCCAGGGCGGGGAGGGGGAGGGGGGAAAACGGATTGACACCTTGTAGTCGATCACCTAATGTGCCATGCGCCGCTCGGCCATTTTTTTTGGAGGCCGTCACGGCGGGGATCTTCCCCGGCGGTGAGGGCCTCAACAGGCCGAAGGGCGAAGGGACGTATCCAACACGACGCCCCTGGATCACATTCCAGGGCGTCGTTCAGAAGACCAGGTCATTCAACGCGAGCGTGGTGAAGTGACTTCGACGGAGGGTGCTGTGATGAAGAAGTGGAGAATGTTGTGTGCGTTCATGCTGTGTAGCGCGCTGGCGCTGGGCGTCTCGGCCTGCGGCGATGACACGGAGGAGGAGCCCGAGGGTGAGCCCGAGGCCCAGCCGGAGGCTCAGCCGGAGCCTGAGGCTCAGCCGGAGCCTGAGGTTCAGCCCGAGCCCGAGCCCGAGGGCCCTGAGTGCGGCAACAACCTCTGCGAGGCCGGCGAGAACCCGAACAACTGCCCGGCGGACTGCGCCGAGGAGAACGTCTGCGAGGGTGTCGGCGATCCCTGCGACGAGAACACCGGCGAGGGCAACGGCCTGATCTGCCTGGCGGGCGGCGACTCGACGAAGCCGATGGACTCCAGCTGCCACCAGATCTGCGATCCGGCCCTTGAGGACGAGGACTGCCCGAACAGCTCGTTCTGCGCCGAGCTTCAGGATGGGACCGCGGTCTGCATCCGCTCGAACTGCACCTCGACCTTCGAGTCGGCCACCGAGTGCGCCGGCGTCGGCGAGTTCGGCGGCACCTGCTTCGAGACGAGCAACAACGGGCACTTCTGCTTCGCCGCCGGCCCCGGCGCTGTCGGCGACGCCTGCACCGAGACCGACGAGTGCGGCCCGGCGCTCTTCTGCCTCAACAACGTCTGCCAGAACGTCTGCCCCAACGGCTCGGAGGGCGAGTGCGCCGAGGGCCTGCTTTGCCTGCCGGTGCTCAACAGCGAGATCGTCGGCGTCTGCGGCGAGGGCTGCACGGGCTTCGGCTCCCACGAGGAGTGCGGCGAGGGCTCGGCCTGCTTCGCGCTGACGATCGATCCCCCCATCGGCCTCTGCCAGGCTGCCGGCGAGACGGCCATCGGCGCCACCTGCGCCGATCCCAACGAGTGCGTGCCCGAGGGCCTGTGCCAGCGCATCAGCGACGCCGAGCCCTCGACCTGCCACACGGTCTGCGATCGCTCGCAGGGCAACGGCGACCAGACCTGCCCCGAGAACGAGATCTGCCTCGACATCAACGAGGCCTCCGGCGTCTGCTTCCCCGGCTGCGTCGCCGGCGTCCCCGAGGGTGAGAACGGCTGCCCGGTCGACGGCTTCCAGGCTTGCGTGCCCATCGACACGCCGACCAACCGCGAGCGCTACGGCATCTGCCTGCCCTCCGGCGACGTGGCCGTTGGCGGCGAGTGCACCTTCCCCGACGACTCGATCTTCGGCTCCTGCCAGGGCAACGCGCTGTGCGTCCAGGAGGAGGAGAACGCCGAGACGGGTGTCTGCGCGACGACCTGCAACAACTGGTCGCTGACCCACGACTTCGAGTCGGGCTGCAACGACCAGACCGAGGTCTGCGAGACCTTCGGCGTCAACTTCGGCGCCTGCCGCCCCCGCACCATCAACCCCCCGCTGGCCGCCCTCGATCCCTGCCCGACGGCCGGCGACTGGTGCGACCACGGCATCCTCTGCCTCCAGGTTGATCAGCAGGGCACCAACGTGTGCATCCCGCTGTGCCGCCTTGAGGCCGACGTCCCGAACGAGGACTGCCCGGCCACCGGCGACGGCTCCCCCACGCTCTGTGAGGCGGCCCTCCAGTCCGACGCCTTCGGCGCCTGCCTGCCCCAGCAGTGATCCTGCGCGCAGCGCCTGCGCCCCGGGCTCTCCCCGGTGAGCGTGGGCGCCGCCCGCCTCCTGCCCTTCGCGGCCGCCTCTTTCTCTCTCTTCCTCCTGGCCCCTCTCCCCTTTCATCTCGGCGCCTCCGTGTGCGCCGGCCCTGTCGCTGCGGTCGCCCTCGGCGGCGGCCTCCGGCGGTCTGGATTGACACCCCCGCCTGCCCGCCTCTATAACTCTGCGTTCGCGCTGGGGAAGTGCGCGCTGGCTGGTGCGTGCGATCCTCCCTCGGGGTCTCGCCGGTCAAGGACCGCGTTCAAGGTGGGTGAAGATGATCGCGTCGTCGAGAGGGTTCAAGGTCGCCGGGCTGCTCGGCGTGCTCGCGCTGGTCGGGTGCGTGACGCCGATCGCGGACGACGGAGGGGGAGAGGACGGCAGTTGCCTGGACGCGTTGGACTGCGATCCCGGCTTTGACTGCACCATCAACCCGGTCGACCCCTCCCAGCCCGGCCAGTGTGTCCCCATCCGGAACCAGCAGCCCTGCTCGACGAACGAAGACTGCTTTCGAGGCGAGGTCTGCCAGGGCGGCGTCTGCGCGCCGGGCGTCGCCGATCCGAACCCGGAGCCCCAGCCCGAGGCGCAGCCCGAGGCCCAGCCTGAGGCGCAGCCCGAGGCCCAGCCCGAGGCCCAGCCGGAGCCCGAGCCCGAGACCGAGGCCTGCCAGGGCGCCGCAGACTGCGAGGTCTTCGAGGAGTGCTGCCGGGGGCGCTGCATCGAGCGGGGCACCTGCCAGGGGCTGTGCGCCACGCAGGGTCAGCCCTGCGCGCTGGAGGAGGGCGAAGACCTCATCGAGGACGGCGCCTTCTTCTGCGGTCGCCTTGAGGAGGGCGGCCCCGGGGTGTGCATGGCGCGCTGCCAGGATCCCTTCAACGCGGACACCTGCGCGCAGGGCAGCTATTGCTGGGACGTCGGCCCGGAGGGGCAGCCGATCAACCTCTGCCTGCCGACCCAGTGCACCAGCTCGGCGCAATGCGCCGCCGACGTCCCCGGCGAGATCGGCGGCACCTGCCTGCGCTTCGACAACAACGTCGGGCTGTGCTTCAACGCCGGGACGGCCGGCCAGAGCGCGCGCTGCGACGTCAGCAGCGAGAACCCGGCCGATCGCTGCGCCGTCGATCTCTTCTGCAACACCGATGGGCAGAACCCGGTCGGGATCTGCCGCCCGCTGTGTGACTTCTGGGGCGGCGGGGGCTGCCCCGGCGGCACCGCCTGCGCGCTGCTGACCCCGGAGGCGGGCCTGTGCGACACGCAGACCTCGAGCGGGCGACAGCCCTTCGACAACTGCAACCCCGCCGGAGACTGGTGCGGCGACGGCACGCGCTGCTTCACCACCGGGGAACCCCCGGACACCCAGAACTTCTGCCTGGCCTACTGCCGGCCCAACCAGGGCTTTGATTGCAATGGGATCAGCTTCCAGGGCATCCCGACGGTCTGCGAAACCGTCTTTGTCGATGACAACATGCAGCCCCTGACCGACATCGGGCTGTGCCTGCCCCCTCAATAGAGAGGAGTTTTCCATGAAGGGTTCGTTGTTGAGGCTCCTTGTCACCGCTCTATCCTGCGCCGCCCTGGCGCTCACGGCCTGCTCCGACGAAGGCGGCGGCGACACGCCCGCGCCCGAGCCCGAGGGGCAGCCCGAGGGCACCCCGGAAGGCACCCCCGAGGGCACCCCCGAGGGTCAGCCCGAAGGCAACCCCGAGGGCAACCCGGAAGGCAACCCCGAGGGCCAGCCCGAGGGCCAGCCCGAAGGCAACCCCGAGGGCGAGCCGGAGGCCTACTCCTGCGATTACGTGCCCTCGGGCAACTTCCAGGCTGGCCCCAACGACCAGTGCGACCTGATCGCCCAGGATTGCCCCGAGGCGCAGGGCTGCTTCCCCAACGAGGAGGGCGCCAGCTGCTTCGGCGTCGGCGACGGCACCTGCGGCGGCGCCTGCGAGGCCGGCAACGACTGCGCCGCGGGCCAGATCTGCGCCGGCGATCCCGCCCAGTGCCTCGCGCTGTGCGAGCGCGGCCGCAACTGCCCGGACGGCTCGCCTTGCGGCGGCCTCCAGGGTCGCGACGACATCGGGGTGTGCGTGCCGCCGATGGAGGTGGTCGGGTGCAGCGTCCTGACCCAGACCTGCCCCCAGGGCCAGTCGTGCTACATCGTCAACGGCGGCCAGGAGTGCGCGCCCCCGACGCCGGACGCCAAGGGCCAGGGCGAGCGCTGTGAGTTCGCCAACGACTGCCAGCCTGGCCTGGTGTGCCTCGGCGCGACCCAGGACGACCTGGTCTGCCTGGCGACCTGCGCCAACGACGGCTCGGTCCAGTGCGCCGCCGGCACCTGCACCCGGATCCAGGGCTTCGACGACGTCGGGGTCTGCGTCGTCAACTGACGCCCGCTGTGTCCCTCATCCCCATCTCCTTCGCCCCTCGCCTCGCCCTCGCTACCAGCTCCAGGTAAATTGTTGAAGCGGTTGGCATACTTCCATGTCGCCGCGGCGCTCCACCCCTTGTGTCACCTTGCCGTGGTGGACGAGCGCGACGAGGGGCCGCGTGGCCTCGGGCAGGGTCATGAGCTCGTCGAGGTGGGTGTGGACGGTGGCCTCGTAGCGGGGCATGAAGGAGCAGTCGTGGAAGACGCGGTCGCCGCGCTCGGCGCTGAGGTCTGCGAAGAGCGGCCCGCCGGGTTCGAAGGTCGTGTCGCCGCTCCAGCGCAGCGTCGGGGCCTGGGGATCGGGGCCGAAGGAGAAGAGCAGGGCGAAGGCGGCCATGCCCTCGACGTGGGGCACCGCGACGAAGCGGACGCGCAGGGCGCCCTCGATCAGGGTGGCCTCGCCGCCCCGATGGTCGCCGCAGGGGCGGGGGTCGAAGTAGCTCGACAGGTCGGCCTGGCTGACGACGCCGGGGGCGAGCTGGAGGCATTGCATCTTGGGGGCGAGGGACTGCCAGAGCTGTTCGAGGATGGGGGCCGGGGAGATGAGGGCGGCGCGGTGCTGGTAGAGGAAGAAGTTCTTGTAGCCGGCGACCTCGAGGCCGTCGATGTGGTCGCCGTGGGCGTGGGTGATGAGGACCGCGTCGATGTCCTTGTAGGTCAGGCCGAGGTGGTGGAGTTGTCGGCCGCAGGTGTGGCCGCAGTCGATGAGCAGGCGCTGCCGTAGCGCCTGGCCTTCGAAGATCTCGACGAGCGCGTTGGTGTTGGCCAGGCCCAGATCGGCGTCGAAGGCGCCGCCGATGCCCAGCAGGGTCAGCGTCAGTCGCCAGGCGTGGTCGGGGTTGGGCGAGGTCATGGGTCCACCTTCTTGGCTCGTGTCCCTGATGTCAGGGCGCCGAACGCGTTCTGACGTCCTGGAGGCGCTGGACCTCGACGCCATTGCCGATGTGATGCCAGCCGGAGATGGCGTGGTCGAGCAGGTCGTTGGCCTGGGCGAGGCGGCTGGAGCGGTGGCAGGCAGCGGCGACGGCCTCTTCGGCGCGGAAGATGCCGTCGATCACGGCGCCGATCTCCTCGCTGAGGTGGAGGGCCTCCTTGAGGTGGATGAAGGCGGCCGAGAGCAGCAGGGGTGCGTTGTCGCCCTGGACGAGCCGGGCGGTGAGCGCGTGGGCCTTGATGAAGGAGATCTGGTGGCCGGACTTGCTGGTCAGGCGCTGGCTGCGCGCGTACCACTCCATGGCCTCCTGGGGTCGGCCGCAGAGGTCATCGAGCCTGCCGAGCAGGAGCTGGAGTTCGGGCGTGTAGAGGCGTGCCTTGCTGCTGCGGGCGATCTTGATGGCCTCGTTGAGCAGGCTGTGGGCGCGTTGGGACATTGACTGATCCAGCGCGAACCAGGCGTAGTCCAGCAGGCAGCGCAGGAGCGTGAGGCGAGCGCCGTGGACGCGGCTGAGTTCGATGGCGCGCTCGAAGTGCTCCTGGGCCTCTTCGGAGTGGCCGAGGCTGTCGAGCGTCTGGCCCAGCAGCGCGTGGCAGCGGGCCACGCGGGGCTGCCGCAGGTCGCCGAACCTGGCCAGCAGGTCCATGAGCAGCTCGCGGGCCGGGGTGGGCTGGCCGCGTCTGGCGATGGCCGCGGCCAGGTTCAGCTTCGCGTCGACGAGCCCGGTGGAGGGCCTGACCTCGGAGAAGAGCTTCGTGGCGTGCTCAAGGATCTCGAAGGCCCGCTGGACGTTGCCGCGCTCGAGCGTCAGGCTGCCCAGCAGCCGATGGCAGCAGGCCAGCCCCCAGCGCAAGCCGTTGTCGTGGAAGCACTCGGCGGCGCGCTTGAGGAAGGCGTCGGCGTTGCGCAGGTGGAACATCTCGCGCTGGACTCTGCTGCGGTACAGGAGGGTGGTGGAGAGGCCGACCGAGGTTTTCAAGGGTTGCATGGACAGCCACAGGCCCACGAGCGAGAGGCCCTGCTCCTCGGGGGTCAGGGCGGCTGCGGGCGCCACCTGCTCGCGGTGCTCAAAGCCCTTCTGTGCGGCTTCCAGGAGGGCGTCGGCCTGCTCCAGGCGGCCCGCGCCCATGGCCATGATCCCGGCCTGGAGGGTCAGCTCGCGGATCGCCTCGGTGTCGCCGATCTCCTCGGCCAGCCGCATCCCGAGCACCTGGAGGGCCTCGAAGTCGGCGAAGGCCCCCAGGACGAGCTTGAGGTAGCTCAGAGAGACGATGATCCGCAGGCGAGAGTCGGCGAGGCTGTCCTCGTTGGCGCACAGCGATCGACAGCGCTCCAGCAGCTCGGCGGCCTCGCTGAGCTTGTTGTCGAGGCCCTGGTTGCGGGCGGCCCGGAGCAGGAAGCGCACGGCCTCGGCCCTATCGCCGGCCAGTTCGAAGTGCGATCCGATGGCCTCGACGTGCGCTTCGAGGGTCTCGTTGGCCCCGTAATGGCGCTGGAGGGCGACGGCGGCGTGGCGGTGGAGCTCCTCGGCGTTCGGCAGCGCCTCAAGGCGCTCGACGAGCACCTGGTGCATCAAGTGCTGGGCGATCGAGAGGCTGCGCGAGGTGTGCCCCTCCTTGTCGACGCGCTCCTTGATGAGGATGATGTCCTGCTCGGCGAGGCGCTGAGAGAGGGGCTTGAGCCGGGCCAGAGTCTGGGCGGCCTCGATGTTGCCGGCCTCGGCCTCGCGCTTGAGGGTGGTCTGGAGCAAGCCGTGGGGCACATTGCGGCCCAGCAGCGCCATGCGGGTCAAGATCGTGTCGAGGGCCCTGTGGTCCTGCTCGGAGCTCAAGAGCTGGTTGAGCCTGGAGCGCATCAGCTGGCCGATCCGGGCCGGGATCAGCGCTTCGATGATGACGCCCGGGGTCAGCTGGATGCCGTTGTTCGTGGCGCTGAGCAGCTCGTTCTTGATCAGGTGCTGGACGAGCTGGAGGATGTAGAGGGGGTTGCCGCCGCTGCGTTCGGTGATCGCCTCGACGAGCGACTGGGTCGGGGCGCCGAGGATCCCAGCCGCCTCGGCGGCGGCCTGGAGCGCCAGGCGGGAGAACTCGCGGGCGTCGATCCGGGTCATCTCCGGGATGAACCAGGGCATCACGCAGGTGCGCTGGCGCGCGAGGTTCTTGAGGCGCGCGGACAGCTCGGGCAGCCCCGGCAGGGTCTCGCGGCGGACGGTCAGGAGCAGGAGCAGCGGCGAGGGGGTCTTGTCGAGGCCTTCGGCCAGGGCCTCGAAGAGCGCCAGCGAGGTCGTGTCGGCCCACCGGATGTTGTCGATGTGCAGCACCAGCGGGCGCGCGTTGGCCAGCTCCATCAGGAGGACCGCCAGCGGGCGTGGATCAAAAGTTGCTGGATCGACGGGCATTTGCGCGTAGAGGGCGCAGATCGCATTGCGCTCCACGCTCGACAGCGCCCGGCCGATCCTGGCGGCCACCGCCTCCTCGATCTTGCCCGCCGGCGGACCCATGCCCTCGCGGCGCGAGAAGCCCAGCGCCTGCGCCAGGGCCTGCGCCGGCGCCTCCATCACCCGCGGCGAGCTCTTGCGGAAGGCCCCCGTGCCGCTCTGCGCCTGCCTCTTGTCCACCTCCGACAGCAGCCACTGGCACAGGCGCGTCTTGCCGCTGCCGGCCGCGCCGCCGATCAGCACGATCCGACCCTGCCTGGTCTTGATCGTCCCATCCAGGCGGGCGAAGAGCCAGTGGCGCTCGGACTCTCGCCCCGTCATCGGCAGCGGGGCCTCGATGCTCTCGCGGGCGCCGCCCGAGGAGGTGATCCGATCGGAGGGGCGGGGGTCGGTGTGATCGGATCGGGGCCGGACGTTGCGCGGCGCGCTCGACGGGGAGGCCAGCTCGGCGGGCTCGATGGCCGGGGGCAGGCGGATGACCTCGTGGCGGCGGACGGCGCCGACGGCGTCGAGGGCCTTGAAGAAGGTCATCCCGTTGTCGTAGCGCCGGTCGGGCTCCTTGGCCGTGGCCCGACGGATGATCATCCCCAGCTCAGAGCGCTCGATCTCGTCGGGCATCTGCGGCAGCGGCTCGGCCAGGTGCCGCTGGGCCAGCTTCTGCGTGTCCTTGTCCTCGAAGGGCCGCGTCCCGATGAGCATCTCGTAGATGATCAAGCCCAGGGAGTAGACGTCCGAGGCCGCCATCAAGGGCTGACCCGAGAACTGCTCCGGGGACATGTACTCCGGCGTCCCCAGGCCCGCCGGGTCGACCTCCCCGATGATCTTGGCGATGCCGAAGTCCAGCACCTTGACGAAGTCCTGCTCCCCGTACATCTGGCACAGGAAGATGTTGGCCGGCTTCAGGTCCCCGTGGATGATCCCGTGAGAGTGCGCCTCGCCGAGCGACTTGGCGATCTGCTTGGCCACGTGCACCGCGACCTCGGGCGACATCTCCTTCTCGCGCCACAGGCGCTCGTAGAGCGTCTCGCCGTCCAGAAACTCCGTCACCAGGTACAGAGTCCCTTCCTTCGTCTCGCCGTAGTCAAAGAGGGTGATCGTGTTGGGGTGCTTGAGCTTGCTGGTCAGCAGCGCCTCGCGCCGGAAGGCCTCGATGAAGTCGAAGCCCTGGATGTCGGCGACCTGGTGCCGGATCGTCTTGAGGGCGACGTGCCGGTTGACCCCCTCCTGGACCGCGCGGTACACCACCCCGAAGCCACCTCGGCCGATCTCCTCCAGGATGACGTAGCGGTCGGCGAGGCAGTCGCCCGGTTGCAGTTCAAGGTCCATGAGCACCCTTCTGGGATCTTTACGACGTCCGCGCCCGAGGCAGTCTAAAGGCTCCCGGCCCCGTAAGCAATGAAGTTGCCCCTCAACTCCAAGGCAATCGCAAAGTCGACTTCGTTGACGGGCACGTCGTTTCACTCCACCCCCTGTCCCCCTCCTCCCTCCGGAAGGGAGGCAGTGCCTCTCGGGGGGACGCTCGTATTACGGGATGGGTGGATCGGCGAGTCGACTTCGTTGGTGGTCACGGGGAGATCGGGGGGTCGACTTCGTTGGAGGTCACGTCGAGATCGACTCGCCGATCTCCCACTCCGATCACGCGGGCCGCACCGCCGGATCGCCGCTGATCTCCCACCAGCGCGGCCCCCGCGCGTCCGCGGCGGGGCGGTTGTAGAAGCGCACGAACTCGTCGCCCAGCGACCAGATCAGGTCCGCCGATTCGCGGTTGACGATCGCGTGCGCCCTGTCGCCCTGTCCCCCCGGCCGCTCCACGATCGCATTCTGGCCGTACTCCAGCATCGAGGCCTCGCGCTCGTCCAGGAAGAGGTGCTCGACCCGCCCGTCCCGCGCCATGAAGTTGAAGCGCCGCTTGCCCCGCTTCGGCCGCGTCGCGTAATGCTCGACGACGTACAGGACCCGCAGGTTCCGCTCCTTGTCCTCCCGCGCCGCGCGGCGCTCGGCCTCCAGCGCCTGATCGCGCTCGCGCTGGGCCTGGAGCTGCGCCTCGTAGAGCGCCTGGCGGCGCGCCTCGGCCGACTGCGCCGGCTCCGCTCGCCCGTGGCGCTGGTCCTGCCGCTGCTGGTGCTCCGACCGCCGCTGATCCTTCTTGGACACCACGCCGGCCTTGAGCAGCTTGTCCCTCAAGTTCTGCATCTTGAGCCCCCCTCGCGCCTCAAGGCGCGCTCGGCGACACCCGCGCCGCGCTGATCGACAGCCTCACGCTCCAGCCATCCAGCAGCGCGTCGCGGTCAATGTCCAGGTCCTGCGTCTGCGGCCCCAGGAAGTCCTCAAGCGTCTGTCCGACCCCCTCGGCCTCGATCTCGACCTCCCGCGCCACGCGCCGCACGATGGCGCCCTCGACCGACAGATCCAGCCGCTCGACCCCCTGGCTCCCCGTGACCTGCCCCGTCACCAACGCCGCCGCGATCGGCACCGTGATCGAGAAGTCCTCGCCCACCAGAGCGACGTAGAACCCCTCCTCCGGCTCTCGAAAGGGCGGCGTCGACGCCGTGGCCAGCGCCAGCCCCTCGCGCGTGACCTCGATCGACGCGCCGCTGAGCGCCCTGGGCCTCAGGCGCCCCTCGAAGAAGGTCAGCCCGAAGGGCAGCTCCCCCGTGGCCGACCCCACCATCAGCTCAAAGGGCAGCCCGCTGACCTCGCGGCGGAAGATCACGAAGAGGCGCGCCCGCTTACCCTCCAACGCCCGCTCGATGAAGGGCGTCAGCCGCCGCGTCGCCCCGTTCGAATTCGTCGCCACCAGATCGAAGACCTCGTAGACGCCCTCCGGCGCAGGCAACTCCAGCGGATCGCCCGCCACGGGCCAGTTCGGCCCCACGCGGCCGCAGCTCCCCCCCTCCAGGCACAGCAGCCCCTCCCGGCAGTCCGCGTCCGCCAGGCACTCCTCGCCCTCAGCCCCCAGGCCCTCGATGGGATCGACGCCCTGACAGCCGATCGCCCCGAGCAAGGCTGCGGCGCACAGAGCCGCGGCGCTCCACAGCGCCCCTCCCGCCTCGACCCTCATGCGCCACCTCGCCGCTGATCGCGCCGCAGGCTCAACAGCCGCCCCGCCGTCTGGCTGATGGCGGGGTGCAGATCCAGCGCCCGCGCCACATCCCTGATCTCCTGGGTCCTGAGCGTCGGCAGCATCTTGAGCCCCAGCCCCGTGGCCGCGTAGGGGTTGCACAGCACCGCGAAGCGCACATTGCCGTTGATCAGCCAGCGGTGGCTGCGCACGATCTCTTCGAGCGCCTCGGGCATGTTCGGCCGCCGCGTGCACACCTTGAGGATGTCCTGCTCCCGGATCCGCGGGTTGGCGCACAGCTTCTGCAGCACCGAGGGGTCCAGATCCAGCAGCAGCCGATCGATCACGCCCCGATCCACCCCCCGCGCCATCTGCTTGCGCTCCCCCAGCGAGACGTCCCGCTCGAACCTCGGCCCCTGCAAGGACTTGCGGTTCTCCAGAACCCGGTGCGGCGGCAGATCCAGGAAGAGGTAGGTGACCAGATCCCGGCCCTCCTGGGCCGAGGCCTCGTAGATCCTCCCGAGGGCCTCATCCCAGGCCTCGCGGCCCTCCTGGCCCATCCCCAGCAGCAGCGCCGTGACGCTCAACATCGCCGCGGACGACCTCGGATCGCTGTTGATCGCCCCGCGCACGATCTGATCCAGGACGAAGGCGCCGTCGTTGGGTGCGCTCGACAGCAGCAGCGACGACAGGCCGCCGACCTGCATCCCAAGCTCCGGCAGCGCGTCGACCCTCCGCAAGATCGCCGCCAGCAGATCCATCGGGTCGCCCTCGAAGGGTCTCCCCTGATCCGATCCCTCCGTGCCGCTCTGAAGATCCAAGGTCACCCCGACGCCCCCGAGGCGGGCCGCTCAGTCGACTCGCCGCCCGCCCCCCGAGGCCCGCTTCGGCACGCTGGCCTCCTCGCCGCCCGCGCCCACCCTCCGCGGGGTGATGTCGATCGCGTCGTCTCCCTTGAGCCCGCGCCGGTAGTTGCGCCTCATCTTGCCGATCGCCTCGCCGATCTGGGGCAGCCGCGCCACCCCGAAGACCAGCACCAGGATCGTCACCACCACCACGATCTCGCCGAGGTTGAGTCCCATGAAGCCCCGCAACGCCTGACCCAGAAGACACGTCGATCAGAACACGAGCACGAAGACATCATAGATCGCGTGGGTATAGACGGCAACCGCGAAGCCCCGCGCCCAGAACAGGCCCGCGAAGATCGCCCCGGCCACGAACCGGAACGCGAAGCTGTACAAGGTGAAGTCGTCCGCCATCGACCCCGTGTAATGGATCCCGCTGAAGATCAGGCTCGTGACCACCACCGCCCCGATCACCGCCCACACGCTCTCGATCTTCGCGACATTCTTGATCAACCACACCGACCCGCCCAGCAGGATCAGCCTGAAGACCAGCTCCTCGTACAAGCCCGCGCCCAGCGACAGCACGAAGTTGTCCATCGGCCCGAGCGCCTCGCCCACCGCCAGCGACGACGTGATCCCCACGCTCTGCAGCATCGTCCCGATCACGCCGCCGAGCACGAAGCCGTAGAGCGTGCTCTCCAGGATCACGAAGCCCAGGATCTTCGGGTTGAAGCGATCCTTCTTGCTCAGCGCCCACGCCGTCAGCCCCAGCGCCCCGAGCACCCCGAAGTTGAAGAACACATAGTGGAGCGTGTTGCCCTCGAAGACCGTGAAGCGCAAGAAGCCGGTGACGAAGTCCACCCCGTTCTGCACGCCCCCCGTGGTCAACACCCCGATCTGGTAGATCACGAAGAGCGGCACCACCAGGATCAAGCTGTTGAGCAGGTTCCGGCTGTCCTGAAAGTAGCGCTGCACCGGCCCCGCCGGCCTCGCCTGCTCTTCGCCCTCGTCCGTCCTCTCCAGCGCCACCTTCTCTTGAGTCATCTCGATCATCCTCCAGGCTTGCGCGATCGCCGCGCTCTCCTTGATAAAACACCCGAGGGCTCGCCGTCTATTCGGCGCCGCCTCGTCGCCACCCGAATGCTCCCGGCGCCACCGGCCCCCGAGCCCGCGCGGGCGATCAACCTGGAGGACCCATGGCCCCCGATCTCGACTGGGATGCCCTCGGCGAGCGCGGCGTCGCGCTGCTGATGGCGCTGCTGCGATTCGAAACCGTCAACCCGCCCGGCAATGAGCGCCCCGCCGCCCTCTTCGTCCAGTCCGAGCTGGAGCGCGTCGGCTTGAGCGCCCGGATCTTCGAGGGCGCCCCCGAGCGCTCCAACGTCGTCTGCCGCATCCCCGGCGACGGCTCCGGCGGCGGCCCGCTGCTCCTGTCTGGACACCTCGACGTCGTCCCCGTCGAGCGCCAACACTGGGACCTGCCCCCCTTCGAGGCCGCCGTCCGCGACGGCTACCTCTACGGCCGCGGCACCATCGACATGAAGAACCACGTCGCCGCCTGCCTGCTCGTCATGCAGATCCTGGCCGAGTCCGGCCTGACCCCGCGCCGCGACATCATCTTCGCCGCCGTCGCCGACGAGGAGGAGGGCTGCCGCTGGGGCAGCCAGTACCTCGTCGAGCGACACCCCGAGGCCGTCCGCGCCGAGTATATGATCGGCGAGGTGGGCGGCTACAGCCTGGACATGACCGGGGTGCGGTACTACCCGATCCAGATCGCCGAGAAGGGCAGGGCGAAGATCAAGATGACCGCCTTCGGCGCGCCGGGCCACGGCTCGATGCCCCACCGCGACATGGCCGTCACGCGCCTGGCCCGCGCGCTCAACACCCTCGGCGCCTCGCGCCTGCCCCAGCACGCCACCGGCGCCATGAATCGCTTCTTCGCCATCCTGGCCGACACCCAGCCGGCCCCCATGCGCTGGGTCCTGCCGCAGCTCCTCAAGCCCCGGATCGCCGACGCCCTGCTGGCCCGCGCGCTGCCCCCGGATCGGGCCCGCTCGCTCGGCGCGCTGCTCTCCAACACCGCCACGGCGACGATGCTGGAGGGCTCCTCCAAGTTCAACGTCATCCCGGGGGCCGCCTCGGCCATCCTCGACGGCCGCACCCTGCCGGGCCAGACCCCCGAGGATCTCGTCGCGGAGCTGCGCGCGCTGCTGGGCGCCGATCTCCAGTTCGAAGTCCTCGACAGCGCGCCCCCCGTCGAGCAGCCCGACCCCGCCAGCCCCCTCTACGACGCCATCTGCGCCTCCCTGCGTCAGCATGACCCCGAGGGCGTCCCGCTGCCCTACATGATCCCTGGCTTCACCGACGCGGCCTGGTTCTCGCGCCTGGGCTGCCGCTGCTACGGCTTCTCCCCGCACCGCTACCCCGCCGAGGACAACATCCGCTTCACCGACCTCTTCCACGGCCACAACGAGCGCATCCACCTCGACGGCTTCCGCTGGGGCCTGCGCCTGCTGTGGGACGTCATCGCCCGCTTCACCCTCGACGCCCATTCTTGACAGTCCAGCCGCCCCAGGCGTAGGGCCGCCGCCCGTAGGGCCGCCCCAGGCTCGCGCCCGGGGCTACAGGGAAGGGACGCCTCTTCGAGGCTTCCGACGGGCTCTGGGTAAGCCCGCAGGATCGTGTCGCTCGGCTCGATGGCTTCAACATCAAAGGCCGCTTGTCCTGGGTGACACCATCCCTGAAGGTTGACGCCTCGTCGGAAGCCTCGAAGAGGCGAGACGCCGTCGGCACAATAGTAGCCCCGGGCGCGAGGGCGGCGGCCCTACGCCTGGGGCGGCCCTGGGCCTGGGGCGAGCGGGCTCTGCGTCCCTGGTCACACCCTGCTCCACACCCTCCGGCCCCCTCGATCGCCCCTGGCGATCGAGGCCCTTTGATCAGCGTGATCCTGAGCGCCGATCCTCCTGAGTCGGAGCGATCCTGGGCGGTCTTGAGGGGCTGGGGCGAAACCGGAAATGGACTGCGGCCTTCGCCCTGGGTGAGGGGCGAAACCGGAAATGGTCGGCGGCCTGCGCGCTGGGCGAAGGGCGAGTCGGGTTTGGGATTGGGGCTTGCGAAGGTGGGAAAGCTGAATCCGGTTTGGAGTTTGGGCGAGCACGCAGGCCGTGGAAGGATCAGGGATCGAGATCGGGGCGAGCGAAGGTGGGAGAAGTGCAGTCGGGTTTGAGTTTGAGGCGTGTGGGCTCGGCGCCTGGAGAGTTCGGGGACGGTTTCGGGCGAGCGGGCTCGGGGAGTGGAGACTTCGGGCTTCGATTTTCCCATGCGCGCAGGCGGCCTGGGAGTCTGGGGACGGTTTCGGGCGAGCGCGCTCGGGGTGTGGGGACCTTGGGGTGCGATTTTCCCACCTGTGCAGGGCGCGAGGAGAGTCCGGGGACCGATCTGGGCGAGCGGGCCTGGCTTGGCGGGCGTCGGGGATGGGTTGGGGCCGAGAGGGCAGGGTCAGGGGGTTGTGTTGGGTCGGCTTGGGCCTTCAGTCGAGCAGGGCGTTGAGGAAGGGGCCGACGAAGCGCTTGCGGTGGTTGGCGTCGGTGAAGTCGGGCTCGGGCCAGATGGCGAAGCTCAGGGCGAGCGCTCGCATCAGGGTCGAGACCAGGGCGTTGTGGGCGACGCGGACGGCCTCGGGGGTGGCGTCGGTGGTGACCTGGGAGCGCTCGGTCAGGCCCAGGAGGCGGCCGAAGTGGGTGTTGAGCGCCTTGGCTTCGACCACCAGATCGTCGCAGGCCAGCAGCGTCGCCGCCGCCAGGACAGGCGCAGGCACGTCGTCGAAGCGGCGGCCAAACTCCAGCCATTGGTGCTCGAAGTCGGTGCGGGTGAAGTTCAGACCCTCGGTGAAGAAGTGATCCTTGAGCTTGACCGCTGCCTCGTGCTTCGCGGTCCCCTTGGGGCGCTTGAGGCCGGCCTTGACGATGTCGCTGATCGATGAGGCGCGGCTGTCCAGCCCGCGGTTGAGCAGGCCCAGGTTGTTGAGCGTGTCGAGCGGCTCGAAGGCCAGCAGCTCGGGGGTTGGCTCGATCTGGCGTGAGGGCGGAGGGGGGCGAAGCTGGCGGACGATGGCGTCAAGCTCGTTGGAGCGCTGGGTCATGTCTCTGACCAGCTCCTCGAAGGCGCCCGCGTGGCTCTCGGGGACGTGGGGCCGGACCTCTTGCTGGCCGGCGATGATCTCGGTGGCGACGATCAGCGACTCGTCGCGGGCGATGCGGCGGTTCTGGATGTAGCCGGAAGCGTCGATCGTGAGTTGGGTGGTCATCGAGAGCTCCTGGGGTGGGGGTGGCCCTTGGGCGGGCCACTGTTGTTCTCTGAATACTTACTCCACTTCGGCCTTCAGGGGGAGGCCCTTGAAAAATTGTCGGGATGGGTGGGTTGCACTCCACCCCCTGTCCCCCTCCTTCCGGAGCTGTCTCTTAGTCACATCTCCTCCGGGACCCGGCGCAGAGCCCTCTGAGCCCTTTTGACAGGCCCACGGGTCGATGAAGGATGGCGGCCAACACGGGATCGAGTTTTTGAGCAAGGCCAATGCA
>SYOX01000147.1 GCA_005804885.1 Pseudomonadota bacterium
GCTGAAGTCCTCGGAATCATAGTGGAATCTCAGCGGCGACAGGATGGCCTTGCCGCCCTCGAAGCGGACCTTCTTCGCGTCCACCCGGGCGACGAAGAACTTGGTGCCGGCCTCGACGTAGGGCCGCAGCACCGGCTCGGCGCCTTGCGGGATGTTGTAGTTGTTGCCCCGCAGCCACGCGTCCAGCCCCCCCGAGTCGTCCGCGCTCAGGATCACCACCTCGTACTCTCCCACCTTGAACTCCGCCTCGACCCGGACCCCGCCGCCCTCCATCCCAGGATCGGGGGACGCCGACTCCTTGTAGACGCGGTCGCCTTCGAAGAGGTTCCAGTCATCCTCGGGGGGCTCGTAGCAAGGGTCGCGCTCCCAGTACTCGACGAGCCGGGGCGCGGCCATCTGATCGAGGCGGTCAAAGACGTCCTCGGGCAGCGTCTTGACGTTCTCCTTCTGGAGCACGACGGGCACCGGGATGACCATGGCGAAGTCGCTCGGCGGGCCCTGGTAGTTGTTCTGCATGGACAGGACCGTCCGGGTGCCGTGTCGCATCAGCGCCACCTGGGTGGCGTTGTTGAACATCTCCCCTGTCGCCCCCGAGACGTAGAAGCCGCAAAAAGCGCTCGCCGTCGCGGGCGCCATCCAGAGCGCGAGCGCGGCGAACGCGGCGAGTGGCTGTCGGTGTCGCATGTCTCATCTCCTGGTTGAGCGCCGTGTGATGTCTCTTTCTGGCATATCCCGACAGGGGCGACAAGGATGGTGTCCAGAGGCCTTTTGACCTTGGCCCCTGGTGGTTCAGGTTATACTCTGGAGTCGTGGAAGAGGAACCGAACGAGGAGGCGAGACGATGGCAAAGCTGCCCCAGGTGCGCGACTACATGGACACCGAGGTGCCCACCCTCAACCCCGAGATGGAGATCCTCGACGCAGTGAACTTCCTGCTGGACAACCACGTCACCGGCGCGCCCGTGGTGAACGGCGAGGGCACGTTGATCGGGATCTTGACCGAGAAGGACTGCCTGAGGTTGCTGGCCACGGGCAGCAACAACGAGTTCCCGTCGGGGACGGTGGCCGACTTCATGACGGCCAGGGTCGAGACGATCCGGCCTCACATGAACGTCTACTTTGTCGCGGGGCTTTTTCTCGGGCAGAACTTCCGCCGCTTCCCGGTCGTCGACGAGGCTGGCCGAGTCGTCGGCGCCATCACGCGCTTTGACATCTTGCGCGCCATCAAGCATCACCTCGGTAAGCCCTGATCTGTCCACGCCCTTCGGCCAGACTGCCCGGTGACCCTGCCTATGGCCTCTATTCACATCCGGGATCGCATCGCCACCATCCGAGGCCCGGGGACGCTCCTGGTCGCCTCCGATCTGCATGGAAACCTGAAGGATCTCCAGCGCATGGTCGAGCTCCTCGATCAGGAGGAGGACGGGGCGCTGCTCCTGCTCGGCGACTTGTTCCACGGCCCCAGCGTCACGCGCGAGGAGTGGGAGATCCTCTACGCCCACCTTGCCGACTACTACCCCGACGAGTCCGCTGAGGTCTTTCGCACCTTCGCTCGCCTCTTGAAGGAGCGCACGGGCCGGGTCACCTCTCTGTTGGGCAACCACGACCACGCGCACGTCGGCGGCCCTGTCGTGTCGAAGTTCTACGACGACGAGGCCGCCGCGATGGAGATGAGCCTCGATGATGACGAGATCCCCCACCTCCAGCGGGTCTTGAGCGCGCTGCCCTTGATCGCCGTCTCGGACAGTCGGGTCGCCTTCACCCACGCGGCGCCGCCGGACATCCCCTTTGACGCGGCGCTGCTGGCCTCGGTCGCGCTCGACGGCTACAGCGGGGTCCCGCTCTACGCCATGCACCGCTACGACATCCTCGGCGGCCTGCTGTGGACGCGGGGCGCCACCGAGGTGGTCACGCGCCGCTTCCTGTCCTCCCTGGCCGCCGCCGCCGCCCCCTCGTGCAACGCCGTCGTCCACGGGCACGAGATCATCGACACGGGCTTTGATGTCGAGAACAAGTGCCTGATCACCTTGTCGACGAGCTTCGGCATGAAGGCCCCGGCCAAGACCTACCTCAGGCTCGATCTGGGGACGACCTACCTCAACGCCGTCGATCTCGTGTCCAGAAAGGCGCTGCTGCCCCTGTACCCCTGACACCAGACCACAGCCGAGAGACTCAGAAGGACAGCGCGCGCCAGTCGGCGCGGGTCTGCTGGGCCGCCTCGGCGTCGCCCTTGAAGCGGCGATCGAGCATCTCGGCGTCGAGGCGGCCGTCGATCAGGGCGAAGAGGAGCCAGGAGAGCGGGCCTGCCGTGTCCTTGGCCCAGGCCGCGAAGTCGCGGCGGCGCGTGCGGTAGGCCTCGGGCTCGAGATCGCGCGAGGGCAGCGGCTTGTCGGCCATGTGGCGCAGGTAGGCGGCGCTGGCCTCCGCCACGATGTCCTCGCAGACTTGCTGGTAGGCCTTCCAGACGTTGAAGTGCGCCCGGTAGGTGCCCAGCACCTCCTCGGGGACCTCGTCGGAGCCCTGCCGCATGAGGAAGTCCCGGAACTGTTCCCAGGTGGTCAGGTCGCGGTTGGCCTCCAGGAACTCGCGGGTGCGATCGTAGGTGCAGTAGGAGAAGAGCCGCATCAGGCGCAGGTAGTCGGCGCCCTTGACCTTGACCCGGTGCAGGACGGCGGGGCGGCCATCGGCGTAGCGGCCCTCGAAGGTGACGACGGCGCCCTCCCGGTCGGTGCCTTCGAGGTGGGCCGAGAGGGCCTCCAGGCGCTCGGCCAGGGTGTCGCCGGGCAGGACCAGCTCCTCGGAGATGGGGGCGCCGAGCTCGGCGGCCAGCCCCGCGAGCTCGTCGCGGGGGATGTAGCGCGGGACGCCCTGGCGGAAGTCGACCGCGCCGGTCAGGACGACCTCGGTGCGGTCGCCGTAATCGGTCACGATCCGCGACTGGGGGTGGATGAGCTCCCAGATGAGCGTCAGGCCCGCGACGCGGGCCGGATCCAGGGCCGACGGCGTCTGGGTCGACAGGATGGCGCGGGCCTGGCCGATGTAGTCAAACTGGGTGTCGTCGGCCTGAGCGCCGGTGTCGCCGCCCTCGATCATGCCGCGGGTGGTGAGGATCACGGCCTCGGGGCCGCCCCCGGCCAGCCCCAGGCCCACGGTCGAGAAGCTCTGGATCAGGGTCCCGTCGAGCTTCTCGTTGAAGCGCACGGAGATCCCAGCGGCGCCGGCCAGCGTGTTGGCCAGATCGAAGGAGTCCTCCCGCTCGCCGTAGTTGTACATCTTGAGGTAGGGGATCGAGGCCGCCCGCCAGGGATCGGTCAGGTAGACGAGGCCCTTGGCGAAGACCTGGTGCTCGGCGTCGGGGGTGAAGAGCAGCTTGGAGGCGTTCGAGAGCGTCAGGGCCGAGAAGGCGCCGCCGACCGGGGTGCGCTTGAGCAGCAGGGGATCGTCGTGGACGGCCCGCAGGACGGCCTCGGGCTCCTCGTGGATGAGGGTCATCAGGCGCTCGAAGGAGAGGTCAAAGCGCCTGGAGGGGCCGATGCGCTCCATCGCCTCGACGCGGGCGGCGATGGAGTGCGGGATGGGCGTCTTGCCCCCCTGGAGGCTGGCGCCGTCGGCCTGGGCCGGCTGCTGGAGCGTGGCCGGATCGATCAGGTTGGGCGTCTCGCCGAGGCCCTCCTTCGCGAAGTAGACCGCGCGGGCCGCGACCTGGACGACCTCGCGCGAGGGCCAGCGCAAGGCGCTCAGGTGGCCGCCGAAGACGCAGCCCGTGTCGATGCACAGGGTGTTGTTGCGCTCCACGACGGGGCCGAGGAAGGCCGTGTGGCCCACGACGCAGGTCGGCCCGTCCTGGGGGTAGTCGATCGTCCAGTCCAGGCGCTGCGGCAGGCCGTTGACCACGTTCCCGGTCGTCGGGCCATAGAGGCAGTACGAGCGCACTCGCCCCTCGTTGGCCGTCAAGAGCCGCGTCATCCAGGCCGCGTGGGCGATGACGACCCGCGCCCCGATCCCCGCGCAGGCGCCGGGCTCCGGGTCGCAAAGCACCCATAAGGGTGCGCCATCAAAGAGCTTTCGATAGCGGGCCTTGAGGGTCAGGAGCGCCTCGGGCTCCAGCGTCGAGAACTCGGCCGCCGTCGTCTCCAGGCCGTGGGAGACCTTGACGCTGTTGCCGCGCAGCCAGCGGGCCAGCTTGTCGTCGTGGTTGCCCAGCACCAGCAGGCCCTTGCCCCGGCTGACCAGATCGTGGACCAGCGCCAGGACCCCCAGCGAGTCCGGACCCCGGTCGGTCAGATCGCCGATGAAGATCAGCGGCCTGTCCTGCGGGTGGAACCAGCGCCCCTCTTGATCGCGGGACCAGCCGAGCAGGCCCATCAGCTCGATCAGCTCAGGGAGGCAGCCGTGGACATCGCCGACGACGTCGAACTCGCGCTGGTTGTAGCGCGCGCCGCCGTTGTCCGTCACCGTCATCAGCGGGGTCTTCCAGGCCCGTATGACCTCGTAATAGAGCGCGCCGACCCCCTCGACCCCCTCGGCGGTGTGGACGCGGACGATGGCGTCCCAGTCCTCCTCGATGAGGTTGGGGCGCAGATCGGAGAGCGCCCTGGCCTGCCGCGCGATGACCTCGACCGGGACCCTCCTTGAGCGCAGGAGCTGGCGCCGGGCGCAGACCTCCGGCGGGGTGTCGAACCAGACGACGATCGCCGGCACGTCGTGTTTGCGAGCCAGGGCCAGCCAGGGCGTCCTGGCCGAGCGCTTCAGGTTGGTCGCGTCGATGATCGCCAGCCGCTGGTACTTCAGCCGCAGGTCCGCCAGCGTCTCCAGGACCTCGAAGGCGTCGTGGGAGCAGCCCTGGTGCTCGGGCTCGTCGGTCAGCACCCCGCGGGTCGCGTCGGAGGACAGGACGTGGGAGCCCTTGAAGACCTCGGCGGCCCATGAAGACTTGCCCGAGCCTGAGATGCCGGCCAGGACGATGACCGCCGAGGGTGGCAGGCCGGGGAGCATGGAGTTGAGCATGATGATCCTGATTCTCTAGAGTCTTCGCAGGGTTCCCTGGGGGCTCAAGGCGAGCCGAATATGAGCATCAGCGCCGCCAGCGCCACCGCCAGCAAGAGCAGGAAGAAGCCCAGCGCCACCACCCCGACGACGAGCAGGTTCCGGGTGTCGGCGTCCATCCCCGCGACGACCTCGGGCGGCAGCGTGGAGGCGTAGCGGCCGCGGAACTTGAGATCGTGGCGCGAGGGCGGCGCCCTGTGCCCCGCCTCGATGCGGGTGACCTCCGCCGCCATCATGGGATCCAAGGAGGCGCCAAACTCAGGCACCATCGAGATCGCCGTCGACTCGTCGGGCAGATCCCCCTCTTCCCCCGAGACCCCCTCGGCCAGGAGATCCACAGAGGAGGCCCGGCGCGTGGGGGCGCTGGGCAGCTCATCGCCGTGCGTGTCGAGGTCGTCCTCAAGATCCTCGTCGAGATCGTCCAGGAAGTCCGCGTCGATCTCGGGGATCTCATCGAGCGCCTCGACGCCCTCGTCCGGGTCGACCGGCGCCGCGGGAGCCGGAGCCATGCCGGGCAGGAACTGGTTGGCGTTGGTGACCGCTCGTGGCCCGAAGGGCGTCTGGACGACAAGCTGGTGCGTGTCGGCCTTCATGCTCTGGATTTCGCGGCCGTGGGGGTAGGGAGGCAGGGCGCTCAGGTCCCCGACGGCCGCGATGTCGGCCATCATCTCCTCCGCGCTCTGGTAGCGCTCCTCGGCGCGCCCCTTGATCGCCCGGACGATGATCCCCCCCAGCTCGCCGCAGATGATGTCGTCGCGCAGCTTGACCGGCTTGTCTTCGGTCTTGTGCAACGCGATCTCGATCCAGCTCGATCCCAGGAAGATCGGGCGCCCTCCGAGCATCTCGAACATCATGTGACCCAGGGCGTACAGGTCCGTCGGCGCCGACACCACCCCCTCGTTGAACTGCTCCGGGGCCATGTAGACCGGCGTCCCCACCGTCATCCCCGCCGAGGTCAGCTCCGCCCCCTCGCCGCCGACCGGCGCGAGCGCCTTGGCGATGGAGAAGTCCAGCACCTTGACGAAGTCCTTCTCCCCCCCGATCTCCTCCAGGAAGATGTTGTCCGGCTTCAGATCTCGGTGGATGATCCCCTTGCCGTGGGCCTCCGACAGGCTCTTGAGGATCTGGATGCAGATGTTCCGGACCCGCTCGGGCGCCAGCGGCCCATGACGCCGGATCTCGCTCCCGAGCGAGATCCCCTCCAGGAGCTCCATGGCGAAGAAGAGCGTGCCGTTGTCGAGCTGGCCGTGATCGAAGATCGTCACCGTGTTGGGGTGGCGCAGCTGGCTGATGATCTGCACCTCTCGCTTGAAGCGCCCCACAAGCCGCTCGTGGTTGGCCGCGTGCGGCAGCAGGGTCTTGAGGGCGACGTGGCGGTTCATCTCCTCGTGAACCGCGCGGTACACGACCCCCATGGTGCCCCTGCCAAGCTCCGACACGAGCCTGTAGCGGCCCGAGATCAGGTCACCGGCCTTGAGCCCCTTCCCGGCGCCCTCTCCCTTGCTGTAGCTCACCTCAGTCATGTACGGCCCTCAAGGGCAAAGCGATCCCTCCATCCATAACACCGCCGCGCCCCTATCGGCAATCCGCACAGCAACCCTTGACCCTGCGCCGCGCGGCGTCAATATCCTGTGTTGGGCGCGCCGCCCCGCCTTCCCACGAGGAGATCATGACCCAGAGCCCCGACGACCAATTTGACGACCAGTACGACTGGGAAGACGACTACACCGAGCTCCACCTCGAAGACGCGACCTACGCCGACTTCGACTGGGACACCCTCGATCCCGAGATCACCGCGCGCCACGACGCCATCCTCGACATGAGCCCCGAAGAACTCGACGCCATCGACCCCGAGGTGCTCGACGACTTCCAGCGTTGGGCCGCCGCCCGCGCCTGGCTCGGCCACGACAACCCCACGCACTTCATCGAGCTGACCCGGCGCATCCTCGACACCCCGCCCGCCGACCGCTCAAAGCTGCTCAGCTACCCCGATCTGATGCTCGCCCTGGCCCGCGCCCTGGCCGCCGAGGGCCAGACCCCCCGCGCCATGGTCCTGCTCGACGAGTATGGCCGCCAGGAGGGCGCCGATCCCCTGGAGCTGGCCCGCCACCGGGGCCTGCTCATGCTCGAAGATGGCCGAGGCGACGAGGGCCTCAAGATCCTCCTGGACGCCATCAAGGCCAACGCGGCCGATGAGCCCGAGATCGGCCTCCACTTCGCCCAGGACCTCCTCGACCTCGGCCACAAGCCCCAGGCCAGAGCCCTCCTGGAGGCCACCCGCGAGATCGCCGCCGCCCGCGCCGACGCCGAGCTGCTCCGAGAGGTCGAAGACACCATCGCCGCCTACCTCGCCGACTGACCCACGCCAGATCAGCCCCGGCGCGCGTCCGACGGATCCTCGGGGCGTGCCACATCGGCGCGACGGCCCCGCAGTTCGGCACCCGAGGCGATCTCGGCGAAGCTCATCACGAAGATCATCAGCCTCGCAGCGCCGCGACCCTGTCACAGGCCACCTCGAAGTCCTCGGCCAGCTTCCTGATGACCTCCTCGACGGGTCGAACGGCGTTCATCTGTCCGACGATCTGGCCGACTGGGGTGCCGAGCAGAGCCTTGTGCTGGCTGCCCCGGATGCGCGCCTCGGCCTCGGCCACGAGGATGCCCTGCAGCGGCATGGGCAGGGGGCCGGGCGAGCCCTCGGCCTCCCAGGCCTTGGTCCACTCCGTGCGCAGCATCCGGGCCGGCTTGCCGCTGATGACCTTCGAGCGCACCGTGTCCGAGGAGGTCGCCGCCAGCAGCTTCTCCGCCACGACGCTGTAGCCGTTGGCGCCGGGCGGCTCCAGGCGGTACTCCTCGGTCGTCAGCCACACCGAGCCCATCCAGACCCCCTCGGCCCCGAGCGCCATCGAGGCGGCGATCTGCGCCCCGGTCCCGATCCCCCCGGCGGCCAGCACTGGCCTGCCCTCGGCCGCCGCCACGATCTCCGGCACCAGCACCATCGTCGTCACCTCGCCGGTGTGCCCGCCGGCCTCATGCCCGACGGCGATGATGATGTCGACGCCCGCCTGGACGTGGCTGGCGGCGTGCTTCGCGTGCCCTGAGAGCGCCGCCACCAGCACCCCCTTGGCGTGGGCCTCGGCCATGACGTCGGCCGGAGGCGAGCCGAGCGCGTTGACCAGCAGCTTGATCGGGTGCTTGAGCGCGATCTCGACCTGCGCACGGGCGAAGTCGTGCACCCAGCCCGTGATCGCGTTCGGCCCCGCCGTCCCCTCCGCCAGCTCCGGCACGCCGAAGCGGACCATCAGCTCATCCACGAAGCGCTTGTGCCGCTCGGGCACCATCCCCTCCAGCGCGGTGACGTCGCCCTCGTCGATGACCTTCGAGGGCATGACGATGTCGAGGCCGTAGGGCTTCCCGTCGACGTTGGCGTCCATCCAGTCAAGCGCCTCGGCCAGCTCCTCGATCTTCGTGTACCGGATGGCCCCCAGCACGCCGAAGCCCCCTGCCCTGCTGATCGCAGCGGCGACCTCAGGCGAGGGGGTGAAGCCGAGGATGGGGTACTTGATCCCGAGCATGTCGTTGATACGGGTGCGCATCGTGGTGGACTCCTGGTGGTGCTGGTGGCGCGGCGGGTCGGGCCGCCGTCGTCATGTTGAAGGGGGCGCGGCGAGTCAGGGCGCCGGCGTCAGGTTGAAGGAGGCGCGGCGGCGCTGGCGCCGGTCGTCGGAGAGCGAGAATGTCCCCCTGAGGCGATCCGGCGAGATGGTGCCGGACAAGGACCACTCCGCCGTGCCCGCCTTCCACGCGGTCTGGCCGGTGGCCGAGAGGTTGGCCGCGCGATCGAGGGTGGTCTTGACGCTGATCTTCTCGCCGTCGAAGGTGGCCTCGATCACGAGCGTGATCTTCTGGTCCGTGACCGTGGCCTCGGCCTCCCCTTCGAGCTTGTGCGCCTTGAAGGTGCCCTTGTAGCGCTCGGCGAGGAGGTCCAACGGGTCGGGCTTGGGGCAGGCGATGATGCGACGGCGGGCCTCGGCGACGAGGGCCGCGTCCTGGGCGAAGGCGAAGCCTGCCTGGGCGTAGCTCGACCTGGAAAACCCGTGTTTTTTCAATATTTTATCGTTGATTTGCTCGCGTTTGTCGTCGAGGGTTCGAAGGGAGAGCATGACCGCATTGCAGCCCATCTCGATCGTGGCGGCCATGTAGTTGTCTCTGGTCGCGCTCTCTTGTCCGAGCCCGACGGCGCTGGGCAGCGAGAGGGTCATCGCGATCAGGAGGGCGAGCGGTGTCGTGGAGCGGCGAGTGGGGTTCAACCTCGGCGTGGTCATGGCGTCTCTCTGGCTTCGGGCGCCCGCTCCCTGGGGGCAAAGCCGCACAGGACAGCGCGCATGGCGGGGTGTCGCCGCGCGGCGATGGCGTAACCATCGTAGTCGGGGCGGCCCGGATCGACAAGCATCCAGAGCATCGCGCCGCCGGCTTGTTGTCGTCTGGCTTCGTCGAGCCAGGCGCTGACGAGGGAGGCCTGCTCGATGGGGGATCCGGCCCACGAGGGCCAGCCCATCTCCCCGATGATGAGGGGGAGGCCCGCGGCGCGGGCGACCTGTGCGCCCTGGGCGATCCATCGGCGGCCCAAGGCGGCGGCGCGGGCCTCGGAGAGGCGCTGATCGCCGGAGGGGGCCGAGAGGCTGGTCCAGCTCTGGGGCCAGACGTGGACGGAGACCCAGTCGAAGGCCCCGCTGCGGGCGTGGAGGCGGACGTCGACGCCCTCCTGGCCCTGGAAGCCCTCGTCGCCGACCCCGATGAGGTGGTTCGGGTCGGCGATGCGGAGGTCGTCGGCCACGGCGAGGAGAAAGTCTGCCATGAGGGAGGGGCTGCAGCCGGGGCAGCGGGGCTCGTTGATGATCTCCCAGCCGAAGATCGCCGGGTCCTGATTATAGGCCACGCCGCTGAGGGTGTTGACGCGCTCGGCCAGGGTCAGCGCGAAGCGGGTCAGGTGGTCGCGGACGCGGGGAGACTGGAGCATTGCGGCCCGATCCGAGAGCCCCTCCCAGGCGCCGTAGGCGTCCAGGCCGCCGTAGTCTGTCCAGTGGTTCGTCAGGGTGAGGATGAGCCGGAGGCCGCGCGCTCGGGCGGCCTCCAGGACGCGATCGAGCGCGACGAGGCCGGCCTCGTCGATCGCGTCGGGGCCGCTGTGGATGATCTCGGGCGAGCGAGGGTCGGTGTTGAAGGCCCAGATCCGCACGACGCTCACGCCCATGGCGGCGGCCTCGTCGAAGACCGCCTCGACCTGATCGAGCTGGCCGCGCTGGCTGGCCTCGACCGCGTAGTAGAGGTTGGTCCCGAGGAAGTTGAAGGGCGTCGACCCGAGCCAGAAGCGGCCCTGGCGGGCGGTGACCATCGCGCTGGAGGACAGGGCCGAGGTGTGCGGGGCGCAATCGGGCTCGGGCGCCTCGGCGACGCAGGCGCCGAGGAGCAGCAGCGCCGCGAACAGGAGCGGCGGCGCGGCGCGGGGCGGGGAGCTTCGGGGTGAGGCGGGCACGGCTCAGCCTCCCAGGCGCATGGACGCCGTGAGGGTCAAGGGGAGGCCGGCGGCGCCGGGGCCGCCGTCGGCGGCGCCCGAGAGCCACATCCCCACCGAGAGCGAGGGCGCGCCGATGCCGTGGCCGCGCGCGAAGACGCCGAGATCCCAGAGGATCAGCGCGCCGTCGAAGAAGACCTGAGCGCCCAGCGCGGCGTCGAGGCAGACGGGGTCGAGGTCCTCCGGGCAGGGGCTCCAAAGGGCCTTGAGGCCGCCGAAGCCGGTGGCGGTCGCGCCCAGCCCCTCGGGCCTCGCGCCGCCCTCCAGGCGCAGGACGGCGCGGGTCCTGTCGAGGGCGAGGTGCGCCTCGACGGCGACCAGGAGGCGACGAAAGGGCGGGGGCGGGGCCTGATCTTCGAAGCCGACCCCGTCGAGGTCGGCGGCGAACACGAGGTGAAGTGCGGGGCGAGCGGGATCGCTGGAAGAGATGTCGAGGGCGGCGGCGGCGTGGAGATCGAGCCCGTCCCACAGCCAGGCGGACTCGGACAGGAGGCCGGCGGGGATCTGGGCGCTCAAGGAGGCGCGGCGGACCGAGGCGGCGATCTCCAGCGAGGCGCAGCCGGGTTCGGGGCGATCCTCCATCCGGGGAGGGGCGCAGGAGAGGCCCGCGAAGATCGAGGGGGAGAGCCGGAGCTCCTCCTGATCGAGCGAGCCCACCTCGGCGCGGGAGGTCGAGGTGGTCAAGGCGGCGCCCAGGCCGGCGGGGGTGGGCGCGAACGAGGGCGGAGAGGCCGCGGCGGGGGCGGCGCAGAGGGCGATGAGGGCGGCGGCCAGGAACGCGCAGGGCCGCCGCGCCGAGGGGCTCGGGAGCCCGCAGAAGGGTCGGGCGGGCGGGGCGAGGGTCAGGGCGCGCCCCGATGGGCAAGACTGCCCTCGTGCCGGATGGGCTCTCACTCGATCTCGATGTCCACGTTGTACTGGAAGAGATCGGCGCCCGAGGAGGTCACGAGCCGGAGGAAGTAGGTGCCAGGGACGTCGACCTGAAGGGTCAGGGTCGGCTCTCGGGCGAAGCGCTGCGTGATGAAGTTGCTGTCCGGGTCGTAGATCGCCAGGACCAGCTCGCCGGGGGGCTGATCGCCGAGCGGGTTGGCGCTGACGGTCAGCACGGAGCCTTCGCCCAGGACGACGCTGTAGAAGTCGGCGTCGCCCCGTGGGCAGAAGTCCAGGACGGGGGCGCGGGCGGCTTCGAAGAGGTTGCGGGCCTGCCCGAAGGTGTTGTTGGGCTCAAAGGCCGACGTGCACTCCTGGCCGACATCGGGGGGGGTGACGCTGATCTCCATGTCGTAGGAGGCCCCAGAGGGCGGATTGTTCGCGAAGAGGAAGACCTCCACCACGTAGCAGCCCGAGGTGGCCTCGACCTCGACCTGCTCGGTGTTGTCGAGGCTGTTGGAGCTGTCGACGACCCGCAGGCCCTCGTCGAAAAGGCGAACATCGATGTCGGCCTCGGCGCCGGTGAAGCGCACCGTGACGCTCAGCGCGCTGCCCTCCTCCGGGCAGACGCGGAAGAAGTCGTGGCCGTCGTCATCGGGGCACACGCGCAGCCCCTCGTAGGTCGCCGGCTCAAGCTCGAAGGCCCCCATGTTGGAGTTGTTGGGCTCGAACATGTCATCCTGGCACTCGTTGACGACTTCGCCGATGGTAAAGGGCGTGGTCAGGACATTGTTGCTCTCATCTCTCTCGGGGACGGAGTTGCGCTCGTCGATCAACATCACGACGACGTGGGGGCCGCGCGTCAGGTTCTGCGGCAGCCTCAGGTCCGTGACGTTTTCGATGATCTCGCCGGGTCCGATCCCGTCGACAATCAACGCGCCCACGCGCACCCGCCGGTTGGGATCATCGGCCCGACCGGGCACGACGAAGAAGGCCACATCGAAGTTCGAGGCCGGCGCGAAGCCATCGTTCAGGATCGACGAGATCGCCTGGAAGGCCTGCCCCGGGAGGTTGGGCACCGGCGCCAGTTCCAGCCCGAGGCCGAAAAGATCGGCATCCTCGCCGGGATCATCGAAGGCTTCGAAGAAGAGCGAGTAGCTCGTCTCGACGAGGTTCCGCGCCTCAATGGTGGCGATCAAGCGGTCGGCGTTGTCGGGCACCCTCAAATCCTGCTCGATGACGCCGCCCATGGTCTGGAGGAAGCTCACGCGCTCGCGGCGATCCCCTCGCACGCTGAAGAGCGTCACGGTGAAGACATTGCGGGGGTCGGTCTCAAGCAAGAGCCTGAGCTGCTGCCCTGCGGTGGCGGCCAGGCCGAAGGTGTCGATGTCGTTGGGGCACAGCTCCAGGCTGTAGCCGCCCGGGGAGAGCACCGGGGGGCGGTTGACGTTCTCGGGGTCGAAGCGATCGCCGCACTGCATCTGGCCGCAACCATTGACGAATACGGGCGGCGAACCCAGCCCGACGTTGTTGCGCTCGTCCGACTCTCGGATCCGGTTGTTGGGATCGACGATCCCGCGGACGAAGAAGGCCTCATCCTGGCCGTCTTCGTCGCACCGCGCCTGCGACTCCCCGATGAAATCCAGGCAGTCGCCCGGCGCCAGGAAGTTGATGAAGGACTGGCTCATCTCGAAGAGGACGCGGTCGGGGTCGCGCTCCGAGACGGCGTCGATCCTGATCTCGACGCCCTCGGCGGGGCTCTGGCCGACGTTGCAGGCGATGCCGAAGGCGACGATCGGATCTCCCTCCTGCACCACGTCGGTCTCGACGAAGATCCCGTCGACGATCAGATCGGGCTGGCCGCCGCCGTCGGCGACGCGGAGGCTCGGGCCGGCCACCTGGACGTTGTTCATCTCGTCGCGCTCAGCCACGGCGTTGGAAGGGTCGCAGAAGGCGTAGACGCGGTAGGTCCCCGCCCTGACGTTGGGCGGCAAGGGGCCGCTGAAGCCCGCGCCTTCTCCCTCCAGCCCGCCGAGCCCTCTGATGTTGACTCGCCCGATGGTGATGTCCCTGTTCAGATCGATGCCCCCGTTGGCCGACAGGTTGAAGACGCACGAGAAGCCCGGTGATCGCACCTCGCTCAGGTTGGCGACCTGGAGATCCGCCGAGATCCGCTGCCCCGGCGAGACGCTCGTCGGTCCAAAGCCGACCTCCACGACGGCAATGTCGGGCAGCCGCTCCGCGGGGACGCAGTTGCCGCCCTGGCAAGCCTCTTCCGGGCCACACATGCGCTCGGGCACGAAGCGGCCGCCGAGGCAGATCTCTGTCGACGACTGCGAGGAGCACCGCCGGGAGCCCTCCGGGCAAGGCGGATCGTCCACGCAGCGCCCGTCCTCGCAGCCGCCGCGCCCGCACGACTGCACCGGCTCGAAGCCCGCGCCATCGCACAGGCCGACCGTCGAGTCGTCCAGGCAGACGCGCTCGCCGGGGTCGCAGACCTCACCGGGGTTGGGATCGGGGTTGGGATCGACGATCCCGTCGTCCAGGCAGCGCCCGCCATCACACACGAGCCCGGAGCCGCAGTCCTCGTCCGAGAAGCAGGCGTCGCCCACATCCCCATCGATCAGCGCGTCCCGACCGCACGCGCCCAGGGCCAGGGCCCAGAGGAGCGCCGTGGACAAGACAACCCACAGCCTCGACGTCGCCCTTGAGGCGCGCTGCGCTGGCGACCAGGGGCGCTGGTTTGAAAGGGTGAATCCTCGGGCGGGCGCTCCGTGAGCGCGCCCCGCCGCAGATCCCAGGCTTGGATTGCTCATGCAACCGTCCTCTGATTTTATTTTTGAGATCAATATGTTGAGAGACAAGGAGGGGGATTTGCCTCATTGAACATGCGTCGGCTGTCCCGCAACAACCCGCGCTCCACCCTTACAGGATGAAGCGAGGACGAGGGCCTGTCAAATCGCCTCGGTGGCGCGGCTGTAGGGGCCGAAGGGGCGCTCCTTGACGAGGTTGAGCCTGACGCGGCAGGCTCGCATGAGCCACAGGAGCGGCAGATCGTGGACCCACAGCCCGAGGCCAGCGCGGGCTTCGGGCGCCACGAAGGGCGTCCCCGCCACGCCGCACGACTGGAGCGCGGCCGAGATCCAGGTCGCCCCTGTCGCCTCGGCGGCCAGCTCGCCCAGCAGCGCCATGTCGTCCAGGATGGACGCGGTGAGCCCACCTGCGCGCCTCGCGTGGAGCCGCCCCAGCGCCTCACCGATCGCGCTTCGCAGCGGCGCGTCATCGAGGCCTTCCAGGCCGGCGAGGACCAGCGCGCAGCGCAAGGGCGGCGCGTCGAGCGCCCTGGCGACCGTCATCGCCTCCACGGCCGCCTCCATCGCCTCTCGCGCGGCCTGAGGGGCCCTGGCGATCTCGACGACGTCGGCGACCAGCACGAGGCCGTCGGCCCGCGCGACGAGGCCAGGGGCGCAGGGGGACTCGCTCGGCGCCACGAGCATCGCGCCGGCGCCGGCCACGCCGACGCCGCTGTCTCGACGCCCCACCTGGCCCCAGAGGTTGCGCATCGGCGCGCAGTCAAAGGCCGGGCCGGCCAGTTCGAAGGCGGGCTCAAAGCACTGGCCGGCGAAGTCGCTCAGGGCGACGAGCGGCTTCCCCGCCCGCAGGCGCTCGACGTCCTCCAGAAGCACCTCGCAGCTCGTCGCAGGCCCGATCGGCGTCATCGAGATCGGGAAGCGCTCGGACGACAGCGCGGACTCGGCCATGTTCAGCGACACCGCCTCCACCAGCGCCGCCCGGCCGTCGCCGCCGCAGACCGAGCCCCACACCACGCACGGCTTCGACGGCTCAAGCACGCCCCACGCGGAGAGCAGCCGCACCTGGAGCGGCGCGACGGCTTGCTCGCTGGACCTCAGCGCCCGCCCCTGGCTCGATGTCGTCCGCCCCACCGCCGCGATCGCCCTGAGGCTCGCGCTGGCCCGGACCTCTCGACGCCCCCGCGCCTCGGCGAGGTTCACCACGGCGGGCTCGACGGATCGCTTCGGCGCGGCGATCTCCGCCCGCCCGCCCTGGACCGCTCCGGTGCTCGCGGCGCGCGCCTCTTCGGGTCTCGCGGCGACCATCGGCGGATCTGGGGCCGCCTTTTCGACCTGCGGCTCGTTCGCGGGCGCCTTTGAGGCCGCGCCGTGCCTCGGGTCAGCCTTCGGCGCGCGGGTCGAGGGCGCTGGGGGCAGCTCTCGGGTCGGCGAGGCGTCCGGCTCGACAGCGCCGATCGGCTCGGGGGCCGCGCGGCTGACATTGGGCGCGCGGTGAGGAGGCCGCGCTGGGGCGCTCGGGATGTCCCTGGTGCAGACCAGCAGCGGGGCGAGCTGCTCCTGGGCCAGGGGCAAGGGGTGGCCCATCAGGAGGTTGAGGCCCGCGCGCTCGGCCCGCGGGATGTCGCCCCAGGCCAGCATCGCGGCGATCATGAGCTGCGCGTTGTCGGGCGACGAAAGCGGTGGTGGCGGCGCCCCGGCGACGCGGGATGCGCGCCACGCCTTCGCCGCCCCCTGCGCGAGGGCCATGTCGACGCCGCGGGTGCTGGCCAGGAGGCGCTCCAGGGCGACCTCCGCCAGCGTGCCCAGGCGCAGCTTCTCGGACTTGAGCCCCTCCGCGCCAGGGTTGGCCGCCGTGTGGCCGTACATCAGGAGGAAGGGATCGGCCCCCATCGCCGCGCCGTCGCTCTGGCTGATCATCGCCGCCACCGCGCTCCAGCGCCCCTGCGCCCACGACAGCCGCACGAGGCAATAGCCCTCGCCCTGGGTCCTGTGCCAGAGGATGGAGGGCGAGCTGCCGCCCGGCGCCGTCGTCAAGGGCAACCAGCACTCAAACAGGCTCGTAGCGAAGGTCGCCTGGACCTGCGGCGCGCCCGCCCACTTGACCGCCTCGACAGGCTGCCCGGGCTGCCAGTTGGCCCGCACAGGGAAGACGAAGAGCCGCCGGTCGGGATCGCTGATCGCCCCCATCCTCACCCTGATCTGCGCCTCGATATCGACCATGCTCGTCCCCTCCCCTCAGACCCCACGCCAAGCGAGGCCCTCTTGCTGATCGGCATCAAGGGCGAGGAAGTTGACTCAAGGCAGACGAGGAGCCGGGGCGCGGTCGAGGTGCCCCTCGAAGTCGGCGAGGTCGTTGACCACCGCGCGGGCGTCTTCCAGCCGCACCTCGCCGCAGTTGACCCGATCGGCCAGGGCGCGCTCCAGCGTCACCATCCCTTCGGCGCGGCCGGCCTGCATGGCGCTGATGAGCTGGGGCGTCCTGCCCTCGCGGATCAGGCTCGCGACGTTGTGGTTGACCCTCAGGACCTCCAGCGCCGCCACCCTGCCCCGCCCCATCTGCCGAGGCAGCAGGCGCTGGGCGACGATCGCCTGGAGGCTGTCGGCCAGCTGCGCCCGGACCTGCCCGTGGCGCTCGGGCGGGCAGGCGTCCAGGATGCGCTCGATGGCCGAGGGCGCCGAGCGGCTGTGCAGGCTCGTCAGGACCAGGTGCCCTGTCTCGGCCGCCGTCAGCGCCATCATGATCGTCTCGGGCTCGCGCATCTCTCCGACGAGGATGACGTCGGGATCCTCCCGCAGCGCGTCCCTGAGCCCCGTCGCGAAGTCCTTGACATGCCTGCCTTTTTCCCGCTGACGCACGAGCCCCCCCCGCCCCAGGGCGCGGATCTGGTACTCGATGGGATCCTCGATGGAGATCAAGAGCCCCCCCCGCGACATCAGCGACTCCTGAGCCAGCGCCGCGAGCGTCGTGCTCTTGCCCGAGCCCGTCGGCCCCGTGACGATCACCAGCCCGTGGGGCAGCCGCGCCAGCGGCGCCAGATCCATCGGCAGCTCCAGCGACTCCAGGCTGCGGGCGGCCTCGCTGAGCAAGCGCACCGCCGCCGTCAGGCCCGCCGACGAGCGGTAGATGTTGACCCGGAAGCGCCCCAGCGAGGGCACCTTCAAGGTCAAGTCCGCGCTCTGGCCCGCGTCGAGCGCCTCGACCACCCAGGGCACCATGCAGGGCTCAAGGAGGCGAAGCGTGTCCACCTGCGGCTGATCGATCATCGGCTGAAGGCGCCCGTCGATCCGGACCGTCGGCAGCTCGTCCGCCCCCAGGTGCAAATCCGAGGCCCTGCTCATCACCGCGCGCCCCAGCAGGCTGGCGAGCTCCGGGCTGACCTGCGGCGACCGCCAGGATCGCGGCGAGAGCGGCGGCGACGGGATCGCGGGCGCTATCGGAGCCCCGACCTGGGCGGCGGCGGGCTCGGCGCTCGACGCCGCGAAGCCCGCCGAGGCCGCCGCTGGCTCCTCCGGCGTCGCCGCGCGAGGCGCCTCGACGACCCTGGAGAAGACGACGTCAAAGCCCTCCTCGGACTCTCGACCCTTGAAGCGCGCCTTGAAGACCTCCCCCGACGGGATCTGGTGATCCAGGACGCTCTCCGCTCCCCCCTTGAGCGCCGCCTCGACCCCCCCGTCGAGCAGCTCGCCCAGGAGCCCGCGCAACATCTCCCCCGAGGTCTGCGGCATCACGAAGCGCTTCTTGACCCCGCCCTGGAAGAGCTGGGGCGTCCTGTCGCACCCCATGCGGATCTCGGTGGCGTCCTGCTGGACGACGATGTTGAGGATGCCGTTGATCTGCGGCCCGGTCCCTGTCGACGCCATCTCCCCTCCAAGTGCGGCCGCCGCGATCCCGATCGGCGCGCCCTCCACCCCACACGCGAGCGCGTCGCGCCCGCCTCGATCCTCAGTCGACCCCGACGAGCAAGGCCTCGATCTGAGCGCCCGTGAGCCGACCCGACAGCGCCGCCCTGAGCTGCGCGTCGGGCGTGGCCAGGAGCTGCTCGGGCGGCGCCTGCCAGCCGTGAAGGGCGCGCAGCAACAGCGCCCTGACCTCCAGCGCCACCAGCCGCTCCATCAGCTCGGCGAGCATCGTGGGCTTGAGATCGGCCAGGTCGAGCGTCTTGTGCGCAATGCGCCCCTCGATCAGGACAGTCGACAGCGCGCCGTCCTCCGCGCGCCTGTTGCGCCCAAGGAGCGAGTCGGCCAGATCCGGCAGCCCCCCCTTGAGCCGCGACCACACCGAGGCCGGCTTGCCCTCGGCGCGCTGCACCAGCGCGTCCGTCCCAGGGCCGTCCTCGACCGTCACCCGCAGCGACTCGGTCCCGTCCCCGAAGAGCGTGTAGACCTCGTCCCCCACCGTGCGCTCGACCACCTGATCGATGATCGACGCGATCACCCGGCGCTCGATGCTCTCTGCCTTCTTGCGCGGCGCGCCCTGCTCGCCGCCCACCTCGATCTCGAAGCCCTGCCCCTTGCGCTCGGTCCGCGTCTCCCGATCAAAGAGCCTCGGCAACAGCGCCGCCAGATCGTCCTGCCGCAGCGGGCTGAGCCACCGCCCCTCATGCGCGCCGCGCCCGTAGCTCAGGTTTCGGTAGAGGCACTGCACCCGCACCGCGAGATCCTGGATCGCCGCCTCGGGCAAGGCCCCCCCGATCCCCTCGAACAAGAGCTGGATCAACGCCACGACGCGATCGTCCGGCGCCTTGAGCGCCCCGACGAGGTGCTTGATCCCCGTCGGATCGTCGTCGCCGCACACCAGCGCGGGCACCGCGCGCCCCGCCGGCGCGTACCCCGCCCCCACCAGATCGACCAGCAAGCCCTCGACCGCCTCCGCCTGCTCCTCGATGGGCAGCTCGACCACCTGGCCGCCCCTCATCTTGATCGACACCGACGCGTCAAACAGCCCCTCTCGGCGCTCGGCCCCCTCGATGGCCGCGAGATCGACGGCCCCGCGATCGTCGCCGCAGCGCCACGCCAGCGCCCTGTCCGTCAACACGATCCCCTCAAAGGCCGCGCCCGAGCCGGAGAGCCGCAGGGCCGCCACGACGTGCTCGCCCTCGTAATGGCGCAACCCGAAGGCGCACAGCGCCAGCGCTCGCCGGATCTCTGGCCCGCTCGTCTGAGGTGGGAAGACCGCGCCAGCGGCCCCAAGCCGCGCACGCGCCAGCTTGTGGAGGATCGCCGGGGACGAAGGGGCAGGGGTTCTCTCGCTCATATGACCTCAAGCTCCGTGCACGGGACATGCTACAGCGCGCCGCGCCCGCTCGTCCATGCCTCAGGTTCGCTCAGCAAAGGCTCCAGGCCCCTTCGACGCCCTACGATCGCCCCACGCTCCTCGCACCGCCCCCCACAAGGGGGGACGGGCTCGTCGGGTGGGGCTTGGATGCGTGGGCGGGCTGCGCCCTGTCGGTCGCAGGCCGGCGCAAGGATGACAGAGAATCGAAGGGGAGGATCACCGCGTCGAAGTGGGCCTGTGGATTGGGGTTTTTGCTCCCCCAGGTGTCGACCTGGGCCGCCCGCCGGCCTGCGACCGACAGGGCGCAGCCCACCCTGAGATTCTAGCCCCACCCGACGAGCCCGTCCCCCCTTGTGGGGGGCGGTGCGAGGAGCGTGGGGCGATCGTCGAGCGTGGAGCGCTCGTCGTGCGTGGGGCGTTGAGGAGCGGTGCGATCATGACTTCAATGAGCAAACCTGGTCCATGCCTCCCTGCGCTCCCTTGCCCCTCGATCTCAACCGCCAGACGCGCTAAACCTGTTCGCCCAGCATGGAGGATCGCCCGATGACCCTTGTCGCCCCCGACCCGCTGACCCGACGCTGCCTCTCCCAACGCCGAAAGGCCCTGGGAGATGCCCTCGACGGCAAGCCCGCGCTGATCTTCGCCGGCCTGCCCAGGCCCCGCAACTACGCCGCCGCCGCGTACCCCTTTCGCGCGTCGAGCCACTTCGTCTACCTGGCCGGCCTGTCCATCCCCGGCGCCGCGATCCTGCTCCACGGCGATCGCGCCACCCTCTTTGCCCCGCCCCACGACCCCGATCACGCCCTCTGGCACGGCGACGAGCCCGACCCGGACGAGATCGCCGCGTGGATCGGCTGCCACCACGCCCCCCTCGGCGCGCTCCCCGCCGCCCTGGCCGCCCTGGCCCCCATGACCCTGCCGACCCCCGATCTGGCAGGCTGCGCGGCGGCCTCGCGCCTGCTGGGGCGCTCTATCGCCCCAGGCCGCCTCGACGATCGGGACCGGCCGCTGGCCCTGGCCATGATCTGCGCGCGCCTGATCCACGACGAGGCCGCCGTCGCCCACCTCCGGCTCGCCGCGGACGCCGCCGCGCGGGCCTTTAGCGCCGGCCTCGCCGCCACGCGCCCCGATCGCCCGGAGCGCGACGTCCGCGCCGCGATGATCGGCGCCCTGCTGGCCGAGGGCCTGGAGCCCTCCTTCTCGCCCATCGTCTCGGTTCACGGCGAGGTGCTCCACAACCCCTCCAGCCGAGGGGTGATGCGCAGCGGGGATCTGCTCCTGGTCGACTTCGGGGCCGAGTCCGAGGGCGGCTGGGCCAGCGACGTGACCCGCACCTGGCCCGTCAGCGGGCGCTATTCGCCAACCCAGCGGGCCATCGTCGAGGTCGTCCTGGCCGCCCAGGCCGCAGCCATCGACGCCCTCGCCCCTGGCGCTAGATACCTCGACGTCCACCTGACCGCTTGCAGGGCGCTCGCCGCCGGGCTCGTCGATCTGGGCATCCTGCGGGGCGACGTCGACGGGATCGTCGAGGACGGCCTCCACGCGCTCTTCCTCCCCCACGGCCTCGGGCACCTCCTCGGCCTCGACGTCCACGACATGGAAGACCTCGGCGATCTGGCGGGCTACGCCCAGGGCCGCGCCCGGTCGGCACAGTTCGGCCTCGGCTACCTCCGCCTCGACCGCGACCTGACACCCGGCATGGCCCTCACCATCGAGCCCGGCTTCTACCAGGTCCCCGCGCTGCTGGCCCCCGACAGCCCCCTGGCGATGCGCGCCGGCGACCGCCTCGACCGCGCCCGACTCGCCGACTTCGCCGACGTCCGCGGCGTCCGCATCGAAGACGACCTCCTCATCACTCCCGACGGCGGCGAGCCCCTCACGCGCGCAATCCCTAAACAAATCAATGAGATCGAGCACCTCATGGCCGGAGACCTCCAGCCCCAGGAGGCTCCGTGAGGCCGCCGACCGCGCCGCCTGAGCCCTGGGCGACGCCCGCCGACGAGGCCATGGCGCGCGCCGTCGAGGCCCGCGCCGCCGACTGGCGCGTCGGCCCCGTCGTCTACCACGCCATGGTCGACCGCTTCGGCCCTCCCCGCGACCTCGCCGCCCGCGCGCACCTCTACGCCCACCCCCGGCGGCTGCGCGCCTGGAGCGAGGCCCCTCGGCAGGGCCACTTCGTCGAGACCCACGGCGTCTGGAGCCACGAGCTGGACTTCTGGGGCGGCGATCTGCCCTCCCTGATCGAGCGCCTGGACCACCTCGTCGACCTCGGCGCCGACGTCCTCGTCCTGAACCCCATCCACGACGCCCTGACCAACCACAAGTACGACGCCCGCGACCCCGCCGCCCTCTCCCCCGAGTTCGGCGATCGCGACGACCTCGCCGCGCTCATCAAGGCGCTCGACGGCCGCGGCCTGCGGCTGATGCTCGACGGCGTCTTCAACCACATCGGCCGCGCCGCGCCCATCTTCCAGGACGCCCTGCGCGACCCCCAGAGCCCCTGGCGCGGCTGGTTCGACTTCGACGGCCGACACCCCCACGGCTACGCCTGCTGGATGGACGCCCCCAACCTGCCCGAGCTGCGCCTCGACAACCCCGACGTCAAGGACGCCATGTTCGCCGCCCCCGGCTCCGTCGTCCAGACCATGCTCCGCCTGGGCACCTCGGGCTGGCGCCTGGACGTCGCCCACGACATCGGCCACCACCTGCTGGCCGAGCTGACCGCCGCCGCCCGCGCCGCGCGCCCCGACGCCTGGATCGTCGGCGAGCTGTGGAACTACCCCGAGGGGTGGACCTCGGCGGTGGACGGCGTGATGAACTTCCACGCCCGCGAGATCATCCTCAAGCTCATCCAAGGCCCCGTCGACGGCCCCCAGGCCAGCGCCATGCTCGACACCATGGTCCGCGACGCCGGCATCGACGGCCTCCTGCGCTCCTGGCTCATCCTCGACAACCACGACACCCCGCGCCTGGCCACCGCCCTGCCCTCTCCCCGGGATCGCCGCCTGGCGCGCCTGCTCCAGCTCACCCTGCCCGGGGCCCCCGTCATCTACTACGGCTCCGAGATCGGCATGGAGGGCGGCGACGACCCCGAGATGCGCGCCCCGATGCGCTGGGAGGACGTCAACGACCACAACCCTGAGCTCGCCGACCTCAAGAAGCTCCTCAAGCTGCGCCGCAGCCTGCGCGCTCTGCGCCTCGGCGACATGCGCCGCCTCGACGCCCGCGCCCTGCTCGCCTTCCAGCGCCGCACGGACCGCTTCGACGAGACCGTCACCGTCCTGGTCAACGCCACCGACGACGATCTCGAAGAGCTGGTCCCGCTGCGCGACCCCAGAGCCATGAACGGCCAGTGGCTCCTCGATCACCTCTCCGGCGACCGCCTCCAGATCTTCGCCGGCACCGTCCACCTGACCGTCCCCGCCCGCAGCGCCCGCCTGCTGACCCTCATCGATCCCCGCGACAAGGGCTACACCCCCTACAAGCGCGCCCGCTGACCACGCTTCGGGCTCTCTGGCGCCGTCGCCGCGCTGGGCTGCAAGGCGAGGTCGAGCCCCTGGGGTTGGCCGAAGCGCGCCTCGAGGGTGCGCCGGATGAAGCGATCGGCGCCGCGCGCGACCCGCTCGGAGGGGGCGTGGAAGGTGATCTCCAGGGCGAGGTCGCGGGGTCCGACGGCGCGCACGGAGACTTCGGAGTCAAAGGCGCGGTAGGGGCAGAGCAGGGCCGCGTCGCGGGCCTCGGAGAGGTGACGCGAGGTGGCGGGCTCGGAGAGCTGGAACTGGACGGTGACCTGCGCGGTGCTGTGGGGCTCGCGGGTGACAAAGGCCCCTCGGCGAAGCTGCCCGTTGGGGATGTAGAGCGCCGAGCCGTCGGCCGTCTCCAGGCGGACCGTGGTGGGGCCGACCCGCTCGACGATCCCCTCCAGCTCGCCGGCCGTGAGGTGGACGCCGGGCGTCAGGTCCCCGCGCAGCGCGAGGCCGACCCCTGCCAGCAGATCCCGGATGAGCCCAAGGGCGCTGATCCCGAGCAGGACGAGCAGCGCGCACAGCGCGCCGAGCGCCAGCAGCGGCACCCGCTCCAGAAACCACCGCAGCAGCGCGTCGCCCACGATCAGGATCGCGGCGATGACCCCGAAGGTCATCAAGGGGGTCGTGCGCTGGTTGGGGTCCAGCCCCGAGCGCCTCAGCGCCCGGCCCAGCGCCAGGATGCCCAGCGCGGCGGCCGCGCCGAGCGAGACGGCCAGGGCGATGTTGATCAACCCCACGCCCCCGAGGATCCTGTGCAGCGCCTCGATCTCGCGATCGAGGGAGTAGGTCGCGGGCGCCGCCCCCCCCACGAAGGTCAACGGGTGGCTCATGAAGACCCCCTGGCGAGCCGCTCAAGGGCGTTGAGCTCGTCGACGAGGCGGTCGTGGAGGTGGTTGGGCACGATGATCTCCTCGTCCGTGGACCCCGCCTCGACGAGCCCGGCCAGGAAGAGGTGTTCGAGGTGCAGGTCGATCTCCTGCGGGCCGAGCATCAGGAGGGCCTGGAGATCGCGCCGCTCCATCGCCCCGAGGCGCAGCAGGCCAGCCAGCAACTCCAGGGCGTCCTCCGTGAGCTGCGCCAAAAAGGGCACCTCGATCTCGACCAGCGTGGAGGTCTCGATGGCGCCGTCGACCAGCCGCACGGACCTGAGGTGGTGGTAGAGGGCCGCCCTCGTGTTGCCTTGCGCGATCTGGGACAGCCGCTTGAAGTAGAGCGCCTCGTCGTCGTCGGCCTGCCAGAAGGTCAGCCGCTCCCTCCAGCCCAGCTTGTGCTTGAAGGACCAGCCCAGGCCGCTGATCTGGTGGCGCGACTCGATGACCTTGCGGCAATCCTCCCACCCGAGCGGCCCAAGCTCGATGTGGTGCGAGAAGGCCGAGCGCATGTCAAGGAGCGCCTCGAAGTGCTGAAGCGCGTTCCACTGCACCGACACCACCCACAGGGCCTTGTGGCTCGAGCGCACCAGCAAGTTCTGGAAGATCCTCAAGCGCTCGACGCCCTCCAGCGTCGGCTCGAACCAGTGCTCCAGGCCGCTGATGAAGACCGCCCCGGGCTCTCGCCCGAGGGCCGCCAGGACGCCGTCGACGGAGGGATCGCAGTCCAGCTCGGTGGCCAGCGCCTCGACCAGCCCCTCGCGCCGGGAGCTGAAGTGATCGTGGAGGCGGATGAGCCTGTCGACGCCGACCTCAAGCTGGAACATGTTCAAGAGCGAGGTCTTGCCCGATCCGTTGGGGCCAGTCACCAGCACCGCCGCCCGCTGCCCCCCTCGCCAGGCCGTCTCGATCTGGATCAAGGCCTCAAGCTCGGCCTTGTGCACCACGAAGAGGCGCCTGTCGTCCAGCGGCCGCAGCGCGAAGAGGCGCAGGTAGCGCGGCGGCAACCCGAGCGCCTCGGGCGCGCGCAGGTTCTCCTGGAGGTGGGCCCGCATCCTGGCCGGGGAGAGCCGCTCGACCCCGGATCGCACCCGAAGTGCTTGAATCTGCTCCTGATTCTTGAAGCCATGGGCGAAGGTGCTCGCGCGAGCCAGCAGGCGCCCGCCGAAGCGGACCCCGGCGGCGATCAGCGAGCCGCGCGCCTTGAGCCCCTCCTGCTCCTGCGGCACGCAGGCCTGGGCGACGGCCGCCAGCGTCTGGCTCGTCTCGTCCTTCAAGGCCGCGATCATCCCACTGAGCTGCTCCTTGATCTCGTCCTGCAGGATCTCGACGCGATCGATCGCCGCCTGGACGCTCTCCAGCAGCGGCCCCTCCGAGGCGACGTGACCCTTGAGGCTCAGTTCGAAGGCGTAGGCGACGATGTGGACGCTCTCGGAGAGCCGCGCGGGCACGGAGCTGACCAGATCGAGCGCCTCGGCGTGGTGGTGCAGCAGCTCCGGCAGGAACTCCTCGATGAGCTGGCGCCGGAGGATGGCGCGAAAGGGGATCTCGATCGTCCGCACCTCGGTCAAGGGGCCCGACTCCGGCAGCAGCCGCTCCACCCAGGGCGCGATGACGTGAAGCCGCTCGGGCGCAGACTCGATCATGTCGCGCAGCGCGTCGGTGAAGTGGTGCGGCAGCGCGTGGTGGCGAAACTCCGCCGTGCTGGTCTTGAGCCGCGCGCGGGTCTCCTCGGAGAAGAGCTGCCGGATCTTCTCCAGCATCCCCCGCGTCTTCTCCTCGTCGACCCCCTCGGCCTGCTCAAGCTCCTTGCGCAGCGCGTGGAGCTCGGCGCTGATCAGCTCCGACTTCCTGACCAGCGCCTCGTCGACCTGCTTGAGCGGCGCCTCGAGCCTGTGGCTGATGAGCCGCTCGATGTCGACCCGACACCCCTCCAGCAGCGCCTTGAGCAACAGCCGATCGCGCCGCGCGTTGAAGTAGCCGGCCCAGATCCTCGGCCGCGCGATCAACTCGTTGTGCAGCGCGCGGACCTCGGGCTCGACCGCCGCGAAGGTGATCAGCGACACGGGCGTCGAGGGCGTGTCGGCCCTGGACGCCAGCCCGATCGTCGTCAGCGCCCCCTCCCTCATCTGCCCCACTCCCCCGCGGCGGATGGCCTCGACCCCCAGCGCCCGACCCTCCTTGATGGCCTCCGTCGCCTGAGCCGCGTCGAGCTGACCGTCGAGATACAAGCGCAGCGCCTCGAAGCAGGCGGCCTCGGCCCGATAGCGGGCGTCGCCCATCGCCATGAGCGCCTTCATGAAGGGCACCTCCAGCGACACCCGCCCGATGGTCCGCATCGGCACCCTCCGCCGCCTCGCCGCGCCGGAGATCACCATCAGCGCCCGGCGCCCGACGCGCCTCAAGCCCTCGACCGCGCCTTGACCCGGCCGGCGCGCCATCCAGCGCGCCTCCATCGGCACCTCGATCTCGACCGGGAGCCTGCACAGCACCTCGATGACGGCCGAAATCGCCGAGCGGAGCCGGAGCGACTCCTCGCCCTGATCGAAGTCCAGCGGCTGCTCGCCGAAGCGCTGGACCGCCGCGCGCCGCTCCTGCTCCGTCGCCTCGGCCTCCAGCAGCCGCAGGCTGGCGTCAAAGAGCCGCGTCAGCCCCTCCTCGTCGTGGACCATCGAGGCGCGGATCGACCCCTCGACCCCCTCGATGAGGCCGCGCACCGCCGCCGCCAGCGCCTCGTCCTCAAGCTCGACCCCTATCACCTCGTAGGGCACCGCCGCTGGCGCGCCCTCCTGGGTCGACGGCCCTCCGGACGCCAGCGCCTGCCCCTCGACCGAGCCCACTTCCGGCGCCGAGGCGCCGGACGCCTCGCCTGGCCCCTCGCCGGGCACCTCGCCGCTGCGCTTGAGCGCGAACCCCAACGTGATCGGCCCGCCGAGCAGGTTGAGCGCCACCAGCGCCATGCCCATCGCCGTGATCATCTCGGCGTGCTCGGGCAGCGCGCGCGCGGTCAGCAGCACCAGGCCCAGCGTCACGCCGGACTGGGGGATGTAGGCCAGCCACGCGAAGCGCCGCACCGCGCTCGACTCGTCGGCCAGCACCCCGGCCGCGCGGCTGGACAGGTAGTAGGCCACCAGCCGCCCACCGGACAGCAGCAGCGCCAGCGGCAAGAGCCGGATCGACACGCTCAGATCAATGCTGGCGCCAGCGGTCGTGAAGAAGACGACGAAGACCGGCAGCGCCACCACCTCCAGCGGGTGCATCAGCTCGTGCTCGTGGGGCGAGAAGTTGCGCACCAGGAAGCCAGCGACGATGAAGACCAGCAGCAGCTCCAGGTGGAAGACCACGCTGATCTGCGCCACGACCAGGATCATCGCGACGACAAAGAGCAGCATCTCCGCGTGGACAAAGCGGATATACGCAATGACCAGCCCCCCGACCGCCAGCCCGACGAGGATCGACAGCCCGATCTCCCAGACCACGTTGAGCAGCGTCACCGGGTCGAAGCCCCCCCCGGAGAAGGTGGCCCTGGCCACCGCGATCGCCACCGCGAGGCACGCCACGACCACGACGTCCTTCAGGACCGCGATGGCCAGCAGGATGTCCGTCAAGCGCCCCTTGGTCTTCAGATCGCTGGTGACGGCCAGCGCGATGGCCGGCGAGGTGCCGATGCCCAGCACGGCGAAGAGCAGGGCGAAGGCGAAGGCGGAGGGCGGGTCCTTGATGCCCAGCGGGTTGACAGCGTAATAGGCGCCGAGGAAGGGGCCGCCGACCAGGATCAGCAAGGCCAGGACCTTCAGCGTCACGGTCCAGGCCAGCGTCTTCCAGACCTTGGCCGTGGCCTTCAGATCCAGCTCCAGCCCCGCCATCGTGGCGATGAGCCCCAGCGCCAGGGTGTTGAAGATCTTCATCTCCTGGACGACCGCACCCGAGAGGATCGACCGGGTGCCTTCGCCGACGAGCAGCTCGGCCAGCGAGGGCCCCAGGACCACGCCGGTCAGGATGTAGCCCGTCACACGCGGCAGCCCGAGCTTGTTGACGATCCCCCCGACCGTGAAGGCGAAGAGCGCCGTGAAGCCGATGCTGGCCAGCGTCAGCGGATCCACCTCCCCCTTGAGCGCCTCGGGCCGGGCAAGCTGCAGGGCCAGCATCACGGCAAAGAGCCCCAGAAGCACGCCCACCTGCTTGATGAGCGAGCCCCTGTCCGCGACCTCCTGCGTCGAGTCAGACATCTAGCGGCCCTCCCCGGCGCCGTCGGCCAGCTCCGCCCAGGTCGGCGATCCCTCGCCGAGCCCGTCGGGGCCTGCGCCCCGCTCGGGCAGGACCATGTCGGTGTAGAGCTCCTCGGCGTCGGCAAGGACCCGACGCAACGACCGCGTGGCCATGAAGTCCTGCGCCAGCATGGCCAGCAGCAGCGTCGTCAGGGCGAACGAGGCGTTCTCCGGGCTCAGGCGCGTGAAGTCCACCGCGATCGCCACCGCGATGACCCCCTGGGACAGGAGCCCATTGCCGAAGCGCCTCACCCGCCCGCTCCCCTTGATCAACGGCACCATCAGCGCCGTCCCGGTCCTCAAGCCCACGAAGCGCAGGATCATGTACAGAGGCACGAAGACCCACATCCAGGGCTGCTCGATCGGCTTCCAGACGATGCCGGCGAAGATCAGCAGCAATATCAAGGTCGGGTGGTCAAGCCGCTGGACGACCCCCCGCAGGATCTCGGCGTGCTTGGACAGCAGCGCCAGCGTCGCCCCCACGATCAGGTTGATGAACAAGGGCGACAGCCCCAGCGCCGTCGCCACGCCGCTGGCGAAGATGACGCAGCCCAGCGTGGCCAGGAAGACGTGCGGCGTCGAGCGCACCCGACCGATGAAGGCGATGAAGAGCAACCCGCAGATCACCCCGACCCCGGCGCTGGCCCCCAGCCAGGTCAAGGGATCGAAGCCGCCCAGGACGCCGCCCACCGCCCGCGATCGGAGCACCGAGGCGATAATCCCGAAGCAGAACACGGCGATCGTGTCGCTGACGATCGAGAAGGCCAGCAGGTTGCGCGTCACCCACCCCGAGGCGCTCAAGAGCCGGGCCACCGCCTCGATCCGCGTCGAGGAGGACACGCAGGCCATCACCCCCACCGTCCCCGACAGGATCAACACCTGCTCTCGGGCCAGCGGCTCCACCGGCGCCAGGGTCAGGAAGGCGGCGCACCCCACCGCTGGCACCGCGATGGCGATCGCCGAGGCGATCACGCGCGGCCCCAGCGACTTGACCTCCGAGACATGCTCGCGCAGCCTCAACCCCAGCGTGAAGCCCACCAGCCCCAGCAAGAGCGAGATGACGGGCTCGAGGTGCTGGAGGGTCTCTTTTTGAACGAAGGAGGTCACCAGCGGGCCGAGCACGATCCCCAGCGCCAGGTACTCCGCGCCTGAGAAGGCGAAGTAGGCCGGCACGTAGCGCTTCAGGAGCCGGCTGGCCACGAAGCTGAAGACGATGATGATGACAAGAATGATGGTCGTGTTCATCCACACCCACGGCAGGGAAACGAAGAATCCAGACCACGCTTGGGCGGTCATCCCACCATCCCAGACTTCGCCGCGCCCGTCCAGCCCCCAGCGCCGGAAGTTGACGCGGGGGCCAGCGGCTGGCTACTCTCAGGGGGTCTCGACTGGCTGACCCCGAGCCCCTCCACGCATGGCCGCAGATCTCAAGGATCAAAACCTTCCGCCGACCTTCCTGACCGAAGGCACGGTCCTCAACGAGCGCTACAAGGTCGAGGGCTTCCTCGGCGCGGGGGGCTTCGCCGCCGTCTACAAGGCCCACGATCTGGCCATCAAGCGCCCCGTGGCCATCAAGGTCCTCTCGGCGCTGGTCGCCAACCCCGATCCCCGCAAGCACAAGGACATCCTGGCCCGCTTCCGCCGCGAAGCCACCGCCATGGCCCAGATCCGCCACCCCAACGTCGTCACCATCTACGACGTCGGCGTCACCGACGCCCTCTCCCTGCCCTACATCGTCATGGAGCTGCTCGACGGCCACGACCTCGACGTCGAACTGAGCCAGCACGGCCCCATGACCCCGGCCCGCGCCCTCCGCCTCCTGCTGCGCTGCCTGGACGCCCTCGACATCGGCCACAAGGCGGGCATCGTCCACAAGGACCTCAAGCCCTCCAACCTCCACATCGTCGACCGCGGCACCCGCTACGAGGCGCTGCGCGTGATGGACTTCGGCATCGCCCGCCTCCGGGACGAGGACGCCGCCCTGACCGGCACCGGCCAGCTCCTCGGCACCCCCCAGTACCTCAGCCCCGAGTACATCAGCCACCAGCTCGTCAGCCCCGCCCTGGACGTCTACCAGATGGGCCTGCTCCTCGTGGAGGTCCTCACCGGACGCAAGGTCGTCAACTCCGACAACCCCATCGCCTGCGCCCTGGCCCACAAGGCCAGCGAGCTCCTCCTCCCCCTCGACCTGATGGCCAGCCCCCTCGGCCCCGTCATCGCCCGCGCCCTGGCCCTCAAACCCGACGACCGATACCCCGACGCCGGCTCCTTCGCCGAGGCCCTCGCCGACGTCGACCTCTCCGAGGTCCGCATCGACGCCGCCGGCCCCACCCGCTTCCTGCGCGACATCACCCAGAACCTCCGCACCGCCGCCTTCGACGCCTCCCCCGAGAACACCGGCGACTTCCTGCCCAACGACCTCGATATGATCGATCTCCCCATGGAGGAGCGCAGGACCATCCGCGTCCCCAGCATCCGCCTTCAACCCCTCAAGCGCGGCGCCACCCTGGCCCTCAACGACCTGACGGCCCTGGCACCCCCAGACGCCGTCGCCGGCCCCACCACCCCCTTCAAGCCCCCCACCATGCCCCCGCCCCACGCCCCGCCCGGCGTCTCCATGAAGAGCACCATCCCCCTGACCTTCTTCAACGACGACGAATCCACCCACATCGACGACGCACCCAACCTCTCCAACGAACACGACTTCATCGACGACCCGACCACCCTCTCCGACGCCAACCCTCAACCTCACCTCACACGGCCCCCGCGCCCCGCAGCGGCCCGCCCCCACGGGCCCGTCCACACCTCCTGGCCCCTCTTCGCCGCGCTGGGCCTCATCTTCGCGCTCATCGCCCTCGGCTTCGTCGGCGTCATCATCCTCAAGGGCGCCCGCTCGCCCGCCCTCGCCCCGGCCGTGATCACCCATGACGCCGGCCCCTCCCTCAACCCCTGAGCCTCCACCGCCCGACGCCGACCCTCCCCCGATCCCGCAAGGACGAAGGTCGCCGCGCCAAAGCTCGACGCCTTTGACTTGACGAGGCGAGGCGGCTGACCGACGATGGGGTCGCCCTGTTGAAGAGGGAGAGAAGATTTTGCGCGCGAGTGCGTCTCAACCCCCAGGGCGTCCCCAGGCGCCGTTGCTGATGTTGTCCTTTAGAGAACCAGGAGAGACAGAACCATGACCTTGACCAAGCTCCGCCCCTTCTTTACGCTCACCTTCGCCCTCGGGCTTTCCCTGACCCTCGCCGGCTGCGGCGATCTGGACGACGACATCGAGTGCGACCCTGAGCTGGACGGGCCGGACTGCGTCTGCGAAGACCCCGAGGATCTCCTGACCTGCGCCTTCATCGACGAGGACGACGCGGACCTCCAGGCCAACATCGAGATCATCGACTTCGGCTTCTCGCCCCAGAACGTCACCATCAAGGCCGGCGGCACCGTCACCTGGACCAACAAGGAGGCCACCCAGCACTCCGTGACCTGCGACACCTGCACCTTCGACGAGGTCCTGGACGAGAACGACACCTTCAACCAGGCCGGCACCTTCACCTACATCGACCGCCTCAACGACGGCCCCAAGCTGACCGGCACCATCACCGTCGAGTAACGCCAGGCTCCCTCGCCACCGACCACCACCGCAGCCCTTCGGGCGACGAGGCGACCGTGCGGGTCGCCCTCGCCTGACCTTCGAAGGGTTGGCTCCCGACCGAGGGGATCATGGCGCAGCCCGTGGGGGCCTTCAGGGCCGATTACCGCCAGCGGCGACTGCCGGCGCGCTACTCGGGCGCGCTGCACGCCCTGAGCACGACCCTCATCCTGGGCACCGCCGTCACCACGGCGATCGCGCTGCTCGACGCGGTCGAGCCCCTCGAGTGGCTCACGATCCCCGCCATCTTCTTGATCTCAAACCTCTTTGAGTACGCGCTCCACCGCGCCCACCTCCACCACCCCCTGCCCGGCGCCCGCGCGCTCTTCCGCATCCACACGCTGGAGCACCACAGCTACTTCACCGCCGAGGCCATGGCGCTTGAGGGCCACCGCGATCTTCACATGATCCTGCTGCCCTGGTGGTCGCCGATGCTGGCGGCCTTCGTCGGCTACCCAAGCTTCGGCGCGCTGGTCGCGTGGCTCCTGACGCCCAACGTGGCCTGCTTGATGATCGCCACGGCCGCCTCCTACTTCCTGATGTACGAGGCCCTTCACTTCTGCCACCACGCCCCCGAGGGCAGCCTCATCGCGCGCCTGCCCTTGCTCCGTACCCTGCGGGAGCACCACCGGGCGCACCACGACAAGGCGCTGATGGGTCGGCGCAACTTCAACATCACCCTGCCGATCTTCGACTGGCTGCTGGGCACCACCCACAAGCCCTGAGGCCAGACTTCGAGCCACCCACAGGCCCTGAGGCCAGGCTTCAGCGCGCCGACCTCATCGACGGCCTGCGGCCAGGAGAGAAGATGGGCGGCGCACTCAAGGACGCGCTCGCTCGGGCGCGCCGACCTCATCGACGGCCTGCGGCCAGGAGAGAGTGAGCGCGGGTCTCCAGCCACGAAAAAAACCCCGAGCGTCACCGCTGGGGGGTTTTCCGGCGAGTCGCTCTGGGGGGAGCGGCCTCGCCCGTCGTGGACGCCCTGGTGTGGGCGCTCAGGCTCAGTTGCGGGCGGAGATGGCGTCGTGGACGCTGCACAGGGGCGCCCAGGCGTGCTCGGCCTCGGTGTCCTGGGCGGTGGTGGTGGCCTGCGGGCAGGTCTCGTCGGCCCTCCAGGCGGGCCACTGGTCGGCGCGGCCGATGGCGTCGGCGAAGTCGGCGAAGAGTTCGAAGCCGTCGCCTGCGTCGTCGCGGGCCATGAAGACGCTGATCTCGCGGCACTCGCCCGTGGCGGGGTCCTCGATCTCGGTGGCGGCGTGCTCCATGATGATGTTGTACATCTCGGGGGTGGTCGAGTTCCAGCAGCAGGTCTTGGACTTCTCGTAGACGAGGCGAGCCAGGACGTAATCCTCGACGTTGCGGAAGCGGCGATCGACCTCGTCCCTGTCCCAGCCGAAGACCTCCTGGCCGAGCTTGTAGATCTCGTCAAAGGCGTCCTCGCGGCCGATACGGGCCGAGCAGGAGGCCGGCAGCTGGCGCAGGTGCTGGCGCTTGGACTCGACGATGTCCAGCAGCGCCTGGAGCTTCTCCTCGGGGGCGAGCTCGGCGAGGATCTTTTCGAAGAGCCCGGGGCGAGCGCCGATGAGGTCGGTGGCCTTGGAGTTGATGTAGTCGCCCTCGCTGGCCTTGGGGACGACGTTGGCGTAGACGCCGCCGACGCTCTTGGCGATGCGGAAGCGCTTGATGCCGCCGTTGAGGGCCTCGTAGCCGATCCCTCCGGTGGTCTCGTCCACGAGGTAGCGCTTGCTGGCCGCCGGGCTGTCCCAGCGGGGCTGGCGGCGCGGCATGGAGCCGGAGCCCAGCTCGACCTCAAGCTGGGGCAGCTCGACGCCGTCGAAGTCCTTGACCCCCAGGTCGGTGGTGCGCAGCACGACCAGGGTGTGGCCGATGCCCTGGCTCTGCCAGCGCTCAAGGAGGGTGTCGCCGGGCTTGATGGAGCCGGCCTGGATGTTGAAGGTGTGGGCGGGGTCGGCCAGGTTGATCGACCCGAAGTAGGTCAGGTGGAGCATCATGTAGTAGCCGACGCGCTTGTTGAGGAAGATCTGGTCGAAGTAGGCGCCGGCATGAGCATCGGGGCCGATCATCGGCTGGGCGTCGTCAAACGAGCCCACGATCTTGCGGGCCGCCAGCTTCTCATCCGAGGGCCACGCCACCTCGCCCTTGCGCACGGCCTCGGCCTGATCGCTGAAGTCCTTGTAGACGCTGCGGAATTGCGGCATCCGGCCGAAGTTGCCGGCGGCCGTCCGGATCCCGAAGTGGCCGAAGTAGAGGCGGTTGCCGCTCCTGTCGCGGGCCTCCATGTAGAAGGGCAGGTTGTACCAGCTGGCGAAGGTGATCCGCAGGAACATGGCCACCTCGGCGCACTCCAGCGCCGGGGCCGGCACCTCGCGCCCGAAGGGCGTCGTGAGCATGAAGGTCTGGCCGAAGCTCTCCGCGTCGATCTTCTCCAGCGACCCGACCCAGCGGCGGTACTTCTCCTCCCAGGTCAGCCCGCTGTCCTGGCCCCAGGCCATCCCGGCCTCGCGCGCCGCGGCCGTGTCGGTGTCCTCCCACTGGTTCTTGATCGACCACACGGTCAGGCTGCTGTTGTCCGCGGACACCGGCAGACCCGTGCGCCCCACCAGCGCGTCGGCCTTGCCAGGGGGCTCCTCGAAGTCGCTGCTCGACAGAGAGCGCTTGCCCTCCTCGTCCACGGCCCCGATCTCAACCCCGAACTCGTCCACGCCCGGACCCGGCACAGGCCCGCTCTCCTCAGCGCAGCCCGCGAAGGTGGCCGCGGCGGCCACGAGCGACACCCACATCCAACGCCGCTTCATCCCAAGACCGATTCCCCGCATCGCCTTCTCCCTCGCTGGCCCGCACGCTCAAGCGGCGTGGCATCTTCGCCTCACAATCGCTCATCGCGCCTTAGCAAGCAACGGGCCAGGCGCGCAAGCCCGCGATTACGCCCTCAAAGCCGCCTCAAGGCCGCTCTTCCAGCCTCCACTTGCCAGTCTCCCCGGCAAATGGAAGATCCAGTAGCCACCCGCTTGGGGGATCGTTGTCCCCAGCGCAGCGGCGGGGCGTCGGGTCGCCAGCCCGCCAGCGTCGCGGGCGGCGCCTGTGACGAGAGGCCGGATCGGTGTCCAGGGCGTGTTGAGCGGGCAGGTGTGCTCAGTGGAGCCTGAAGTCCTGCCGCGCTCGACGATCGCCCCACGCTCCTCGCACCGCCCCCGTTGGGGACGGGCTCGTCGGGTGGGGCTTGGATGCCCGGGGGGGGCTGCGACCTGTCGGTCGCAGGCCGGCGGGCGGACGACAGCGGATCGCAGGGCCGGATCGGCGCGTTGGCTCCGCCGCTGGGTTTGGGCAGGGCGTCGTGACAAGGACGCAGCCTCTCGTGTCGACCTGGGCCGCGCGGAGGCCTGCGACCGACAGGGCGCAGCCCGCCCTGAGATTCCAGCCCCACCCGACGAGCCCGTCCCCAACGGGGGCGGTGCGAGGAGCGTGGGGCGATACGCCGTCGGCACGATCGTGGCGTGGGATGCCGTGGCGTCGCGGCCCTTGGAACCTTCACTGA
>SYOX01000148.1 GCA_005804885.1 Pseudomonadota bacterium
CAACAGACGCACAAGACCTGACTGGAAGCAGATCGTGGCTGCTCTCCAGATCCAATTCGAGGGACGGATCCCCGAGAACTGGGGCTCCGTGCTCTGATGACATGCTCCGGCCTATCTTACACATTTAGTCTTGCAGTCCCCAGAAACGCCATTTGAGCTTCCTATTCCCATCCACGTCTCGGACCTTCTGACTGAGCAAGGCTCAAGACCGGCGAGACACAGAGTTGACGACCATCGGGGTCGTACGAGGAAAGATCCAGCCCATCATGTCGCACTTTGAGATCCGCAAATCCACTGGTCGCGCCGACTCGCCCCTCCTCGTCCATATCCCCCACAGCGCGACCGCAGTCCCTGACCCCTGGCGCTCCGACATGCTCCTTGACGAGGCAGCTCTTGAACGGGAGCTCCTCGCGATGACGGATCGCTACACAGATGAGCTCTTCGCTCCCGCCGCCCTGGCCCACGGCGGGGCCGCTTTCATCAACAACCTCAGCCGCCTCGTATTCGACCCGGAGCGCTTCGAGGACGACTCGCAAGAGACCATGTCCGCTAAAGGCATGGGCGCGGTCTACACGAACACGTCCCGACTCAGCCCCCTCCGCGGCCCGGAGTTCTCGAAGGCGCAGCGTGAATTCATAATCCGCGACCTGTTCCGTCCCTATGCCGCCGCGCTGGAAGGCGAAGTCGCCGCTCAGCTCGACCGGTTTGGCCGCTGCCTTCTGATCGACGCACATTCGTTTCCGTCACAGCCCTTGCCCTACGAGGACAACACCCTCAACCGCCCCGACCTTTGCATCGGCTACGAGCCCTACCATGCGCCCGAGCCCCTTATCGCGGCGCTCGAAGAGGTTGTCCGCGGCGCCGGCTGGAGCGTGGACCGCAATACGCCCTTCGGCGGCAGCTACGTCCCCCTCCTCCACTACAGAAAAGACCCACGCGTTGTCTCGGTCATGATCGAGATCAACCGCGATCGGTACATGGACGAAGCGACGGGGCAACGATCCGCGGGCTTCGACGAGGCCCGAGAGATGGCCGCTCAGTTCATCGAGGCCGCCGTCCTCTTCGAAGCGTCTCGCAACACGCTCCTTCATGCGGAGTCGGGGACCCTATGATGAGGTGTGTGAGATCCTGAGGTAGAACAGGGCGTCGAGCCCCCTCCCAGGGAGATCGAGACGCCCAGCAGGCGCAGGCAAGATGTTGAAAACAAAGGTGTTTTTCCGGGTCGATGCGGCGGCTTGAGGCTGGCGACGCTCCTGGCGCGCGAGCTCAACGACAAGGCCTTGGGCAGACGCTCAAGGCCCCACTGGAAGCAGATCCTGGCCGCGCGCCACATCCGATTTGAGGGGCGGATCGCCGCCAACAGGGGCTCCGTGCTGTGATGACGCACCCTGGCTTATCTTTCACATTTATCTTGCAGTCCCGTTCAGGATGTGGCGTCGGGGGTGGGGGCGGCGGCGATCTGCCTGAGGGCGCTCTGGATGTCGGCGACGCGGTCGTGGCGTCCGAGGGTGGACCAGAGGGTCATGGCGAGGGTGAAGGCGGCGCGGGCCTGGGGGAGCTTTCCGGCGGCCAGGGCCATGTCGGCGGCCTGGTGGATGGCGATGGCGTCGTCGGGGTCGGCGCCCTGGGCGGCGGTCATCAGGGCGTCGGCCTGCTTGAGGTGGCTGATAAAGGCGCCCCAGTCCTCGATGTGCGCGGCGCAGGCCATGAGCATGGCGTGGACGGCGGCCAGGAGCATGTCCTGGCCGATGGCCTCCAGGTCGGCGCGAGCGCGCGTCAGTGTCTGTCGCGCCTCGGGGAAGCGGCGCCGCGCGAGCTGGATCATGGCGATGTTCAGGCGGATGACGTGGACCTCCAGCGAGCCCATGGCTTCGAGGATGGTCAGGGCGCTGTGGTAGCCCTCTTCGGCCAGGGCGAGTTCGCCGCGCAGGCGGTGGACCTCGGCGACGCCGTTGATGCAGGTGGCCCAGAGGAAGCGGTTGCCGAGGTGCTCGTGCAGGCCCATGGCGCGCTCGAAGAGGGCCAGGGCGTCGGGCCAGCGCTCTTCGATGAGGGCGATCTCGGCCAGCCCGCGCAGGGTGCGGGCGATGCCCTCGGGGTGGTCGAGCTCTTCGAAGCGGCTCAGGGCCTGGGTGTAGCAGGCCAGCGCGCGGCGGATGTCGCCCTGGCGGTAGGCGACGCCGCCGATGCCGAGCATCCCCTCGGCCATGCCGACGTCGTGGTCGAGCTCTTCGAAGATCGAGACGGCCAGGGAGAAGATCTTGCGCGCGCGGCCGAGGCGGCCGCGCTGCGAGGCGAGGTAGGCCTGCTCGGTGAGGCCCTGGGCGCGGACGGCGCGCCAGCCGTGGCGCAGCGCCTCGGATTCGAGGCGCTCGGCCCAGTCGCGGGCCTCTTCGAAGCGGCCGAGCATGCGGCAGGCGCGGGCGCGCAGCATCCACAGGGTGCCGTGCTGGGGGTCGTCCTCGGGCAGCGCGAGGCGCGCCAGGGCGTCTTCGTGGAGGTCGAGCAGGGAGAGGGCGTACTCGAGCTCGCCGAGCTGGCATCGGACCTCGACGGCCTCGGCCATGGCCTCGGCGCCGCGGCGCAGGTCGCCGGCGGCGAGGAGGTGGCGCGCGATGCGCTCGATGACGGCGGAGCGCCTGTGGCCGTGGCGCGCGATGAGGACCTCGGCGCAGGCGCGGTGGTGTGTGGGGAGTCGGTCGCCATTGCGGGCGGTCTGCAGGAGGCTCTCGCGCAGCATCCCGTGGATGAAGGCCCAGCCGCCGTCGGCCCAGCGGGCCAGGCGGCGGTCGACCATGTGGTCGATGAGGGCGGCGTCGGGCTTGAGCAGGGCGCGCGCGCAGGCCTCGCGCCACTCGCCGTCGAGGACCTCCAGGCCGAGCACGGCGGCGACCTCCAGCGAGAGGCGGTCGTGGCGCGAGCGGCCTTCGAGCAGCCGCGCCGCGCGGGCCTGCCAGAGCCTGTGGAGGGACTCGGGCAGGTCTTGCTCGCCCAGCTCAGGGTCGAGGACGAAGCCCGAGGGGGAGGGTCGCAGGAGCCCTCGCTGGACGCCGTCCTCGACGAGCTGGATGATGAAGAGGGGGTGCCCCTCGCTGCGCAGGACCATGTGGTCGACGAGCGCCGGATCGAGGTCGAGCATGGCGTTGGCCAAGGCCCGCTGGCTGCCTGAGTCCATGGGCTCGACGGCCAGGGGAAGGCAGGCGGGATCGCGGGCCAGCGCGTCGAGCTGTCGGCGAGCCTCGGGCAGGTCGTGCAGCGCGTCGTCCTGGGCGGTCATGATGACGAGGAGGCCCGCAGGCCCTCGGGTGGCCAGCGCCAGGCGCGCCAGCGTCAGGGCCTCCTGGCTCCAGTGCGCGTCGTCGAGCCACAGGATCACCGGCCGCCGCGCCGCGACCTGCTCCAGCGCCCGGATGATCGAGCCGCAGCGCTCGGAGGCCCTGCGCGCGCGGATCTCCTGGGTCGGCGGGGCCTCGTCCAGATCCGACATCAGCTCGACGAGCGCCATCAGATCCCAGGCGTCGGCGATGCCGTGGTCGTGGAGCCAGGCGCGCACGTGGCCGATGAGCGCCTCGCGGCCGAGCCGCGCGCAGCCCATGTGGCGGGCCATGGCGCGGCCCAGGCTCGATCCCCCGTTGGGGTTGTGGGTCACGCGCAGGGGGGTGGCGGCGCCGACCTCGTGGGCGCGCTGGCAGAGCCACTCGGCCAGCCGGCTCTTGCCCACCCCGCGGGCGCCGGTGAGCAGCACCGCGCCGGGGCGCCGCCCCTGGACGGCGCGGCGCAGCGCCTCCCAGAGCAGATCGCGCTCGGCCTCGCGGCCCACCATCGGGATCGCCCGCAGGCCGAAGAGCCCGAGCCCCGCGCCGCGCAGCGCCTGAGGCCTCGGAGGTCGGCTAAGTGACCGCCACGTCGAGGGAATCGGCGGCGGCGTGATCTCGGGCAGCGAGCCCGTCGCGGGCCGGGGCAGGCGAACCGTGATGCCCCTGGAGGGCGGCTTGAGGGGGTCGTCGTTGCCGTCGACGGGGCGCGTGACCGCCGAGTGCTTCGGCGGGCTCAGGCTCTCCTCGTCGTCGTCGTCGGGCAGGTCGATGATGGGGATGGTGTCCACCTGACCGCTCGACCCCCAGGGGCGCTGGTGCTGGCCGGTCTCGTCGGCGGGGGGCTCGCCCATGCAGAGCAGCGCCCAGGCGGCGTCGGCGGCCCGCTGGAAGCGGTCGCGGTGGTCCTTCTGCAGCAGGCGCTCGATCCAGGGCAGGAAGCCGACCGGGACCTGGAGGGTGGGGATCATCCGAGGGATCCCGGCCTCCAGGTGCTGCTCGAAGATCTTCATCGACGAGCGACCCTGGTAGGGACGGTGGCCGGCGGTCATCTCGTAGGCCACCACGCCCAGGCCGTAGAGATCGGTCCAAGGCCCGTAATCCCTCCAGGCGCCCTGGATCTGCTCGGGCGCCATGTAGGCCGGCGTCCCGCACGAGAGCTCCAGGCTCCGGGTCCAGGCGCCTTCGAGCGCGTGGGCCACGCCGAAGTCCGTCAGCTTCCACCCGCCGCTCGGGTCGCCGCCCGCACGAACGCCGCTGTCACCGAACCACAGGATGTTGGCCGGCTTGACGTCCCGGTGGACGACGCCGCGCGCGTGCGCGTGCGCCAGCGCGTCGAGCAAGGTCAGCAGCGCGCCCTTGATCACCGACCACGTCCGGTCGCCGTGCTTGAGCGCTCGCCTGAGCGTCCCGCCCGAGGCCAACTCCATGATCAAGTAGGGGCTGCCCGTAGCCAGCCGCCCGCCTGAGCCCTCGGCGATGGCCGCGTCGATCATCCCGTAGTCCAGGACCATGACGACGCCGGGGTGATCGAGCCCCGCGACCGCCTGCACCTCGCGCCGGAAGGCCCGCTCGAAGAGGGGCGTCCTGGCCCGCTCCCCCGTGAGCACCTTGACCGCCACCGCCGCGCCCTCGGCGCGGTGCGAACCCCCCCAGACCTCCGCCATCCCGCCGCTGCCGATCACGGCGTGGAGGTCAAAGGGGCCCAGGGCGATGGGGGCGCGTCCGGTGGGTGACGGCATGGGCGTGGCTCAACTCCCGGCTCATCAGCTGGCGCTGGCGCCGCCTGCGCGCCCTCGCCTCAACCCCGACGATGAGCCGCCCCCCGACCCCATGTCAAGCCGACCCGAGCCTCACCCCCAGCCCTCAGACCAGCGCCGGCCAGAAAGTCACATTGTCCCTGTGTGAGCGATGAGCAGATCGAGCGCCGCGCCCCAGCCGACGTGGAAGCCCATTTTCTTGTGCCTTGCGCGAGCGGACGAGGCCGCTTCGTGGGGCACAGGAGGAGGGAGGGATCAGTCGAAGCGGTTGTCGCGGCGGACCTTGACGTCGAAGGTGGACGTTGCTAGCTTCACCCCACCTCCTCTTTCGAGAGGGGGACTAATCCACCCAGCGTCCAGGAAACTGCATGCTGGGTTTTTTTTTGGTGCATCTGGATGGCTACGTTCGAACGCGCCGCCTTCTTCATCGACGGAAACAACTTCTACCACTCCCTGAGGGGCGTCGGGGTTGGCGTTGAAGGGCTCGATCATCTGCGCGTTTGCGACAAGCTTCGCCAGGCTCGATCGTTGGCCTACGTCGGGTACTACATCGGGAGGCTGGCGCCAGACGCCCCGCACTACGGCAACCAGCGCAGGCTCTTTCACCAACTTCGCACGCAGGGCATCAACGTCGTGGAGGGTCGTATCGAGAAGCGCCCCGCAGGGAGCGCGCTCAGCGATCGTGTCAACGAGCTCCTGGCGTGGTTGACGAAGAACGTCTCCGGACGCATGGATCGGCCCCTTTACAACATCTTGAGGCAGCGGGTGGCTGACCTCGTTGACAGTTATGTATGGGTCGAGAAGGCGGTCGATGTGCACATCGCGGTCGACATGGTCGGGATGGCGCGTCGAGATGAGTACGACGTGGGGTATCTGCTGTCCGCAGACGGGGATTACACACCCGTCGCAGCGGAGGTGCGGCGTCTTGGAAAGAAGGTCTTCGCTGTCAGCCCCTCTCATGGCAACGAGTTGAGCAAGGCCGTCGATCTGTACATCCACCTGCGCCCGGACTGGTTCCAGGATTGCATGACCCGGTGAGGGGTCAGTCGAAGCGGTTGTCGCGGCGGACCTTGATCTTCTTGCCGCGGATCTTGGCCGAGCGCAGGGCGTTCAGGACGTCGGCGGCGACGGACTCGGGGACCTCGACGAGCGAGAAGCGCTCGGTGATGTCGATGGCGCCGACGTCGCGCCCGGTGATCCCGGCCTCTCCGGCGATGGCGCCGACGATGTCCTGGGGTCGTATGCCGGCATTGCGGCCGACGTTGATCTGGATGCGCGTCATGCCCGTGGTGGGGCCGCGGTGGCCGCCACGGGGGCCTCGGGCGGGCGACTCGTGGGTCGGTGCGGCGGCTTTGGGCGCCTTGCCCCCTTTTGAGGAGGGGCGCGGGTCTTCCCCTTTTGAGGAGGGGCGCGGGGCTTCCCCTCTTGAGAAGGAGCGTGGGTCGAATTCGTCGCGAGGCGGGCGGACGGGGGGGATGTCGGTGGCGTCGGTGGCGTCGGGCGCGCTGGCCTGGTGGGCGACCTTGACGGCGGCCAGGGCGACGTCCATCAGGTCGAACTCGTCGGAGAGGGACTGGACGACGACGCGCATGTTGTCGAGCTCGCCGGCCAGGAGGACCTCGCGGATCGTCGTGCGGGTGATCTCCAGCCTGTGGGCGCGCAGGTCCGCGATGGTGGGGACCTGGGCGATCTCGATCTTGCGCTTGGTGGCCTGCTCGTAGTTGCGCAGCATCCGGTGCTCGCGCGGCTCGACGAGGGTGATGGCGACGCCCTCGCGGCCGGCGCGGCCGACGCGGCCGATGCGGTGGATGTAGGCGTCGGGCGAGGAGGGGACGTTGTAGTTGACGACGTGGGAGAGGTGGTCGATGTCGAGGCCGCGGGCGGCGACGTCCGTGGCGATGACGAGGTCCGAGATGCCGCCCTTGAGGTGCTTGATGACGCGGGTGCGCTGATCCTGGGACATGCCGCCGTGCAGCGCCTCGGCGCGGTAGCCGCGGGCGTTGAGCGTCTCGGTCAGCTCATCGACCTCGTTGCGGGTGCGGCAGAAGACCAGCGCCGAGGTGGGGTTCTCCAGGTCGAGGATCCGCCCGAGCGCCGAGAGCTTGTAGGCGCGCTGGATCAGGTAGGCGGTCTGCCGGATCAAGGGCGTCTCGCCCTGGGGCAGCGGCTGGCGCTGGACCTGGATGCGGATGGGGTCCTTGAGGTGGCGCTGGGCCACCTTGCCGACGCGCGGGGGCAGGGTGGCGGAGAAGAGGACGGTCTGGCGCGAGGCGGGGGTCTGATCCAGGATCGACTCGATGTCCTCGGCGAAGCCCATGTCAAACATCTCGTCGGCTTCGTCCAGTATGACGACCGAGAGGGTGTCGAGCTTGAGCGTTTCCTGCCGCATGTGGTCGAGGGCGCGGCCGGGCGTCGCGACGATCACGTCGACGCCGCGCTGCAGGCTCTTGAGCTGCTGTATGAAGGACTGCCCGCCGTAGATGGGCAGGACGGTGGCGCCCATCGCGCGGCCGTAGCGGTGGACGGCCTCGGCGACCTGCATGGCCAGCTCGCGGGTCGGCACCAGGATCAGCGCGAAGGGCTGGGCGCGCGGGCCCTTCCGGGTCGCGAGGCGGTGCAGCAGCGGCAGCGCGAAGGCCGCCGTCTTGCCCGTCCCCGTGGCCGCCTGCCCGATCAGGTCGCGGCCCGCGATCAGGTGCGGGATGGCCTCGGCCTGGATGGGCGTCGGCTCCTCGTAGCCCAGCGTGGTCAGCGCCTGGATCAGCCGGCTGTCCAGCCCGAAGGCCGAAAAGTCGACATCTATGTCATCCAATTCATTGATGTTATTCGTATCGTCTGTGTCGTCGGCGTCGTGGGTCATGGCGCTTGGGGGGTTCGAGGTTGGGGGCGCGTCGCGGGTGAGGCGGGGCGGACGGGGGCCGTATAACAGGAGGGGGGGCGCAAGGCAAGCGAGCGGCGTGGGCGCTCAGGGCGAGCGGTCGGCGGGGCGAGCGGGTGGGGCTGGTGTGCCCGTGGTCGGGATCGCTGGCGGTCTGGGCCGGGCGGCGGTGGCCGTCGAGGCGGAGCGCTCCAAAAGGAGCCCGGCGGGGTGCCTTGAGCGCGCGGGCGGTGTTATGGTGGGGCTCGTTTCGAGAGGTGAGGTTATCATGAGGGCGACTGCTGGCTGGGTTGGGATCGTGTTGCTGCTCCTGTGCACATCGTCATGGGCGCTGTGGGGCTGTGAGCGCGCCCCCGAGGGGCCTGTGACAGCCCCTGAGGCGAGGGGCGGGGGGGACGAGGCGCCGGTCGCCGGGGATCGGGGGGAGGCGCCCGCGCAGCCTCCCGATGCGACGCCCGAGGGCGCGGCGCCCGAGGTCGAGGCGGCGCCCGAGGGAGAGGCGCCGCCCGCGCGGCTGGTGGCGATCGGGGATCTGCACGGGGATCTGGAGGCGACGCGCGCGGTGTTCAGGCTGGTCGGGGCGATCGACGAGGCGGATCGGTGGATTGGCGGCCCGCTGGTGGTGGTGCAGACGGGGGATCAGCTGGATCGGGGGGATGGTGAGATCCAGATCCTGGATCTGCTCGACCGGATCAAGCTCCAGGCGGGGCAGGCCGGCGGCGCGCTGGTGGTGCTCAACGGCAACCACGAGATCATGAACGCGCAGGGGGACATGCGCTACGTGACCCCGGCGGGCTTTGCGGCCTTTGACGAGCTCTCCAACCTCGATCTGACCCACCCCGAGGTGCAGCGGCACCCCGAGGAGCACCGCGCCCGCGTGGCGGCCTTCAGGCCGGGCGAGCCCTTCGCGCGGCGGCTGGCCGAGCGGGACTTGATCGCGGTGATCGGCGGGACGGCCTTCGCCCACGGGGGCATCCTGCCGGAGCACGTCGATTATGGCGTCGACAGGATCAACGCCGAGAGCCGCCGCTGGCTCAAGGGAGAGCAGGCCGAGCTGCCGCCCTCGCTGGCCGGCGAGGGGAGCCCGATCTGGATGCGGCGCTATTCGGATGAGGACGAGGAGCCGGAGCCAGACTGCGCGGCGCTGGGGCAGACGCTCGACAAGCTCGGCGCGCGGCGCATGGTCGTCGGCCACACCGTCCAGGAGGGGGGGATCAGCGCGTCGTGCGGCGGTCGGATCTGGCGCATCGACGTGGGCCTCTCGCGCCATTACGGCGGCAAGCCCCAGGCTTTGGAGATCGCTGGCGACGCCGTCCAGATCATCGAGTGACGAGGCCCCGAAAGAAAGCGCGATTCTTGAGCGTTGCCCAGCGCGACGAACTCCTGCCGAGGACCCGATGAACCGACTTCACCGCGCTCTGCTGATCTTCGCCATCCTGCTCGGCTCCGTGGCCTGCGATCAGGTCACCAAGGTCGCCGCCACCGACAACCTCGCCGGCCGCCCGGCCGTCTCCATGCTGGGGGGCCTGTTTCGGCTCCAGTACGCCGAGAACACCGGGGCGATGCTCAGCCTCGGCGCGGAGCTCTCCGAGGCCGCGCGCGCCTGGATCTTCCAGGGCGGCGTCTTCGTGATGCTCCTGGCCGTGTTGATCTTCGCCGTCGTCAGCAAGGAGCTCGACAGGCGGCAGATCGTCGCGCTGTCGCTCGTCGTGGGCGGCGGCGTCGGCAACCTCATCGACCGCGTCTTCAACGATGGGGCGGTCGTCGACTTCATGATCCTCGGCGTCGACGGCCTGCGGACCGGCGTCTTCAACGTCGCCGACGTGGCGATCATGGCCGGCGCCGCCCTGATCGCCCTGAGCGCGCTGCGCCCCGCCCCGCCCCCCTCCTCTTCCTCGCCCCCTCAAGAGCTGACCTCTTGAGGTGGAGGGCGCCCTTCAAGGAGACACCTCTCCTTGGAGACACCTCTCCTTGAGCGCCGCGATCACCTTGAGATGGCGGATCACCTTGAGATGGAGGCCGCCCTTTGATGGCCTGCCTCGCCTTGAGCGCCGCGATCACCTCAGCGGCAACGCCGAGAAGAAGGCCTTGAGGCGAGCGGCGCCGAGGTCGGTGAAGCCGCTCATGGGATCGGCTCGGCGTTGGGCGGGGAGCTCGGGCGCGCTTCGTAGGTGGTTGCACTCGAAGCAGATCGAGACCCAGGCCACAGGCGCGCCCGCGGCGTCGTAGAAGACGACGCCATGGCGAGGGATGAAGCACTTGCCTTCGTCGTCCCCGTAAGTGGCGCGATCCCCCAGCAACACCATGAGCGTCTTGAGCTGGACCTCGTTCAGCTCGACGCCTTCGCCGTGAACGCTGACGCAGCGCTCGCCGCGCTCGTCCAGCGGGGCCAGGCAAGGCGGGCGCTCCTGGACGTCGAGGTTGAAGGCGAAGGCGCGGGCCGAGGCGAAGGCGAGGCCGGGGAAGCCGCCGGGGCGCCGATCGGGGATCGGGGCAAAGGAGGTGGGCGGATCGGGCGTTTTTTGTTCTTTGTTTTCAACGGGTTGGGGCCGATCCTGGGGTTCGGCGTCGGGGCGCGGGGTGAGCTCGGTGGCGGGGGGACGCAGGGCGGGCTGCTGGATCGGGGCGGCGGGGCGAGCGGAGGGTCTGGGCTGGGTGTGGCAGCCGAGGGCGGCGATGAGGGTGATGAGGGCGAGCGCTGGGGCTTGCAAGGGGATGGCGGATGGGGTCAGGGTGTCGATGAGCGCGCAGGAGCGCGAGGTGGAGAGGAGGCAGCGATGCTTATTGTTGAAGACCATGTGGACCTCGAGACGCCGACGGGCTTGATGCGGACCTTCCGGTTCAAGCCGGCCTGGGAGGGGAGCTTCCCTGGGGTGGTGCTCTTCGGGGAGATCTACCAGATGACGGGGCCGATTGCACGGACGGCGCGGGCGCTGGCGGGGATGGGGTACATCGTGGCGGTGCCGGAGGTGTACCACGAGTTCGAGCCGCTGGGCAGCCCCTTCAATTACGACAAGGAGGGGACGGACAAGGGCAACCGGTACAAGATCGAGAAGGAGGTGGCGGCCTTCGACAGCGACGCGCGGGCGGTGCTGGGCTACCTGAAGGGGTTGCCGGAGTGCAATGGTCGCCTTGGGGTGATGGGGATCTGCCTGGGGGGCCACTTGAGCTTCCGCGCGGCCATGAACGAGGGCGTGAGGGCGGCGGTGTGCTTCTACGCGACCGACATTCACCAGGGGAGCCTGGGCAAGGGCAAGTGCGACGACTCGCTGGCGCGTTCAGGGGAGATCAAGGGCGAGCTGATGATGGTGTGGGGCCTGCAAGACCCGCACGTGCCGAGGGAGGGGAGGGAGCTGATCCACAAGGTGTTGCTGGACGGCGGGGTCAACGCGACGCGGTTTGAGTTCAACGCGCAGCACGCCTTCGTGCGGGACGAGGGGTATCGCTACAACCCGGCGCTGGCGCGGATCTGCATGGATCTGGTGCAGGAGCTCTTCCACCGCAGGCTGCAGCTGGGCGAGCCCCTGGAGACGCGGCCGACGCCGCCAGGGCCGTGCTGAGGGGGTCGGCGGGGGTCGCCGTCGGCGCTGCGTCGAGGGGCCTCAGGTCGGCTCGCCGTCGGGGTTGTTGAGCAGGGTGAAGTTCTCCAGCGAGGTCCAGGGGACGCGCTCGGGGTGGACGACGTACTCTTCGAAGAAGCCGCAATCGGTGCAGATGTAGGCCTCGACGCGGGCGGCATTGCGGTCGACGACGGGGAGGCTGAAGAAGCCGGGGTTGTCGACGACGGCGACGCCGAGCGAGCGGGGTGTGCCCTTGTAGTCGTCCTTGTCGAGGACGACGGCGAGGTGTCCGACGCGCAAGCTCTCGCACTTAGGGCACTTTCTTGTCTTTTTCATCTCAGAAGCACTCCGGGGGCATGGTCAGGCAGGTGTCGTCGAGGCTGGAGAGGAGGGCGGCCCAGGGGCCGATCTTCGGCAGCTCCCAGCGGAAGCAGTAGCGGCAGGCGCGCAGCTTTCCGGTGAAGAAGGCGCGGTCGCCGTCGAGGGTGTGGTCGGCGTCATCGAGGACGTTGAGGGCGTCGGCGGCGGCGGTGGCCTGCTGGAGCCAGATCCAGGCGACGAGGATGTGTCCGAGCATGTCGAGGTAGACGCTGGCGTTGGCCAGGGCGCGCTCGGGGTCCGAGCGCATGGCGTGGGTGAGGACGGCGGTGGCCTTTGAGGCGGTGTCGAGGGCGCCGTCGAGGGCGTCGGCGTGTGCGGTGAGGGCTGGGTGTCGGCGGGCGTCGAGGGAGGCGCGGAGGATCTCGGCGGCGAGCAGGCGCAGGGCGGCGCCGTCGCGCATGGGGACCTTCCGGCCGAGGAGGTCGAGGGCCTGGATGCCG
>SYOX01000149.1 GCA_005804885.1 Pseudomonadota bacterium
ACCGATGGGGTAGCATCGAAGCCCTGATGGAATCGGTGCGGCTCTTTCTCAAAGCCGCCGAGCCCTTTCCGGGCAATGGTCACGCGCTGACCCCTCTTGGGTGGTGAGACTGTTGCCGCATTCGGAACACTTATCTAGCCCCCAGGTCAGAGGCTTACCGAACTGCTCTTCACACAGTTGACTCGAGACGCTCGGTCCTGCCTGGAGGGCAGGTCGAGGTGTCACACGTCCAAGCTCCCGGCGCCCTGGAGCACGCCGACCTTCCAATATTTATTATTGATTTCAATATGTTACAGCACTGGCGAGCCTCGGGAGAGCGGGACAGTGGATCGCTCCCCTGGAGTATCTTCGTAGTCGGACTGGTCGAGATTCTCGCGTCGGCTCCGAAGATCTCAGGGCGAGAGGTGCCCCTGGCAGGTCTGGCCGTTGTTGTCGCTGTAGGTGCCGTCGGGGCACAGGGTGTGGTCCCAGTTGACGCCATCGAGGATCGCCCCTTCAAGATCGGCGTACTGGAGGTAGGTCAGCCTCAGGTCGGCGCCGCTCAGATCCGCGCCGCTCAGATCGGCATGTCGGAGATCGGCGCTGAAGAGATCGGCCCCGCGGAGGTCGACGCCGGACAGGTGGGCGCTCCTGAGGTCTGCGTCCCGCAAGGAGGTCTGTCGCAGATCGGCGCCCTGGAGCCGGGCGTGCCTCAGATCGATCCTGTCAAACGTGGCCCCGAAGCACGAGGTCTGCGGCTCGATGACGCACTCGGCGGTCACCGCGAGGTGACCCCGGCAGGTCCCGCCGTTGTTGTCGCTCACGGTGCCATCCGGGCAGCGGGTGTTGCGCCAGATGACGCCGTTGATGTTGGAGTTCGCGGTGCGCGCGGTGTGGAGGTTGGCGTTGGTCAGATCGGCGAGGATCAGGTTGGCGAGGTTCAAGTCGGCGCCCCTGAGATCCGCCCGGTTCAGGTCCGCCCTGGAGAAGCTGACCAGCTCGCCTGCGATCCAGCGCAGGTCGGCCTCTGTGAGGCTGCTGCCGCTCAGGTTGGCCCTGGTGAGGTTGGCGTGGCGAAGATCGGCGAAGTCGAGGGCGCTGCCGGCGCACTGCGCGCCAGGGCGCACCTGACACCCAAGCCCAAGGGCGAGGTGGCCGCCGCAGGTGCGGCCGTTGTCGTCGCTGCGGCTTCCGTCGGGGCAGATCGCGTTCCCCCAGACGATCCCGGTGAGCTGCGCATCGGTCAAGTCGGCGCCGCTCAGATCCACGAGCGTCAGATCAGCGCGGGTCAGGTCAGCGCGCTCCATGTTCGCCCCCCTCAAATCAGAGCGCGTCATGTTCGCGCTCTCCAGACTCGCCCCCGACAGGTCGGCGCCGCCCAGATTGCTGTTGCGCAGGTTGGCCCACCGAAGGTCTGCACCCGACAGATCCACGTCGGGGCAGGCCGCAGAGGGCTTGATCATGCAGGTCAGGATGGCCTCTGCGTGACCGCCGCAGGTCTGCCCGTTGAGGTCGCTCACCGTCCCATCGGGGCAGGTCGTCTGCCCCCACAAGGTCTGGTGGAGGACGGCGTCATCGAGCGTCGCGCCGGAGGTGTCGGCGTTGACCATGATGGCGCCGCTCAGATCGGCGCCCGAGAAGTCCACATCGACGAGGATGGCCCCGGTGAAGTCCACCCCGGCGAGATCGGCTCCCCTCAAGTTGGCGCCGCTCAGGTCGCTCCCGACCATGCGTGCCCCCCTGAGATCGGCCTCGCCCAGGCTCAGCGCGCGACCGCTCAGGATGGCCCCGCTCAGGTTGGCCCGAGTCAGATTCGCGCCGGAGAGGACGAGGTCGTCGAGCGTGGCTCTCCTGAGGTCCGCCCCGCTCAGGTCAGCGCCCTCCAAAGTGGCGCCGGTCAGATCGGCCCTCTGGAGGTCGGCATTGGCGAGAGCGGCGCCTTGAAGGTCGGTCCCTCTGAGGTTGGCGCCTTGGAGGGCGGCGCCTTGAAGGCTGGCGCCTTGAAGGTTGGCGCCTTGGAGGTTGGCATAGGAGAGATCGACGCCCGTGAGGTTGGCCTGGCTCAAGTCGGCCATCATGAGATAGGCCCCCCTCAGATCGATCCCCCTGAGATCCTCGCCGGGGCATTGGGTCCTGGGGACGATGGGGCAGGAGGTGGTGGGCGTCAGGTGCTCTGAGCAGCCTTCGTCGCCGCTGAGGGTGCCGTCTGGACAGGTGGTCATCCTCCAGGTGACCTCGTCGAGCGCCGCCTGAGAGAGCACCGCGCCGGTGAGATCGGCGCCCGTCAGGTCGACCCCCACCAGGTTGGCCTCGCTCAGGTTGGCCAGGACCAGCAGGGCGTCGGTCAAGGTCGCGCCCTGCAGGTTTGCGCCCTGGAGAGAGGCCGCTTCGAGGTTGGCCCGCTCCAGGTGGACGCCTCTGAGGTCGGCGCCTCGAAGATCGACGTCGGGACACACGGCGTCCGGCCCGAGCGCGCAGGCGCCTTCAGGCATCAGGTGACCCAGGCAGGTGCCGCCGCTGTCGTCGCTCAGGGCGCCATCGGGGCAGGTCGTGTTGCTCCACGAAGCGTCGAGCAGGCGGGTGTGGCGCAGGTCCGCGCCGATGAGGTTGGCCTCGTGCATGTTGGCGCCTTCGAGGTTGGCGCGATCGAAGCGGGCTTCAAAGGCGTAGACCGCGAAGAGGCGGGCTGCTGCCAGGTTGGCGGAGATCAAGAGCGCGCTTCGCAGGTGGGCGCCTTCGAGGTTGGCGTTGAAGAAATCCGCGCGGCTGAGGTTGGCGCCTTCGAGTCGGGCGCCGGAGAGATCGGCCCCGGAGAGATCGGCCCCGGAGAGGTTTGCCCCGCGCAGATCAGCGCTGGACAGGCTGGCCCCGCGCAGATCGAGGCCAGAGAGATCGGCGTCGCGGCAATCCGAAGAGGGGAGAATCGGGCACCCGGGCGAGCTGGCGAGGTGTCCGAGGCAGGTGCCCCCGTTGAGGTCGCTCAGGGAGCCATCGGGGCAGCGGGTGTTGCTCCAGGCGACGCCGTCGAGCCGCGCGTTGGAGATGTCGGCGCCGTCAAGGTCGGCCTCGGCGAGGTTGGCTCGGGTCAGGTTGGCGCCGACGAGCAGAGCGCCCTGGAGGCCGGCCGCGCGCAGGTTGGCGCCTTCAAGATCGACCCGCGTGAGGTCAGCGCCCTCAAAGAGGCTGCTGATGAAGTTGCCCTCTGAAAGGTCCATGCCCCTGAGGACCTGTCGACGCAGATCGGCGCCGGGGCAATGGGCGTGGGGGCCGAGGATGCACTCCACGGCGTCCCCCAGGAAGTGCCCCTCGCAGTTCCCGCCGTTGGCGTCGCTGACGACCCCGTCCGGGCAGATCGTCTGGAACCAGAGGACGCCGTCCACCGCGGCGCCGAGCAGGCTCGCGCGCCTCAAGTTGGCGTGGCTCAGGTCCGCAGCCGCGAGATCGGCCTCGCCAAGATCCGCGCCGCTCAGGTTGGCGCCGTCGAGCCCGGCGGCGACGAGGGAGGCCCGCGAGAGCGTCGCCCCTTCGAGGTTGGCCCCGCGCAGCTGGATGCGGGCGAGGTCGGCCGAGCGCAGCGAGAGGCCCGACAGATCCGCGCCGGAGAGGTTTGCCCCGGTGAGGATGACGCCCTCCATCTGCGCCCCTTCCCAGCGGGCGTCCAGGGCCGAGATCGCGGTCATGTCGGCCATCCTGAGGATGGCGCCTTCGAAGCGCGCCGAGGCGGCCCGCGCGAAGGACAGCTGCGCGCCGGTCAGATCGGCGTTCGTGGCATCCGCGCTCTCCAAGTCGACCCGCGCGAGGCCCGCTCCGACGAGCGTCGCGCCCGTGAGGTTCGCTCCCCTGAGGCTGGTCTGGACGAGGGTGATCCCGTTGAGGGTGGCCCCGGCCAGGTTCGCGCCCGACAGGTCGCACCGCTCAAGTTGCCTCAAGGACAGCGTCGCGCCCGACAGGTTCGCCCCCGTCATCCGGATGTCGGCCAGCGGCTCATGAAATCCGAGATGGGACCAGTTCGTGCTGCTCAGATCGGCCTCGGTGAGATCGGCGCCGCTCATGGAGGTCTCGGCCAGGTTCAAGCCGCCCAGCGTCGCCCCGCAGAGGTCGGCTCTGGACAGCCGAGCGCCCTGGAGAGAGGTCCGAGTGAGCGTCGCGGCCCGAAGCGACGCGCCGGTCAGGTTGGCCTCTCTCAGATCGGCGCGGGTGAGGTCGGCGTCGGCGAGGGTGGCCTCGCCGAGATCAGCGCCCCGCAGGATCGCGCCGTCCAGAGAAGACGCCGACAGATCGGCGCCGACGAGGATGGCGCCGCTGAGATCGGATCGCTCCATATCCGCATCGGCCAGGAGCGCGCCCACGAGGTTCGCCTCGGAGAGATCGGTCCCGCGCAGGCTGGCTCCGGTGAGGTCCGCGCCCCGAAGGTTGATCCCGCTCAGATCGAGGCCGTCGAGCTGACGACCTCTCAGAGATTCGCCAGGGCAATCACCGCCCGGGACCAGCTGGCAGTCAGATTCAGCCAGAAAACCCAGGCAGGTGTCCTCGTGATCGGCGCTGGCCGAGCCATCCGGACACGTGGCCTCCGTCCAGATGACGCCGGAGAGGATCGCGCCCCTGAAGTCCGCGCCGCTCAGGTCGGCGCCCGTCAGATCCGCGTCGCTCAGGTCGGCGCTCCTCAGATCGGCGCTCCTCAGATCGGCGCGGCTCAACTGCACCCGCACCATGTCAGCGCCTCGCAGATCGGAATCGGACAAGATGGCCTCTGAGAGATCCGCCTCCGCGAGGCGAGACAGCGCCAGATCGGCGCCGCTCAAGAGGGCGCCCGTCAAGTCGGCCTCGGACAGGTCGGCGCGGCTGAGATCGGCCTCGACGAGCGTGGCGCCGCCGAGATCGGCGCCCTTGAGGTGGGCCACGCTCAGATCGGCGCTTGTGAGATCGACGCCATGGAGCGAGGCGCCTGTCAGGTCGGCCTCGGACAGGTTGGTCCGGCTCAGGTCCACGCCCGCGAGGGTGGCGCTGGTGAGATCCAGACCGGCCAGGTCCGCGCCAATGATCGTCGCGCCGGTGAGGTCTGTCTCGGCAAGGAGGGCGCCACCAAGGCGGGCGTAGGAGAGTTCGGCGCGAGCAAGCGCCGCGCCGTTGAACCAGCTTCCGGTCAGATCTGCGCCTCGGAAGTTCGCCTCTGAAAGCTGGGCGCCAGAAAAATCCACCAACTGGAGCCCTGCGTTGGAGAAGTCGCCCCCTTGAGCCGAGGCCTCTTCGAAGACGGCCCCGACGGCCCTGCTCCGAGAGAGGTTGATGTTTGTCAGGTGCGCCCCTGAGAAGTTCGTGAGCATCGCGCTGGCGTCTGTGAGGTCGGCGCCCCGGAGGTTTATGCCAGAGAGGTTCAAGCCGTTGAGGTTGACGCCGGGACACGACACATCGGGTCCCAGCAAGCACTCCACCACCACGGCGGGTTCAAGATGGGCCGCGGCCTGCTCGCCCGGATCACAGGCGCAGAGCGCGGCGGGGATGAGCGGGATCAACAAGCGTCTGGACAGTGTCATGGCGCCTCCTCCTCAATGGGTTCGGAGGGTCGAGAAGCAAAGCGCGTTCCATAGGGTGTTGTCGGCCTTTGACGCCTGTCAGCACGCGGGGGATGGGTGCAAATCAGAGCGGCCACTGTGACCGTGAGTCGAGGGGCGCTGTGAACGGGCGTTGACAGGGGCGAGTCAAGAGCGCGGCCGGGACCATTGCCGGCGCGCTGCCCTCCCCGGACGCCACCGCCACCGACGACTCCGGCGTCCGATGGCCTGGCCGGATCGCCCCCCTGGAGATTGCGAGGAAGGCTTGATCCGCAACTGAAGACACGCTCTGGGCTGGCTTGCTTCCCCAGTTCTCGCTACTCTGGGGGGAGCACAACGTGAGGGCAAGTCCATGAAGCATTGGATCGGGGTTGGCGCGGCGATCGCGCTGTTTGGATGCGGCACCCCCTCCCCAGCTCCACAGCAAACGCCCTGCGAGGGCCTCGCCTGCGCGGACGACCCCGACGGCGGCGCGCTGCCTGACGTGTCGCCCGAGGCGGCGCCCGATCTCGGCCTCAGCGACGACCCCGAGGAGCCTGAGTCCTGCGTCCCGGACTGCCAGGGCCGCGCGTGCGGCCCGGATGGGTGCGGCGCGGCCTGCGGCCAATGCGACAGCGACGCCCCCGTCTGCCACCAGGGCGCCTGTCTGGCCGTCCCGAAGGTCATCATCGGCGAGATCATGGCCGACAACGACGGCGCGATCGTGGATGAAGACGGCGAGGCCTCGGACTGGATCGAGCTCCAGAACCGCGACGCGCAGGCGATCTCCCTGGACGGCTGCTTCCTGACCGACGACATGGAGAAGCTCGACAAGTGGCGCCTGCCCGCCGTCGAGATGGCCCCGGGCGACGTGATCGTCCTCTTCGCCTCCGGCAAGGACCGCGCCGCGCCCGGCGCCCCGCTCCACACCAGCTTCCGCCTCGACCGCGCCGGCGAGCCGCTGGCGCTGGTGATGCCCGACGGCGAGACGATCATCGACCAGATCGAGGGCGGCTTCCCTCCTCAGGCCCAGGGCGAGTCCTACGGCGTCGCCCAGGCCGTCGACCTCACTACACTGGTGGCCCCTGGCGCCCTGGCCGCCTGGATCATCCCCGAGGACGACAGCGACGTCGACACCTGGACCCTGCCCGGCTTTGACGACAGCGGCTGGTCCCGAGGCCCCACCGCCCTGGGCTACAACAACGGCCGGCCTGCCCCGCCCGACCCAGGCCGCGACCCCAACCTCGCCCTGGGCAAGCCCGCCGTCCAGTCCTCCCAGCTCGGCGCCTTCGACCCCGGGCTGGCCGTCGACGGCGACAACGGCAACTTCACCCACACCTTCTTCAGCGATCTGGACGCCACCTGGGAGATCGATCTGGGCCAGTCGTCCTTGTTGACCCTGATCGTGCTGAACAACCGCACGAGCTGCTGCCAGTCCAGGCTGCGCGACATCACCGTCTCCGTGCTCGACGACGCCGACGACGTGGTCTACGCCTCGGCGCTGCTCAACCCCGAGAACGTCGACGGCGGCCCGCGCCAGATCGCCGTCGATCTTCTCGATCAGGTCGGCGGCGTCCTGGGCCGAAAGGTCCGGGTCCACAGGACCCCCGATCCAGACCTCTCGGGCACCCAGGGCGCCGGCAACGCCGACGAGGCGGCCGTCCTTTCCCTGGCCGAGGTGGAGGTCTACGGCGCTGGCCAGGGCCTCGGGGCGCCTCTGGCCACGGACGTCGAGGCTCAGATGGCGGGGATCAGCGCCTCGGCCTGGCTGCGCCTGCCCTTCGAGATCGAGGATCCCGGCGCCCTGGAGCAGCTCCGCCTGCGCGTCCAGTTTGACGCGGGCTTCGTGGCCTCCCTCAACGGCCACCGGGTCGCGTCCGTCCAGGCCCCCGACGACCTCGACTGGCGCTCGACCGCCACGGGCCCAGAGCCCGACGAGCCCCAGAGCGTCGACCTCAACATCACCGCCGCGCTGCAACACCTCCAGCCCGGCCCCAACGTCCTGGCCATCCACGCCCTCAACAGCAGCGCGGACGACGAGGACCTCCTCATCCTGCCCGAGCTCGTGGCCCTGAGCGTCCGCGACGTCGACCTGCGCTTCTTCCCCGAGCCCACCCCTGGCCGCGTCAACGACACCGAGGGCTTCCTCGGCGACACCGAGGTCTCCTTCAGCCACCCCCACGGCTTCATCGAGGCCCCCTTCGAATTGACCCTGAGCCCGTCGCCGCCCGAGGCCACCATCCGGTACACGCTGGACGGCTCGCTGCCGACCGAAACACACGGGGAGATCTATGAGGCGCCCCTGGCGATAGATCGCACCACGATCGTCCGAGCCATCGCCTCGCTGCCGGAACATCGCACGCGCCCCGCGCGGGCGGCGACCTGGCTGATGCTCTCGGACATCGTGCGCCAGAGCCCCGAGACGACGATCGCGGCCGGCTTCCCGGCCAGCTGGGGCAACACCGCGGCCGACTACGGCCTCGACCCGCGCGTCATCGGCGAGGCAGACGATTACGAGGGGCGCTACGCGGCCACCATCGAGGCGGATCTGCGCGCCATCCCGAGCCTCTCGCTGGCCGTGTCCATCGACGACATGTTCGGCCCCGAGGGCATCTACACCCACTCCAACCGACGCGGCGATCAATACAGGATCCCCGCCTCGGCCGAGCTCATCGAGCCCGATGGCCAGCCGGGCTTCCAGATCAACTGCGGGCTGACGATCCAGGGCGGCGCCTTTCGCAGCCACGGCCTGACGCTCAAGCACTCGCTGCGGCTGATCTTCTCGGCCCAGTTCGGCCCCACGAAGCTGCGCCACCCCTGGTTCGGACCCGGCGCCAGCGACAGCCTGGACACCGTCACCCTGCGGGCCAACTCCAACGACGGGTGGCAATGGAGCGACGCGGGCGACAAGCCCCTGTTCATCCGCGACTCCTTCGGGCGCCAGACCGTGCTGGACATGGGCGGCGTGGCCTCCCGCGAGACCTGGGTCCACCTCTACATCAACGGCGTCTACTGGGGGCTCTACAACCCCGTCCAGCGACCCGACGCCTCCTCCTCGGCCGCCTGGTTCGGCGGGCAGAAGGAGGACTGGGACTCGGTCAGCAATGGCCAGGCCTCCAACGGCGACCTGGAGGCCTGGAACACCCTCCTGGCCCTCTCCGCCGCCGGCTTCGAGGACAACGACGCCTACCAGCGCGTCCAGGGCCTCAACCCCGACGGCTCCGACAACCCCGAGTGGCCCGCCTGGGTCGACGTCCACAACCTGGCCGACTACATGATCGCCAACCTCTATGTGGGCAACACCGACTGGCCCCACAAGAACTACTGGATAGGGCGCCACCGATCGGGCCTGGAGGGCTTCAAGTTCTACATGTGGGACTCGGAGTGGTCGCTGGGGCTCCGATCGGAGCTCGACACCGACCGCGTCGGGGTCAACAACGGCGTGGCGGCCCCCTGGGCCGCGCTGGTCCGGAGCGCCGAGTTCCGCCTCCTGGTCGCCGATCACCTCCACCGCCACTTCTTCAATGGCGGCGCCCTCTACGTCGATCCCGACGCCCCCCAATGGGATCCCGACAACCCCGAGCGCAACCGCCCCGCCGCGCGCTTCGTCGCGCTGGCCGACGCCGTCGAGGCCGCCCTCGTGGCCGAGTCCGCCCGCTGGGGCGACCAGCACCGCGGCACCCCCTACACCCGCGACGAGCACTGGCGCGTCGAGCGCGACAGGCTCCTGCGCGACTACTTCCCCGCGCGCTCCCAGCGCGTCCTGGAGCAGTTCCGGCGCGCTGGCCTCTACCCAGACATCGAGGCGCCCACCTTCGAGCCCCACGGCGGCGTCGTCGACGAGGGCTCCCCCCTCATCATCCAGGCCCCCGAGGGCGTCGTCTTGACCACCCTCGACGGCTCCGATCCGCGCCTCCCCGGCGGCGCCATCGCGCCTGGCGCCTTCGAGACGACCGACATCGTGCCGCTGCCGCCGGGCCGCGTCGAGATCAAGTCCCGGGCGCTGCGCGAGGGCACCTGGAGCGCCCTCAACGCCGCGACCTACGACGTGATCCCCTGAAGCACGCCGCGCGCCCCCCATGGACAACGCAGCTCAATCCGTCCAAGAATCCCAGGATCGGTTCTGCGACGACCTTCGGGTCCGTGACGAGGTCGCTGATATGCCCACTGGCAGGCCCACCCTCCTCATCCTCATCACCCTCGGTCTCCTTGGCAGCGCAGGCTGCGCGTGCGGAGAGTGCGAGGGAGAGCCCCCAGCCGTCGATCGATCCGGTCGACCAGCGCCGACGATCCCGGAAGGCGATCGATCCGAGCTTGAGAGCCGGAAAGCGGCCCCCGGCTGGGCTCTGCGCGAAGACAAGAACGGGCAGCAGTCGCGCCTGTCCGACATGGAGGGCCACCTGAGCAGGCTCTTCGGAGCCGGGCTGACGACCCCGGATGAGGGGATCAGGGACGGGCTTCTGGCGTGCTACGTCGCGCTCAAGGACACCGCGAAGGACAGCAATGCCGAGGGCCTCATCCCCTTCAGCGAGCCGGATCTGGCCTCGCGCCTGACCTTCGGGCAGCACCCCGAGATCGCGCGGCGAGGAGGCGAGGACAGGCGGGACATGAGGCTGACGATCCCCTTCATCTCGCTCAAGAAGGGCCAGAAGTTGCGCGTCAAGATCGCGGATCGGGACGGCGCCAGCAACGACGACCTGATCGACGACCTCAGGGCGAACTTTGAGGGCCTGCCCATGATGCTCGACGGCGAGGCCGCGACCGTGGAGTGCCGCGCGGTCCCTGACGCCGTGCGGGACGAGCGCGTCGAGATCCTCTACGACGTCTTCACCCAGGCCCACGCCTACGCCGCCGCCGTCCAGCGAGACCCGGCCGCCATCGAAGAGGGATACCCCGACATCCAGGTCAACGAGATGAAGGGGGCGTTGCGCCTCATCGCCGAGATCGCGGGCTGGCAGCACCCCTACGCCGTCGAGGGCGTCCAGAAGTTCGACGACGCCCTCCAGCACCTCGAAGCGACCTTCCCTGGCAAGCGCGAGGCGCCCTGAGCAAGCCGGGGCGTCGAGAGGCCCGCCGCCCTCCGAGTCGACCTCGGCGAAGGCGCCTCACGTTGACGCAACCTCCCGCAGATTCACGACAAATTCAACAACAAGCGCGTGAAGAGAGCGATCGCGCCCGGGTGCTGGCAGGAGTCCGGGCGTCGCCACCAGACGAAGGCGACGGGATCCTGGGCAGGGCGTGGGGGGCCGGTGGGAGGGAGGGGGCCCTGGCAGCTCATACGGAACCACGCTCAAGCCACTTACACTTTGGGCCACCAGGATGACCAAGATGAAAGTGGTTCAAACGTGGTTCCGTATCAGTCGGCCGTGGTGCAGTTGACGTCCACGGCGCCGTCGCCCAGGATCGCGCCGTTGTAGAGGGCGAAGGCGCCGCCAGGCTCGACGACCGAGCGCGACGACGGGCAGGTGAAGGTCACCTCGGTGGGCTCGCCGCCGATGACGACGCTCGCCAGCGAGTCCAGGAAGGTGCAGGCCGTGCCGACGCCCAGAGCCGCGCTCGACTCGCACAGGCGCAAGACCTGCGAGGGGGCGTCAGGGCCGCCGGCCACCGAGCAGCTCAAGGTCGTCTGCTGGCCCGCGACGCAGGTCTTCACCGGCCCTTCAGTCAGGCCGCAGTCGCGCATCGGGCCGATCTGGCCGCGGGTGCAGGGCGCCGTGACATAGCCGCCGGTCTTCGGGATCTCGACCGGGCGCGCCTGGGCGTTGTTGCCGTCCCAACCCTCAGGGAACTCGCACATCGGCCTGTCGATGGACTCACCGGCCTCCGTCATGAAGTCCGTCTCCTCGAAGGCCAGGTTGCCCTCGTCGTCCAGGATCGGCGTGCCCTCGCACAGGAATCGCTCGGGGTTGGCCACGAAGGACAGGTCTGCGTTGATCGGGCCGTCGCTGGTGTCGATGTCGGTGATGTCGATCCACTGGCAGTCGAGGTTGGCGCCGTACTCGTCGCCCCAGCCCGAGGTGAGCCCCTGGTAATTGCACCCCGAGTACTCCGTCACCATCGAGGTCTCCTCGTTGTTGAAGTGGCGCGTGCCCGTCTCCAGGCAGAAGGCCCGCTTGAGCCCGACGGTGCGCTCGCCCTCGGCCGTGACCGTGAAGTCGCCGTAGAACTTGAAGTGGTAGTGATCGTGGCAGGCGCTGTACTCGAAGATGTTGTGCTGGCCAAGCTCCGTCGTCGAGCCGTCCTCGGCCTCGATGAAGTAGTCGACGTCGCCGATGTGCAGATCCTCGCGGCCGACGTTGCGCAAGAAGGCGTCGAAGCGCAGCAGGCGCCGCCACCCCACCCCCGTGACGCAGCGCTCCTGCACCGCGCAGTCGTCCGGCCCTATGTACTTGTAGACAATACGGTTGTTCTCCATCGCGTCGCCGATGGGCTCCACGTCCGCCGTCGGGCTGCGGAACTCCCCGACCCGCGAGCGCGCAGCCACCGTCTCGTCGTAGGGCAGCCGCTCGAAGTTGAGATCCACCGCGACGCGGCCCACCGCCCGCTCCAGCGCCTCGACGCACGACTCCGTCGGCAGGGGCAGCGTCGAGTGGCAGCCCTCGAAGCTCGGCTCGTCCTCCACCTCGCAGAGATCGTCGTAGTAGGTCGACACGCTCTCGGCGTCGACGCTGTTGGGCGGGAACTCGGCCTCGTCCATGCACGCCCAGCCCGTCCGCTGCAGGAGCAGCTCCGGGTCCACCGGCAACACGAAGGACTCGGTCCAGACCCCGCCGATGACCGTCAGATCCTCCTCGGAGTCGGCCACGGAGCCCACGTCCGAGACGATCTCGCTCTCCATCTTGTAGTCGACCGCGACCACGTCGTGGCCGTCGATCATCTGCCGGGACAGCGTGCCCATGTCCACGTTGATGCGGTGCACCTGGGGCGGCGGCAGGTTGAGCGGCCCCTTGCCCTCCTCCTCCTCATAATAGTAGGCCCGGAAGGTCAGCCTGTACTGCACCAGCTCGAGCTGACGCTCGGCCCTCGCCTCCCAGGCCTCAACCGGCCAATCAAGGATCGCCGCCGCGACCTGCTCCCTGTCCCCCTCCGGGATCTCGTCGAGCACCACCCCCACCTTGCTCTCCAGGGTCGTCGCGATGATGGCGCCGGGATCCTCTGGCTCACCTTCAGGCTCTCCCTCGGGCTCGCCCTCAGGCTCACCCTCAGGGTTGCCCTCGGGCTGACCCTCGGGTTCGCCCTCCGGCTCTCCCTCGGGCGTCGCCTCCGGCTCAGCGGGTTGAGGCTTGGGGGGATCGTCAGAGCAGGCCAAGGCGGACAGGAGCACACCCAGGACCACGAGAGAAAGGAGACGTCTGTGCATGGGGCTCACCAGGTTAAGGTCGACTCTGAGGCGGATCATGCCAGCGCGCCATAGGAAGTCAATCCCCATCAATGGCCCAGGTTTGCTCAGTGAAGGTTCCAAGGCCCGCGACGCCACGGCATCCCACGCCACGATCGTGCCGACGGCGTATCGCCCCACGCTCCTCGCACCGCCCCCGTTGGGGACGGGCTCGTCGGGTGGGGCTAGAAGCTCAGGGTGGGCTGCGCCCTGTCGGTCGCAGGCCCCCGCACGACCCAGGTCGACACCAGAGGGCGTGAAAACCCCAATCCACAGGCCCACTTCGACGCGCTGATCCGGCCCTTCGATCCGCCCTGGCCCGCCCGCCGGCCTGCGCCCAACGGGCGCAGCCCGCCCGGGCATCCAAGCCCCACCCGACGAGCCCGTCCCCAACGGGGGCGGTGCGAGGAGCGTGGGGCGATCGGCGGGCGCGGCAGGACTTCAGGCTTCACTGAGCAAACCTGTCAATGGCCCAGGCGCTCCACGAAGCCCCACCGCGACCGGCGCTCCGCGGCGCGCTTGCGCCGGGCGGCGGCTTGGGATGTAATGGGATCTTGAAGGCGCACCACCGCGGGACGACACCATGATGAACAAGCTCCCCATCCTCTCCCTGGCCTCGGCGCTCCTGGCCATCCTCGCCGCCTGCGGCGACGATCAGCGCTTCGCCGTCATCGGCGGCTGCGAGATCCGCCCTGGGACCATCTGCCTGGAGGCCAACCTCGCCGGCGCCAACCTGACCGGCGCGCAGCTCGACGACGCCGATCTGAGGCGCGCGAACCTGTCCGGCGCCCTCCTGACCGACGCCAGCCTGCGGAGCACGGATCTGCGCGGCGCCAACATCTCGGGGGCGAACCTGGTCGGGGCGGATATGGCCGGCTCGGAGATCGACGACCTCCGCTTCGACGGCACGGAGCGCTGGGGCAACACGCGCTGCCCGAACGGCTCGAACAGCGACCAGAACGAAAGCCGCTCCTGCATCCCCCCCCGCGCCCAGGACCAGCCCCCGCCCTGAACCCGACCGCCCCCCCACGCACTCCACCCCCTGACCCGGACGCTCGCAAATCCGCGCGCACTCCATTAATGTTGGGCCTCGGCTGGGGGATCGCCCCGGTCGAGCCTTGATCCGCGGGCCTGCCCTCAGGGCGCAGGCCAGGAGCACGAGTCCGATGCGCATCCCCAACCTCTGGTTTTCGCTCATTATTTTCGCGGTGGCCCTCGCGACCGGCTGCGGGACCGGCGGCGATCCGGCCATCATCGAGGTCACGCGCATCGCCAGCACCACCGACACCGTCGGCCCCTACGAGGTCCGCGCCACGGTCGTCGACGACGGGCGGATCGACGCGGTCACGCTCTTCGTCCAGATCAAGCCGGGCGACGAGGCCTTCACCGCCACGGCGATGCGCCCGCTGGCCGGCGACGTCTTCCGCGCCACGATCCCGGGGCAGCCCACCGGCACCCAGATCGCCTATTACGTCCAGGCCGTCGACAACGGCGGCCGCAAGGTCACCTTCCCCGAGGACGCCCCCGCCTCGGCGCTGGCCTTCAGCATCATGGGCCAGGTCCAGGACGAGGCCGACGTGGGCGACAACAGCCCGGACGTCTACCTCGACATCCCGCCCGAGGACAGCGGCATCGTGGTGCCGGACACGGGCTTCGAGGACGCCGAGCAGGACGTCCCGATCTTCGACGAGTGCTTCGTCTCCTTCGCCTTCCCCTTCGAGGGCACGACGCTGACGGACCGCAATGACAACGACCCGATGCGGCCCGGCTTGCAGATCAACATCTCGGCGGACATCGGGGAGTACCCGCCGGGCGCGAGGGCGATCCTCCGCATCAGCGACGGGCGAGAGGTGGTCCAGGACAGGCTCGTCGGCGGCCGGGTCGTCTTCCCTGGCGTCACGCTGCCGGAGGGTCGGGTCTTGCTGGAGATCACGATCCCGGAGGCGAACAACGGCTGCTCGGACTCGGTCGGGATCGAGGTCGACTCCAACCCCCTCGACAGCGACGGCGACTCGATCCCCGATGATCTCGACAACTGCCCTCTGGTCCCCAACCCCGATCAGGCCGACCTGGATCGGGACGGCCTCGGCGACGCCTGCGACGACGACCTGGACGGCGACAGGATCGGCAATGCCCTGGACAACTGCCCCTTCCTGGCCAACCCCGATCAGGCCGACCTCGACCGCGACGGCGAGGGCGACGCCTGCGAGCGGGACATCGACGGGGACGGGGTGCTGGACGCGCAGGACAACTGCCCCAGGTCCCCGAACCGGGATCAGGCCGACCTCGACGGGGACGACCTGGGCGACGTCTGCGACGGGGATGACGACGAGGACGGGCTCAACGACGTGATCGACAACTGCCCGAGGGCGGCCAACCCCGATCAGGCCGACACCGACGGCGACGGCCAGGGCGACCTGTGCGACGGGGACATCGACGACGACGGGGTGCCCAACGCGCGCGACAACTGCCCCGCCGTCGTCAACCCCGACCAGCGCGACATGGACGGGGACGGCCAGGGCGACGCCTGCGACGGCCAGACGGACTGCAGCACCGACGCCGAGTGCGGCCCGGGCGCGATCTGCAACCAGAACACCTGCGTGCCCTTGACCCCCTGCGCCTCGACCATCGACTGCGAGGTGGGCTTCCTGTGCCGCGAGGGGCAGTGTCTGCCGGCCACGCGGCTGCCGAGCAACTCCTGCGAGGACGGCGAGGATTGCGGCGAGGGGCTGGTGTGCTCCTTCAACCTGTGCACCCCGGAGCGGTGCTTTGACGCGGACGACTGCCCGCAGAACCAGCGCTGCTTCTCGGGCGAGTGCATCGACGAGGACTTCCCGCTGCCGGAAAGCTGCCGCCAGGATGAGGACTGCGGGGAGGGCCGGCAGTGCGTCGCGAACCTGTGCGTGGTGCGCCAGTGCGACACGGATCAAGATTGCGGCGGCGGGGACAGCTGCATCAGGGGCTTCTGCGTCCCCTTCGACCCGCCCTTCCCCATCGACGAGTGCAATGACGACTCGGACTGCAGCGGCTTCTTCAGCCGGTGCTTCCTGGGCATCTGCGCGCCCGACCTGCCCTTCATCCCCGACGAGTGCTTCGACGACCGGGACTGCGCGGAGGACGAGACCTGCATCGTCGCGGTCTGCTTCCCGGCGCAATGCCGGCTCAGGGAGGACTGCGCCGAGGGCGAGGACTGCCGCTTTGGCTTCTGCGTGCCGGAGGATCTGCCGCCGCCGGTGCCTGGGACCTGCGTGACGGATGCGGAGTGCCCGGAGGGGTCGAGCTGCTTCTTTACGATCTGCATCCCCGACAGCGTCCCTTTGCCGAGGCCCTGCGATGAGGACGCCGACTGCCCCAACAACCAGTGCACCTTCGGCTTCTGCCTGCCCTTCTAGGGCGGCGCTGGCCCTCACGGACGCGCCGATCCAGGCGCCGATCCATCCTCCTGTGAGCCCCCCATGCCCCAGCGCCGCCGAGGCCCCCACGATCCGCTCATCCTCCCCCTCTCGGACGACGCCCGCGCGACCCGCGCGCTGCTGGGCGGCAAGGGCGCGGCGCTCGGGGCGCTGACCCGCGCCGGGCTGCCGGTGCCGGAGGGCTTCGTGGTCACGACGCGGGCCTACCGGATGGCGCTCGGCGCGGCGCTGGTGGGCATCCGCGACAGCCGCAGCGCCCAAGGGGCGATCCTGGCCTTGACCTTGCCCGAGGATCTGCTGCGGGAGCTGCGCGCGGCCTTCGAGGGGCTCGGCGGCGATGGCGTCGCGCTCGCGGTGCGCTCCAGCGCCATGGACGAGGACGGCCAGACGCTCTCCTTCGCGGGCCAGCAGAAGAGCTTCCTGGGGGTGCGGGGCTTCGAGGCGCTCTGCGACAGGCTGCGCGAGGTCTGGGCCTCGCTCTTTGGCGCCGAGGCGCTCATCTATCGGAGCGAGGCCAGCCTGGAGGCCGCCCCGCCGCTGATGGCGGTGGTGGTCCAGCGCCTCGTCCACGCGCGCAGCGCCGGGGTCTGCTTCACCATCAACCCGATCAGCGGCGCGCGCCAGGAGATGGTCGTCTCGGCCGCGCCCGGGCTGGGCGAGACGGTGGTTTCTGGAGGCGCGGCGGACACTTACTACGTGCGCCGCGCCGACGGTCGGGCGCTCAGGCGAGAGATCGCCCGCAAGCCGAGCCGCCTCGTGGCCGGCGCGCAGGGGGTGAAGAGCGAGTCGGTCGAGGCGCGCGACGCGCCTTGCCTGGACGACGCGGAGCTGGCCCGCGTCACGCAGATCTGCAGCCAGATCGAGTCCCAGCAGGGCTCGCCCCAGGACATCGAGTGGGCCTTTGACGAGGAGGGGGGGCTGTGGATCCTCCAGGCCAGGCCCATCACGACGGGCAAGGCGTCGCTGCCGGGATCGCGGGGCGGGACCTCCTTCTGGACGAACACGAACGTCGGCGAGGCGCTGCCTGGGGTGGGCACGCCGATGACGTGGTCGATCATCAGGGGGTTCAGCCGCAGGGGCTTCGAGGCGGCCTTCGGGGCGCTGGGGCTGGACGTGCCGGAGTCCTACGAGCTGGTGGGGTCTTTTCACGGCAGGGTCTTCCTGAACATCACACAGTTCGCCAGCGTCATCACCCAGATCCCGTGGATGAAGCCCGAGACGATCCTGAAGCTGGCCGGCGGCCCCGCCGTCGAGCAGATCGAGGGCGGCTATGAGCAGCACTCGTCGCGCAGCTTCCTGCTGAGGCTGCCGCTGACGATCCCGCGCATGATCGGCTCGCAGCTCACCCTGCCCTTCGCGGGCCGGCAGTGGGCCAGGCGCTTCCGCAAGCGGCGCGACGGCTTCTTCGCGAGGCCGATCGGGGCGATCTCGCCGGCCGCGCTGCTGGAGGTGCTCAAGGAGGTCGACGATCTCTTTGACCGCACGGGGCTGATCATGATCGCCTGCTCCAGCAACTTCCTGTCGAGCTACGTCGCGACCCACGAGCTGCTGGGGCGCTGGGGCGGCCCGGAGGCCGCCGCCCGCGAGCAGCAGCTCTTTGCGGGGCTCGACGGGGTCCGCAGCGCCGAGCCCGGCCTGGAGCTGCTCAGGATGGCCCACCACATCAAGGGCCACCCGCGCCTGGAGGGCTACTTCGTCGACACCAGCGCGGCCGACATCGTCGCGCAGCTCGACCGGATGATCGCCATCCCGGGCGGCGCGGCCCTCAGGCGCGACCTGGACGCCTTCTTGCGCGAGTACGGCCACAGGGCCCCGCGCGAGGCCGAGATCGCCACGCCGCGCTGGCGCGAGGACCCCACCTTCATCATCGACACGCTGCGCACCTACCTCCAGGCCCCCTACCTGCCCTCGCCCGAGGAGATCCTGCGCGAGCAGCTCCACCAGCGCCGCGAGACGACCGAGGCGATCAGGCGCCACTTCACCACGGGCCTGGGGTTGATCTTCCGCCAGGTGCTCGGCTGGAGCCAGCAGAACGCGCGGCTGCGCGAGGAGCTCAGGGCCTGCGTCGTGGACACGCTGGCGATGTACCGCCACGCCTTCCTGGAGATCGGCCGCAGGCTGGCCTCCGAGGGCGCGCTGGGCGATCCCGAGGACGTCTTCTTCCTGACCAGCCAGGAGGCCCGCGGTTTTCTGTCCGGCGACAGCGCCGACGACTTCGCCTTGCGGGTGATCGCGCGCCGGGCCGCCTTCGAGGCCTTCGAGGCCATCCCTGATCCTCCGGACAACTTCATGCTCATCGACGGCGTGATCGTGACCACCGAGCAGGAGCCCGTCGAGGGCCGCGACACCATCGAGGGGCTGCCCGGCTCGTCGGGCCGGGTCACGGGGCCGGCGCGGGTCGTCATCGACCCGAGCGCGCCGGGGTCGACGCTGAGGCCCGGCGAGATCCTGGTCGCGCCGCTGACGGACGTGGGCTGGACGCCCCTCTTCCTGGCCGCCTCGGGGGTGGTGATGGACAAGGGCGGGCCGCTGTCGCACTCCTGCATCGTCGCCCGCGAGTTCGGCATCCCCGCGGTCGTCAACGCCCGCCGCGCCACCGAGCGCATCAAGACCGGCGACATCATCACCCTTGACGGCGACGCCGGCCTCGTCTATCTGCCCAAGAGGCCCTGAGACGATCCCGAGACACGAGGCGCCGCCCGGCCAGGCGGATAAGGAGACCCCATGACCTTGACACCCAACGACCTGATCGGGCGCGCCGCGCCGCTGGCCCTGGCGCTCTGCCTGAGCGCCTGCGCCTCGTCCGCCCCCATCCTGCCCCGCGACCAGAGCGGCGTCATCAGCCTGGGCGAGTACCTCGATCAGGTCGACACCTTCATCCAGGACGCCCACTGCCTCAAGTACGACGACCACGGCGAGCCGGTCCTGGCCCAGTGCCCCGCCTCCCTGGCCGCCCTCGTCAAGCGCCCCACCGAGGTCAAGCTCTCGGGCCAGGCCGTCGAGCACAACCGGGGCTTCTTCGCCGCCGACCTGGGCGTGAAGGACTTCGCGCCGCTGGCCTCCACGGGCTACATCTACCTGCACGACACGCTCGTCTTCGGCGGCGCCCGGTACACCCTGGGCAAGTTCGAGGACATGAGCCCTCGCAACCAGCGCGACCTCCGGGTGCTGTGCGACACCCCCGCCAACGAGCGCCCCTGGGTCGGCGTCGTCGAGGAGATCTTCGTCGGCTGCGCCTACCGCCAGATCCAGAAGGCCAGCGACGCGAAGGACGAGATCGCCCTGTCCACCACCTTCGAGCGCGAGATGAGCGCCGGCGCCGGCACCTTCCTCGTCCGCGACCCCGAGGCCCCCTGGACTCACGAGGGCCGGACCTGCGATCAAAAGGTCGCCGTCGGCGCCCGCATCACCCTCGTCGAGGACCTGTGCCGGGACCACACCCGCCCGCTGGCCCCTCAACCCTGCGAGATCGCGCTGGACAGCCAGCCGGGCAAGCAGTTCATCGACAGCGAGGGCCTCAAGATCCAGCGCAGCTGCGACAGCCTCCTGGGCAGCCAGCGCGCCCTGATCACCACCACCCTCAAGCCCTCCATCTCCGCCGTCGCCAGCCAGTTCAAGCGCAATGACGCCAGCAATGACCCCCGCACCATCGAGCTCGAGGTCGTCACCGTCGGCGACTGGAAGCCGCTGGCCAGCAAGAGCTGGTCGTGGAACGGTCAGGACGCGAGCGGCGACAAGGACACCCGCTTCGAAGAGGACGCCCTCTACGGCGGCAACCTCCAGTTCGAGGTCCCCGTCCAGGCCGACACCGGCGAGTTCTCCTTCCAACTGCGGATCAAGACCTGCACCTGGGGCAAGCAGGCCTCCTGCTCCATCTCAAGGACCCAGCCCTTCAAGATCGAGCCCATCGCCGCCCAGCCCGCCCCCTGATCCCACGCCCAGCAGCAAGAAAAAAAGAACCCGCCTTGGAGGATGGCTCGTACCATCCTCCGAGGCGGGTTGTTGTCCTCTGCCCGCTTGAACGTCAGGACCCCTGAAGAGAAAAACAAACCCATAGGGTTTGTTTGTGCCGGTCAACCTCCTCTTCAGGAGGTGCCAGAATCCCCACCAGGCCGTCCGCCTTGATAAATAATCGCCACCCACGGATATAGCACGGCGCCATCCTGAACACAACTCTTCTCAAGGGCGCTTCGCCACATCGAATAAGGATGCGCCCGGCCCTCGCCAGGTTCACTCCTCCTCCGAAAAAAACAGCCCGACCTCGTAGACCGGCCCCGGATCGACCTCCGGCAGCTCGATCAACGCCCTGAGCGCCGCCTCGCGCTGCCTGGGCGCCAGCAGGCTCTCGCGCAGATCCGCCGCCACGACCTCCGCCTCCACCCCCGTAGGCAGACCCCCATCGACCGCCTCAAGCCTCGCCAGCGCCGCGTCGACCGGGTGCACCACGCCCAGCGAGCGCGACCGCAGCAGCCACACGAGGCGAAGCTCAGGATCGGCCACAAGCCCCTCCCTCAACGCCCTCAGCTCACCGCGCTGGCCCTCGCCGCAACGCCCCAGCGCCTCGTCCAGCAGCACCAGCAACGCGGCCGCGCCATCCCCAGCGCGCGCCCCGAGATCGTCATAAACGTTCACCGCGGCTCCCCCCCTCTTCCCGCCGCGCGCCCCAGCGCGACCACCAGCCGCTCAAAGGCCTCCGACTGACCCACGACCAGCGACGCCTCCGCCGCCAACGCCCGCGCCTCCGCGATCCTCCCCGCCCCAAGGCGCCTGGCCGACAAGGCCGCCTGCGCCTCCCCCAGCAACCTCGGCGCCGTCGGGTGCTCCGGATCAAGCGCCAGCGCCGCCTCCACGTGCCCCAGGGCGACCTCCGGCTCCCTGCTCCCGTAGGCCGCCAACAGCAGCGCCTCCACCAGCACACCCCGGAAGCCCACATCCCCCTCCCACATCGCCGAACGCGCACCGCACCACCGCGCGCTCTCCTCCAGCGCCTCCCCCACCGACGACAACCCCCCCTCATCACCCCGCAGGGACAGCGACCACGCCGCCCTCACCCCCACCTCCACGCAGCGCCTCCTCAAGAGCCACGCCTCAGGCTCGACCCCCAGGCCCATCACGGCCAGCTCCAGCGCCGCCTCCTCGCCACCCCCGACCCCACGCGAGATCGCCGCGTCCTCCACCGCCTTGATCTGCGCCAACAACCCCCCCACGCACCTCCCGCGCCAGCGCTCCCCCTCCTCCTCACCCCCCCACCAACGCACCACCAGCCCCCAATGCATCAAGGCCCGATCCCAATCCCGCGCCTCCAACGCCTCGACCGCGCCACGCCCCTGCGCCTCCAACAACGCCCGCCACACGCCCGCCCGCGCCCGCCCAAGCGCCCCGATCCCCACCCCGGCCTGCCCCGCCAGCAGACCCTCCAGACCCCCATCATCGCCCAACACCCGCTCATGAAGCCCCATCGCCCGCGACAACCAACGCCCCCCTCCCTCCACATCCCCCATCCCCAGCGCCGACCACCCCCAACCCTCGAAGATGACCGCGCTCGCCCTCCCCACCAACACCTCTTCCTCACATATTATATTCCATAAAACCCATAAACCCCATAAATCATCGCCAGCACCCAACGCTGCCTCCAGCGCACCGCGCCATCGCTCCGAAGACACCAGCGCCGCCAGCGCCCCAAGACCCTCCAGCCTGTCGCAAGCCCGACCGGGATCCAGCCCCTCACCCTTCAACCCCGCCAGCACACGACCCAGAAGCTCGACGACCTCCAACGCCGCCATCACCTCCAACAGCTCCTCCCCCTCCATCTCCCCCGGCCCGCTCCCCATCCCACACCCTCTTGTGCTATCCTCACCCGCACAGAAACACCTGAACAAGAAGTGCCCATGCCCAACGCCAGAATCCAGAACCAGCCCCGCCCCTTCAACCTCCACTACGAACGCACCGGGCGCGGCGAACCCCTCCTGCTCATCCGCGGCCTCGGGCGATCCTCGCGCTTCTGGGGCCGCATCTTCAACGACCTCGGCCGCGAGTTCGACGTCATCGCCTTCGACAACCGCGGCATCGGACGCTCACAAGCTCCCCTGAGCCTCTACTCCACCGCCACCCTCGCCCGAGACTGCGTCGGCCTCCTCGACGCCCTCAACCTCCCCCGCGTCCACGTCTTCGGCATGAGCCTCGGCGGCATGATCGCCCAGGAGCTCGCCCTCCTTCACCGCGATCGCGTCGGCCGCCTCATCCTCGGCTGCACCACCCCTGGCGGCCTCCACGCCCTCCGCCCCCCCTCCGACGTCGCCGCGAACATGCTCCGCAACGCCACCCTCCCCCTCGAAGCCCGCAACCGCCGCATCGCCGAACACATCCTCTCCGAGGACTTCATCCGCCAGAACCCCCAGATCCTCGACCAGTGGCTCGCCTGGTTCCAACAAGAACCCCTCCGCAAGCGCGACCTCCTCAGACAGCTCGCCGCCGCCGCCAGCCACGACACCTGGGAGAGACTCCCGCACCTCAAGCCCGCGACGCTGGCCCTGACCGGCGACGCCGACAAGCTCATCCCCTGCCAGAACTCGCGACTGCTGGCCGAACGCATCCCCGATGCCAGAGCTCACTTCATCAAGGGCGCAGGACACGACTTCACGACGGAGCGCCCCGAAGAGGCGCTGGAGATCATCGTCGACTTTCTGTTGCGCGCCTGACCTCGCGCGCTCGGGTGGCCAGCTTGTACGCGTCGACCGAGGCCGCCACGTTGGCCAGCCCCAGACCGCACCCCAGCAACATCGACACCACCATGATCACCGCGCCGCGGCCCATCTCGCCCAGGTAGACCTGCCCCGCGCCGGGTATCACCCCGCTCAACAGCGCCGCCAGCGCCGGATCGCCCGACTCCACCGTCTCCGGCGTGGAGACCTCGTCCAGCAGCGCCATCGACGCCCAGATGAAGAAGACCGTCGCCCACACCAGCAACACCCCGCCGAGCACCAGCGTCCCCGCCATGTCCGAGCCGCTGTTCTCCGTAAAGAGCAACACGCTGGCGTTGAGCAGCACGAAGGGCGACACCCCGAAGAGCACCAGGCTCTCCTTGGCCGACAGCCCCAGCACCAGCACCATCGCCGCCCACACCCCCAACATCACCCCGCCCGGCAAGAGCCGGCGAGGCGCCGTGCGAACGACGATCAACAAGGGCGGCACGAAGACGAGGGACCAGCCGATCAGCAGACAGAAGGGGATCGCGTCCTCGTCCTGAAAGAAGACCATCGGCCACATGAACATGAAGGTCGACACATAGATGAAGGTCGACACCGACGGAAAGGCGGCCCGCATCGGGCTCTCGGCCACGAGACTGTAGAAGACCCCCACGGCCCCCACGAAGGTCAGCCCCACCACCATCGCCACGCACGACCCCACCGCCCCGAGCAAGGGCAGATCCTCGTCCATCAAGCCCGCCGCCAGGCCCGCCGGCAACACCCAGGCCGAAAAACACAAGGCCAGCCGCCACACCGCCGACAGCTTCCCCGAGACGATCTCCCACGGGCTCATGTAGGTCAGCTTGAGCAGATCCAGCGTCTGCTCTCGCTTCTCCTGCGCGAAGACGCTCGACCCTATCGCCAGACTGAAGATGCACGCCGTGAAGAACACGAAGTTGAGCCCGATCAAGAAGATCTCGGCCGCCTCCGATTCGTTCGTGGTCACCCCGAGCACCACCCCGCTGACGATCCCCAGCGCCGCGCAAGCCCCAAGCTGGTGCCACGGCCGACCCTTGCGGACCCACTCGCGCCACGCCACCGGGTTGCCCCAGACCCCCGCGGCCCGAGACGCCGTCGGCACGATCGCAGCCCCGTCCCGGCGCTGGCTCAAGCTCCGGCTGCCGCGCACCCCCCGCCGCAGGAGCAGCGCCGAGGCCACCACCCCCAGCCCGCCAAGCCCGAAGTTCACCGCCGCCGCGATCCACCACGAGGCCCCGATCGTCAGCGGCTCGACCACCGCGAAGGTCAGCGCCAGCGGCCCATGCCAGAAGTAGAACCAGCTCGGATCCACGAGGAACAGAAAGAACAACGACACCAGCATCAGCACGAGCAGCGTGTAGGTCGCCGTCGCCGCGCCCACCGGCGACTGCGACGCCAGCGACGAGGCCGACATCGACACCCCCAGGAACATCGCCGCCGTGGCCATCGTCAACGTAAAGACCCGCACCACGTCCATCGGCTCGACGCCCCCGAGCAGCGCCGCGAAGAAGAGCACCGGCACATTGCTGGAGACGACCAGCGCGATGAGCCCGAGCCGTGAGGCGAACTTGCCAAACGCGATCTGCCCATAGCTCAGGTGCGTCAACAAGAGCAGCTGCAGCGACCCCTCGGCCCGCTCGTCCACGATGGCGCCGGCCCCGATCAAGGGCACCAGCAACACCACCAGCCCGTACTGCACGAAGGCGAAGGTCCGAAAGAGCACCTGGCCCAGGTCCGGCGAGTGGCTGATCGGCTGGTTCAACCCCGTCATGAATGAGTCCCAGGCCACCACCACGATCACGAAGAAGAGCAGCCCCACGTAGGCCGTCCTCATCCCGAAGTGGCCCACGGTCCTGACCCGCTCAAAAAACTCCCGGCGCAGCAACGCCGCCAGCGGCCTCATTCCCCACCCTCGTCGTCGCCCAACCCGAGATCCTGGGTCAAATGCAAGAAGATCTCCTCCAACGACGGGTTGACCGGCTCCAGGTACTCCATCGCAAAGCCACCCCGGTACAACACCCCCACCACGTCCGAAGGCGCCAGCGCCACCGACCCGGGCGTCACCTTGATCAAGCTCCGCTCCTCGACGATCACCTCCACCCCGAAGGCCTCCCGCAGCACCAGCACCGCCCTCCCGGTCGCCCCCTCCTCATGCTCGCCCTCCGGGTCGCCAGCCTCGCCGACTCTGACGTGGATGCGCGGCGGCGCCACCTGCCCGGCCACCTCGTCGATGGTCCCACAGGCCCGTAACTTACCCCGCGCGATGATCCCCACCCGGTTGCAGAGGTGGGACAGCTCCGGCAGGATGTGGCTCGACAGGATGATCGTCTTGCCCATCCCAGACAGCTCCTTGAGGATCTCGCGGACCTCGACCCGCGCCCTCGGATCGAGGCCGCTGGCCGGCTCGTCCAGGATCAACACCTGGGGATCGTGGACCAGCGCGCGCGCCAGCCCCAGCCGCTGCTGCATCCCCCGCGAGAGCGCACCGACGGTCTCCTCGGCCTTGGAGCTCAGATCCACCAGATCCAGCAGATCCGCCACGACCTTCGCCCGCGCCGATCCAGGCACCTTGTACGCCGCCGCGAAGAAGGCCAGGTACTCCGCCACCCGCATCTCGCGGTAGACCCCGAAGAAGTCCGGCATGTAGCCCACGAGGGCCCGCACCTTCTGCGGATCCTTGACCACGTCCACGCCGCCGACCCAGGCCTGCCCCTCGCTCGGCGACAGCAAGGTCGCCAGGATCTTCATCGTCGTGGTCTTGCCCGCGCCGTTCGGGCCGATGAACCCGAAGAGATCACCCTTGTCGAGCTTCAGATCGAGGTTGTCGAGCGCCAGAAAGCCCCCGTACCACTTCGTCAACCCCTTCGTCTCGATCATCGAGCCCCCCTCTTAAAAAACAAAGCGCACCAGCCCACGGGTCACCTCCGACTCAGCCCCTCGACGCGGGATCTTCACCCCCATCGCGGCCTCGACGTCCACCTGACAGGTCAAGTCACCCCGCATCGATCCCAGGCCAAAGGAGGGCAGCGCGTTGATCGAATGCCGCACGACGTTCTCCTCGATCTCCCACCCCTCAAGCACCTCATCGATCGACCGGGCATAGGTGAGCTCCTGCACCGAACGCCCTCCCCCCGGGACATCGAAGAGCTTCTCCGAGGTCCACAAGGATCCCGATCGCAGCCAGCAGCGCCTCAACGGCACGTCGAGCAGGTTCATGATCGTGATCGTCAAGGCCATCCCCCCTCCTTCAGGCTCCTCCTCGACGATCTCCAGGCGCACGGGCACCCGCGCGTCGCGGAGCATCGAGGTCGACTCGATCGGCATCATCGCGTAGGCCGGCGCCACCACCTCCACATCTGGCCCCTGGCCCACCAGCGTCTGCGAGATCGTCGCCATCGTCGTCATGTCGTAGCGCCGACCGCCCAGCCACACGTCCTCCCCGGGTCTCGACGGCGACAGGGTCATCCGCTGCCTCGTCGTGGGGAAAAACCCATCAAGAACAAACAGATCCAACACACCACCCGCAGGCCGCGGCGACGCCTGGGCGCCATCCGGGCTGGCCCCGCCGCCCTTGGCCGCCTCGACGCCATCAGGGCGCTGGGGATCGGGCTCGTCGACGTCATCGTCAGGGGCCTGGCCGTCCGGCTCGGGGGTGAAGGTGCGCTCGGGGTTGAAGCGGGGGGCGTTTGAGCGGATGGCTTCGCCGGGCAGGTGCCACGTGACGACGCCGAAGCGGGCTTCAAAGGAGCCGCTGTCGACGGACTGGGACATGGCCAGCCAGGCCAGGGCGGAGAAGAGGGCGATGGTGGCGGGGTAGGTGAAGGAGGTCCACTCAAGGCGCCGAAGCTTGCGGAGCACGAGGTAGTCCACGGGGCCGATGATCAGGATGTAGAGCGTCAGCACGAGCAGCAGCCCGATGATGTTGATGTCGAGCTTGGGTTCGTCTTCGTGGACGACGTCCCAGGCCTTCTGCCGGTCCAGGCCGCCGGCGCGGTCGAGCAGCCACGACTCCCAGTGTTGAAGCTCGGGCGTGCGGCCGGTGCGCTCGGGGCTGGCGCGCCAGAGGGTCACGCGCCCGTCGCCGTAGGACCAGCTCCAGGTCAACGGATCGTCGGCGTTGGAGGACTCCGGGCCGGGGTGCGCGCCGGGCCGGGGCTTGGCGGCGAGCACCATGAGCCGCTGCGGCAGATCGACGAGGCCCTCTGGATTGGCGCTGCCGAAGCTGACGCCGGGGCCGAGGAGGGCGCCGATGGACGAGGGCGAGTCGATCCCCACGAGCCCCGTCACCTCGGCGGGCAGCAGGGGGCCGAGGCGGCTGCCCGCCACGGCCTTCCAGCCCTCGTCCATGGCGACGACGAGGTGGCCGCCGCGCACGAGCCAGGACTCCAGGGCCTCGAACTGGGCCGGGGAGAGCTTGTCGAGGCGCGGGTGGAGCCAGATCAGGGCGCTCAGGGGGTGGTAGCCGAGCCAGGTCTCCGGGAGCATGTCCGGGCTCGTCCTGGCGATACGCGCGCCCGCCCGCTCGAAGTCGAAGTCCATCGAGCCGTCGCCGTCGAGGTCCTTGAGCAGATCCTCCTTGAGGCCCGGCGGCCGCTTGTCGACGAAGGCGACGAGCCTGGCTGAGTCGTAGAGGCTGGAGACGGAGGGGGTGACCTTGCCGAGCTGCTCTCCGGTGTCGATGTCGCGGGCCACCACGGTCCAGCCGCCGTAGCGGGGCACGGGCATCGAGAGCTGGAGGCGCTTGCGGCCCCCCGAGGCGAGGTCGACCTGAAGGACGCGGGTGGAGGTGGTGGAGCGGGCGGACACCTCGACGCGGCGGTCAGGGCCTCGGTTCTCCATCTCGACGTGGGTCGTCGCGAAGAGCCCTGGCTTGTAATAGCCGCCAAAGGCCACCTCGGCGTCCATCACGAAGGCGCGGGCCGCCTTCGGCTCCTCCTGGGCGTCGGCGACCTGCGGGTGGATCGCCGCGATCAGGGCCAGGCCGGGCGCGAGGAGCAGCAGGAGGGGCGCGCTCAGGCCCCTGCGACCCGATCGCGCGGGACTTGACTCTGCCTTCAGACGCGGTGGTTCTGGGGACAAGCGGGCTCCCTCGGCGGGGGTCTCGTGGCGACCTCAAGGTTTAACCGAAGATGGCCCGCGACGCACGACTGTTGTCTGGAGACGCTGAAGGTTCTAGGGTGTAGGTCCGCCTCTGGATATGGGATGAGCCCACGGGGCGTGGCTGGCACAACTCCAAGGAGGCGCCGTGTTCTTCCTCAAGCATTCTTTGACGTCCCTCCTCGTGCTCCTGGTCGCCTCGGCGCTGGGCTGCTCGGACCCCAAGGACGACGCGCCGCTGGGCACGCCCGGCCTGCCGGAGAACAACGACGCCCCCGACGCGCAGATCAACGAGGACACCGGCGGCGTCACCCCGGAGCCGGACGCCGGCGCCGAGGACGTCGCCCCGGATCTGCCGCCCGATCCCGAGGACGTCGCCGAGAACACCGACGTCGAGACCCCCGAGGAGGGCGACGTGCCCCTCGATCAGGACGTCGACCCGGGCGAACCCGGCGGGGAGTGCGATCCCTTCGCGCAGGACTGCCCCGAGGGCGATCCGCCGCGGCAATGCAGCCCCATCCAGGGGACCCCGACCTGCGTGACCCAGCCGCCGGTCCCCCTGGCCGTCGACGAGGCCTGCATGGGCGGCGACTGCGGCCCCGGCTTGACCTGCATCACGTGGTCGGACGGGCGCGGGCAGATCTGCACGCAGATGTGCCCCCCGGGCGACCCGGCCCTCTGCGCCGAGGGCTACGAGTGCTCGGCCTTCATCCGGAGCAACCCGGCCATCGGCCTGTGCAGGCCCTCTCGACAGGCTTGCGACATCTACGCGCAGGATTGCGCCGAGGAGGGCTTCGCCTGCACCTTCGGCTTTGACCCGGCCACCGAAGCTCCCATCTTCGTGTGCGAGCCCGAGGGGCCCAACGATCAGGGCGAGGTCTGCTCCGGCGGCAATGGCCGCTGCAAGGCGGGCCTGGTGTGCATTCGCGACGATCCGAACACCTCCACTTGCCACAAGGTCTGCCAGAGCAACGAGGAGTGCGACCTTGAGGGGCAGTCCTGCATCGGCCGCTCGACGACCTGGCAGGTCACCTTCTGTCGCGAGTAGAACCCAATCAAGACGGCAGCTTACAACACAATGGCGGCAAGGCGCGGGCCGCCGGCCGTCGAAGGCCGGGGGGGAGGGGCGCCGAGGCCCTCTATTGACGCTCACGGGCTCGCCCGCTACAACAAGAGGGCGGCGTTGATCCCGTCATCACCGCATTCTCTGGGAAAACGGCCTGTTGGAGTTCGGACCATGAAGAGCGTGTGGCGACTCGCCTCCATCCTGACAATGGCGCTGCTCTGCGCCACGACCGCTCTGGGCTGCGCCGACAAGGCTCCTCCCGCAGAGGGGAGCGCGAACAACACGAACAACAACGACCCGGGCCCCGAGGGTCAGCCCGAGGCGACCCCGGAAGGCCAGCCCGAGGGCACCCCGGAGGGCGAGCCCGAGGGCAACCCCGAGGGTCAGCCCGAGGGCAACCCCGAGGGTCAGCCCGAGGGCAACCCGGAAGGTCAGCCCGAGGGCGAGCCCGAGCCCATGGATGAGTGCGGCGACGGCATCTGTCAGGATTCGGAGAGCGAGGAGAGCTGCGCGCTCGACTGCGATCTGGGGCCCTACTGCGACCCGAACAACGTCGAGCTGTGCGACGACAACATCGACAACGACTGCGACGCCCAGGTCGACGAGGGCTGCACCTGCACGGTGGCCGAGAAGCCCTGCTACAGCGGCGACCCCCGCGACCTGGAGGGGGGCAGCTCCTGCCGGGCCGGGACCCAGCTCTGCGAGCGGGAGTTCTACGGGGTCTGCATGAACGAGGTGCTGCCCTCCGAGGAGGTGTGCGACGGGGTGGACAACGACTGCGACGACGAGGTGGACGAGATCGAGGGGTGCAACAACACGCCCCCGCTGGCCATCTGCCCGCCGGATCAGACCGGCCCGACGCTGGCCTTCTACGAGATCGTGGGCGGCTACGAGGACGCCGACGGCGACGCGATGGTCCGCTCGGTCTGGTCGCTGCTCGACAAGCCCGTCGGCTCGACGGCGCGCCCGACGCCGGCCAACCAGCTCACCACCGAGATCTTCGCGGACGTCCAGGGCATCTACCTCTTCCAACTCGAGGTCGAGGACAACAGAGGCGGCATCGGCCGGTGCGTCACGACCGTCGTGACCAACTCCCAGGACCAGCTGCGCATCGAGATGGTCTGGAACGTCGGGGCCAACAACGATCGCTCCGACGTCGACCTGCACCTGATCAAGACCCCCGGCGCCCGCTACTTCGCCAACGGCCCGCGCGGCGACGACTGCTTCTGGGAGAACTGCCGCCTCTGCACCGAGAGCTACAACCAGGCCCCCGAGACCTACGAGGCCAACTGCCGACAGCAGATCGCCGACTTCAACAACGACCCCAACATCGCGCCCCCCCCCCAGGTCGAGTGGTTCTCCCCCCTGGACGACAACGATCCTCGCCTGGACCTCGACGACGTCGAGGGCAACGGCCCCGAGAACATCAACGTCAGGAGCCCGCTCAACGGCACCTACCGGCTGGGCGTCCACTACTGGGCCGACGACGGCTTCGGCGACAGCACCGTCTCGCTGCGGATCTTCTGCCGCGGGCAGCTCGCCCGCGAGTTCGAGCCGGTGGTCCTGCGCGAGAAGCCCGGCGCGGACGGCGGCCCCGACACCGAGTTCTGGGAGGTCGCTGACATCGTCTGGACCTCGAACGGCTGCCAGATCCGCGATTTCGGCGCCGTGGGCTGCCGCGAGATCTGCACCCGCCGCGAGGTTGACACCAACCTCGGTTGCCCCGACAACATGAGCCGCGGACAAGTCTGCCAGTGACCGCGCACAGGTCCACCCCCACCACCCGGCCCATGAACTCAAACACCCGCTCCAAATTGATCGTCATCGCCGCGTCGCTGCTCCTGACGGCGAGCGCCTGCAAGGAGGACAACGCCTTCTTCAACCCCGACCTGCTCCCCGCAGGCGAGGTGTGCTTCGAAGGCCGCGAGACCCTTCAGGAGGTGACCACCTTCCAGGACCCGGCGCAGCTCGACGTCCTGATCGTCGTCAGCACCGCCCCGGGCACCGAGGCCATCCAGCAGCGCCTCGCCGCCGCCGTCCCCCGCTTCATATCGTTGATGCGCGCCCGCGAGCTGGACTTCCAGCTCGGCGTCATCACGGGCGACGCCGGCGATCCGGCCTCCATCGGCGCCCTCAAGGCCGGCGGCCAGGGCATCTCCGGCTGCGAGATGAGCCCCCGCATCGTCACCGACGAGCACGGCGAGCGCGCCGGCACCTTCGCCGCCTGCAATGTCCTGCAGGGCTCCGAGGGCGCCGACGCCCAGGAGCTCATCGAGGCCACCTCGGCCGCCTTCGGCCCCCGCAACCTCGAGCCGCTGACCGCGGGCGGCAACGCCGGATTCCTGCGCGCCCGCGCCTCGCTCCTGGTCGTCTACGTCACCGATCGGGATGACTGCTCCAACGACAACCTCGATCTGTCGTCCATCGACGGCGAGACCACCCAGACCCGCTGCGAGCACGCCCTGGACCGCCTCGCCGACCCCGACGATCTGGCCCAGGAGCTCATCGCCCTCAAGAGCGACCCCGGCGCCGTCGCCGTCGCCGTCATCGGCGGCTCGGACGACGGCCGCGACATCGACCTGGACGACGAGCTGGCGCCGACCTGCGCCGACGCCGCCGGCAGGCCCGTCTTCCCCGCCACGCGCCTGATCCGGCTGGCCGACCTCTTCCGCCCGCGCGCCGCCTTCGAGTCGGCCTGCTCGGCCTCCTACGGCCTGAGCGTCTCCCACATCAGCCTCCTGTCCGAGCCCGACGACGTCGTCGTCTGCCCCGACGCCCGGCTGACCGAGCCGCCGCTGGCCGTCACCCTCGACGGCGAAGACCTGGACAACGGCCAGGGCGGCTACGTCTTCCTCGGCAGCACGGACGCCTGCCCCAACGGCGCCGTCTCCATCGACGCCGGCAAGCTCGCCGGCGCCCAGGGCGCCCTCCAGATCCGCTACTGCGGTCGCTAGATCAACCGACACCCCTTGAAAAAAAGAGTTGCCTGAAAGTTGGCCTCGACAGGTCCAAAGGGTGTTCGCCTCCGATCCCCCCCCCGGCTCTTTGAGGACACAGCCAGAACAGGACACTCTGACCCATGAACCAACGACGCGTCATCTCTCTCTCGGCGTCCCTCATTGCCATCCTCGCCTGCGCCTGCGCCGAGGAGGACAAGGAGGCGCCGCCGCCTCCCCGCGTCGACGCCGTCACCTCACCCACCAGCCTTCAGACCCAGCTCATCACGGGCTCGGCGGAGTACGGCGCCACCGTCCGCATCGAAGGCCCCGATGAGGCCGTCGTGGTCACGGCCGACGCCTTCACGGCCAGGTTCAACGCCGAGGTCAAGCTGCTGCCCGACAGCGCCAACACCCTGGAGGTGACCGCGACGGACGCCGCGGGCAACCGCAGCGCAGCCACCACCTTGGAGATCGTCCAGGAGTCCCCCCGCCCTGAGTCGCTGACCATCGAGGTGCCGGACCCCATCGTCGACGCCGACTCGGGCACGCTGACGGTCCTGGCGCAGGTGGACAACGCCGAGGAGGGCGTCGCCCTGAGCGACTTCGAGGTCAGCTTCTCGCTCGGCGGCTACGACGAGATCGCCGATCAGATCATCGTCACCGACACCGACGGCAGAGCCCAGGTCACCTTCCTCGGCATCAAGACCTCGGGCGCGGGCCTCCTGACCGTCTCCGCCGGAGGCTTGACCCGCACCGCCGACTTCGTCGTCGTCGCCGGCAAGGCCAGCGCCCTCGAACTCCGACTGAGCGCCGAAGGCCAGGAGTCCGACGCGCTCGAAGCCCTGGTGCCTGGGACCGCGGTCACGGCCCTGGCCTCGACCACCGACGCCCAGGGCAACACGACCGAGCCCCCCATCGTCGTGGTCACCGACGCCCCCGGCGCCTTGATCCAGGGGCGCACCATCACGGGGATCATCCGCGCCGGGCGATGGACCGTCGCCGCCAGCGTCCTGGGCTCGGATCTCAGCGCCTCCGCCACGATGACCTTCATCCCCGGCCAGCCCGCCGACCTTCGCCTGACCCTCGACCGCAGCCAGGCCCTCGCCGGCGAGGTCACCCTCGCCACCACCGAGCTCTTCGACGTCTTCGGCAACCGCATCGACAACCCCCCGAACGTCGCGCTGACCCTGGACCCCTCCCCGGACGCGCCGCTCTTGCCCATCGAGGGCGCCGCGATCACCATCGAGTCGCCAGCCAGAGCCTACACCGTGCTCGCCTCGATCGAGGGCGCCCCCGACCTCACGGCCTCGGCGCCGCTGACGATCGCCGCCGCCGCGCCCTCGCTGGAGCGCTTCTCCTTCGCGCTGGCCCAGGACACCATCCAGGCCGGCGGCGACGTGCCCTTCACCTACAGCGTCCGCGACGCCTTCGACAACCCGGTCCCCGGCGTCACCGTGGACGTGAGCCTCAACGCCCCCGGCGCGCTGGTGGCCAACAACAACGTCGACGGCGGCACGCTGACGGCGCTGACGCGCGCGGGCAACTTCAACGTCACGGCTCAGGTGCGCGGCACCAACGTCCTGGCTCAATCCCCCCTGGAGGTGACCCCCGGCGACCCTGCCGAGGTCCAGCTTGAGCTCTCCACGACCCTCGTCGCCCTCGGCAACCCCGTGGAGGTCGCCCTGCGCGTCTCCGACGCCTTCGGAAACCCCACCACCTCCCCCTCCATCTCGTTGACCTGCTCCGATCCCGACGCCGTGTGCCCCACGCCCGCACAGAACGGCGACGAGATCGTCTTCAGCAACGCGGGCACCTTCCGCGTCTCGGCCACCGAGTCCGTCAGCGGCGACACCGACTCCAGGTTCGTCACCGTGACCGCGGATGTCGACTTCACACCCCCGAGCATCTCCATCACCTCGCCTTCCGAAGGCGACGAGTTCACCTCCGGCACCCCGATCGTCATCCAGGTCGACGCCTCGGATCTCGGCGGTCTGCTGGAGATCGGCATCAGCACGCGCGGCCTGCTCCAGCACACCGACTTGATCCTCCTGCCGCCGAACACCACGGCGGTCGAAGACACCTTCTCCTTCACCATCCCCAGCACGCGCTTCGGCGCGGTGACCATCACCGCCTTCGCCCGCGATCAGCGCGGCAACCAGGCCAACAGCCAGCCCGTCACGATCCTCTCACAGTTCCAGGCTGTCAACGACATCAACTGCGACTCCTGCGACCAGATCCTGACCGTCGCGGCCGGCTTCCGCGAGGGCGGCTTCCTGCTCCAGGGCAACGAGGGCGGCCTGCGAGAGCCGCAGGAGATCGTCCTGACCAACGACGGCGACATCTTCGTGGGCCTCTTCAGGAACATCCGCCTCCAGACCGACAACGGCTTCTTCGGCACCCAGCAGATCGAGCAGTTCATCGCCCTCATCCTGCCGGACAACACCACGGAGCCCTTCGCCCCCCTCGAGTTCAACGACGGCATCGACGATCAGGAGGTCATCGGCCTGGCCTACGACGAGCTGTCCAGCACGCTCTACGCCTCGCTGGGGCAAAACGCCAACGGCGACGCCTTCACCCGCGTCGTGGCCTACACCCAGCAAGGGATCATCGACCCCTTCGTCAACGCCACCGGCGACCGGGATCTGGGGATGGCCTTCCTGGCCAATCGCCTCTTCGTCGTCGACAGCGAGCCCGACCCTGACCGCGTCTACGTCGTCGACCCGGGCCGAATCATCAGGACGGTCGTCACCAACATCGGCGACGACGTCCTCTTCGACGTCTGCGGCGATCAGGACACGCTCTACATCACCCGCGAGGACGAGCTCCACGGCTGCGATCTGGCCATCGGCAACCCGACGACCTGCAACAACAGGCGGCGCATCTCCAACGCCGCCGCCCTCCAGGCCAGCAACGGCTTCCTGCGCTCCTGCGCCGTGGCCCCCAGCGGCCGGATCTTCGTGGCCAACGAGGACGCGGGCACCATCGTGGCCGTCGATCCAGACAACGGCAACAACGTTCAGGTCATCGCCTCGGGCCTGCGCGCCCCTGTCGGCGTGGACTTTGACCCGACCACCGGGGATCTCATCGTCAGCGACCGCGACCTCGACGCCGTCTTCCGACTCACCGGAGACTTCTGACCCCCATCGCAGACCTGGCCTCAACGCCGCTCGAACCCCTCAGGAGGCCACCATGGCGTCGCCCCCCCTTCGGCTCTGGCTTGCCCTCGGCGCGCTGGCCGTCGCGTCCCTGACACCCTCACCCGCAAGCGCACAGACGAGCACCCCCATCACCATCCTCATGATCGACGGTGACGACGCCCTCGCCTCGACCCTGCGGCAGATCGTCATCGACAGGCTCGACGCCAACCCCGGCTTGGAGCACGTCGACTCGGCCTTGTCCCTCAACGGGGCGAGGATCATGTTCTGCGAGGATCCTGACCGGGTGTGCATCGAGGCGATCAGCGAGCACCTGCCCTCGCCCTCCTTCATCGCCGGCGAGATACTGAACAAGGAGGGCAGGATCATCGCCTCGCTGACCTGGTACGAGGCCGGCCAGGCCAGCCCCGTCGCCACCGTGGAGGCCCACTACAACAACGTCGAGGCCTTCGGGCAGGGCGTCGGGCTGCTCGCAGACGACCTCATCGCCCAGACCGCGCTTCCCCAGGCTCAACCGCCCGCGATCTCCTCCAGGGAGACAGCAGGCGCCCAGAGCGCCGCCCTCGGCCTGCGCTTGACCCCCAAGTTCGGCGCCGTCGCGCCGAGCGCCGATCTCGACGCGGCCCTGACGGTGGCCTTCGAACTGAGCATCACCCTGCCGCTGGAGACCCTCCTGGCGGACACGCGCGACGATCACCTGCGCATCGCGCTGGAGGGCGGCTATCAGCTCCTGTCCCAGAAAGACCTCGCCATCGTCCCCGGCCGCGGCCTGACGACCCTGATCCAGAACTCCCACGCCTTCCCCCTGAACCTGATGGCGCTCTACAGCGCCCCGGAGGGCTGGCCGATACAGCCCTACGGCGGCCTGGGGTTGAGCATGCTCGTGAGCCGGAGCGACTTCGAGGCCTTCTCGCGCACCGAGGCTCAGAACGACTTCTCGCTCGGCGCCCTGCTGATCGCCGGCGCGCAGCTGCCTCTCCCGATCTCCGAGACCCTCTCTGGCCACTTCGTGCTTGAACTCCAGCACCGAGAGGTGAGAGCAGACCTTGGAGAGATAGGCAAGGTGGGCGAGAGCGCGCTGGGGGCGACGAGCCTGTCGGCGGGCTTTGGGCTGGATCTGTGAGCGGTCGGCCTCGTTGGGCGTCCCGGCGAGCCGGATCTACTCGGCGAGGAAGGTGAAGGTCGCCGTGTCGTTGTCGACCTCGGCCGCCGTGCGCGTGTAGCGCACGAGGGTCCTGTCGATGGTGATCTGGTGGCCGCTGGCGGCGCCCTCTCCCAGGAAGAAGGTCAGCTCATCCGCCTCGGCGAAGCTCCGGCGGGCCTTGCCCAGATCCTTGATGGCGGTGAAGACGACCGTGTTGTTGCCGGGCACGAGGAACTTGTTGACGTTGACGGTGAGCTGACGGGCGTCGGCGCTGACGAGGCGCGTGACGAACTGACCGTTGACGTGGACGTCCACGTTGTACTGTGTGGCGCCGGGGTTGGTCTGGCTGGCCACCAGCCAGTAGGTCCGACGGAGCTTCGGGGCCTCCTTGCGCGACGCGGTCTTCTGGGCGTCGTGATGGACGCGCACGTCGGGGATGCTCAGGTGGACATTGCCCTTGTCGTCAAAGCGCACCGAGGCCCCTTCGAAGTGCTGGTCGGTCAGGCCGTTGACCTTGACGCCGTTGAGGAAGATGTCCTGCGCCGAGGCGGCTGGAGCGAGGCCAAGAATGAGGGCGAGGGTCAGGAGAAGTCGAAGGTGAAGGGTCATCGCGATCACCGGGCTGGAGGTGGAGAGGGACAGCGCCCCCTGTCCGCCACGGTTATCATTGGGAAAAGGCGGCGTCCACCAATTGGGCCATGTCCTCGACGGGCATCTCGGAGGTGATGCTGTAGGTCACGCCGTTGTTCTCGATGACGGCGACGTTGTAGCCGTTGGCGTTGTACATCGCCGGCGTGGGCCGGCCGACGCCCTGCCGCAGGCCCTCGCCGCGAGCAGCCGCCGGGCGCTGGACCCGGTTGTTGCCGTCAAAGAGCATGACGGAGATCTTGTTGCCGTCGACCTCGTAGACGACGTAGGCGGCCTGGCGCTCGCGGATGTTGGACAGGCGAGCGCCCAGGAGGCTGACCCCGTCGCGGCCATTGCGCTCGAAGTCGGGCAGGCGGACCGGGAAGTTGACCTTGGGCTTGAGCCAGGTGCTGACCCTGGAGTTCGACGGGCCGGTGACCTCGATGGGGATGTTGCGGCGGTGCCAGTTGACGGACTCCTCGACGATGGGCTCGACGTCGAGGGCCTGGGCGGCGGGCTGGAGGGAGGTCGAGGCGAGCGCGGCCGGCGCGCCCTCGGTCGCGGCGAGCCCGTCCGACGCGCCCTCGATCTGCTCGGCGGGGTTGTCCCAGAAGACGAAGAGCAGCGCGGCGGCGGCGGCGGCGGCCATCGGGCCGATGAGCCAGGTGGGCCGGGGCGCGGCGGCGGGCGCAGCGACGGGGAGGGCGACGATCTCGGCCAGGGGCGGAGGGGTCGCGGCGGCGGCCTGGGCGGCCTCCTCCTCCTCTTGAGCGGCGCTCAGGCGGGCCATGAGGCGGCGCTTGAAGTCCTCCGGGGCCTGGTCGGGCTCGTAGCTCAGCTTGAAGTGGCGGCGCATCATGCGCTCGTGGCGGGCCAGCTGCCTGCAAGGCTCGCAGGACTCGACGTGGTGCTGGGCCTCCACCCCCTCGCGCTCGTCAAACTCGCCGTCGACGTAGGCGTGAACCAGAAATTTGAACTCACCGCAGTCCATGACGATGCACTCACTCCGTAGAAGAATGGGCCTCTCTCAGGGAGAGGCCAGGATCCATCAAGCGCGCTTGCGGCGGCGGCGTTTAAGCTCGACGACCTTGTGCAGCTCGCCGTCCTCTTCGACCTCCACGCGGGGGTCGTAGGTGAGCGAGCCGCGCTCCAGGGCGTAATCGACGAGCTTGGAGGCCAGCAGGCGGCGGCCGCGGTAGAGGCGGCTCATGACAGTCCCGATGGGGCAGCCGACGATGTCGGCGGTCTCCTTGTAGCTGAAGTCGTACAGGTCGGCGAGCAGGACCACCATGCGGAAGTCGGTGGGGATCTCCTCAAGGGCCGTCTTGACCTGATCCGAGAAGAGCTTGTGGTACCAGTCGCCCTCGCTCTCGGCGCCCTCCTCGAGGATGTTCTGGGCCGGCGCGACGGCGCGCTCGGCGAGCGGTCGGTGGTCGACGTCGTCGACGAGGTAGACCCGCTCCTTGCTCTTCTTGCGGTATCGATTGATGAAGGTGTTGGTGAGGATCTTGAAGAGCCACGCCTTGCAGTTGGTGCCCTGCTTGTACTTCTCGAAGTGCGTGTAGGCCTTGAGGATGGTGTCCTGAACCAGGTCCTCGGCGTCTCGTTCGTTCTTGGTCAGCCTCAGGGCCACGCCAAAGAGCGCGTCGAGGTGGATGAGTGCCTCCGCGTGGAACGCGTCGACTTTTCCTGGATGCGGCATCTCGGATGTGGCCATTGAACTCAACCCTCCTTCAATGCGATCCCAGCCCGGCACAGTCGGGCGGGAACCGGTGTCAACAACCCCTTCGACACCGCGGCCTATTCCCTTGTTCAAAAAAAGGTGAATGACCGCCGCGGGCCGCTCGGGACACGCTCAGTGCTGGATACGAGCGGTCGGCCAGGATCGATCTATCGAGGGGGGCTTCTGGGTTTGAGGCCGAGGGTGTATAGTCGGTGAAGGCAACCCCGAGCCCACATGGCGAGGTCACCCTGGAGGGGGGTGGCGGGCGAGGTGGTTTCAGCGGGCCCGCGCGCGGCGGAGTGAGCAAGGAGGGCTGGTGTCGGAGTCGCGCCCAGAACAGAGCGACGCGCGCCTTCTTCCCAAGGCCGGCGACTGGATCGTCGATCGCTTCCAGATCATCCGGGTCGTCGGCAGGGGCGGCTTCGGGACCGTCTACGAGGCCCGCCAGGAGTCCATGGGGCACCGGCGGGTGGCGCTGAAGATCCTCGCGCCCCGGCGCCTTGAGGAGCACAACGCCGTCGAGCGCTTCCGCCAGGAGGCGCTGCTGGCCAGCCGCCTGCATCACCCCAACACGATCACGCTCTTTGACTTCGGCGCGACGGCCAGCGGGCTGCTCTACATCGCCATGGAGTACCTGGAGGGCGAGCCCCTGAGCAACGTCCTGCGCAAGAGCGGCCCGCTGCCGCCGCGCCGCGCCGAGCACGTCGCCCGCCAGGTGCTCGGGGCGCTGTCCGAGGCGCACGCCATCGGGCTGATCCACCGGGATCTGAAGCCCGACAACGTCTTTTTGACCCGGATCTACGGGGAGCAGGACTTCGTCAAGGTGCTGGACTTCGGCCTGGCCAAGGTCGCCGACATGCTCGACGAAGGCCACGGGATCATTGACCTGCCCCACGGCGGCCGCACCGACCTGACGATGGAGGGGCTGGTGTGCGGCACGCCGGACTTCATGGCCCCGGAGCAGGCCCAGGGCGTCGGGCCGCTGACCTCGGCGGTGGACGTCTACGCCGTCGGCCTGCTGATCTTCCAGATGCTCACCGGCAACAAGCCCTTCATCGCCAAGGAGCCCATGGAGGTCCTCAAGATGCAGGTCAGCGCGCCGCTGCCCGCGCTGCCGGCCCACGTCTCGGCCCACCGCCTCGCCGCCGTCATGGAGATCGCCACCCGGAAGCGGGCCTCGGAGCGCTACGCCGACGCTTCGGCCATGCTCCAGGCCCTCAACGGCCAGGGCGCGCTGGACCCGCTGGACATCCTCGTCCACGCCTCTACGGGCTCGACCCAGACCCGCGCACGGGTGCAGGGCCTGTTGAGCACGGTCGAGTTGGACGAGATCTACGGCCTGGACCTCAACATCGACGGCGCGACCTCCCCCGAGCTCGACCTCCTGGCGCTCCAGAGCCCGACCATCCCCGGCGACGAGGACGAGGGGAGCGCTGACCAGCCCACCACGGGCGCGATGCAGGCGGCCCGCGTCGAGGCGTCGATCCCGACGCCGCCGACCGGCAAGCCCGTCGACGGCCGCCTGCCGCCTGAGTCCTCCCCCACCCGGCCGGGGCTGCGGCGCCTCGCCGCGCTGCCGGGCCTGCTCTCCGGCCAGGTCCCCCTGATCGGCCGGGAGCAGGAGGCCCGGCAGATCCTCGGGGTGCTGCGCAGCACCGCCGACGAGGGCCACAGCCGCCTCTTGCTGCTGGAGGGCGACGCCGGGGTCGGCAAGAGCCGCCTGTTGACCGAGATCGGCCGCATCGTCCGCGAGACGAGCGACATCCTGGTCGCCGGAGGGCACTTCAGGAACCCCAACGCGGGGGCCGAGGAGGGCATGGCGAGGCTCGTCGGCCAGCTCTTTGGCCTCTCGCCTGAGCGCGGCGTCGAGCTGGCCCGCGCCGGATCCCTCGAAGAGGCCGTCGCCGAGGCCGCGCGGCGCTTCGGCGACGACATCAACGAGCGCGACGTGGCGCTGATCGCCGGCCTGCTCGTCCCGGAGATCGACTCGGCCCACACCCGCCACCCGGCGCTGGCCATGGAGCGGCTGGTCCGGCTGCTGATCCGCGTCGCCACCGCGCACCCCATCTTCCTGGTCTTCGAGGACCTCCAGTTCGCCGACCCGACCAGCCTCGATCTCCTGCGGCGCCTGGCCTCCTCCGTCGCGCGGCACGCCCGATCGCCCCACCCGACGCCGCTGTCCTCGATCTGCCTGACCCTGACCGTCAGGCGCCAGTCCAGCCACCACCGGCCCGACGTGCTGCGTCTGCTGCGGCAGATCGAAGGGCTCTCGCGCGAGATCGCCCCCATCGTCCAGATCGAAGGGCTGGCCGACGCGGCGATCCTCCAGCTCGTCGACGCGCTGCTGCCCTCCGAGGTCAAGCTCAAGCGCCGCGTCGCCGAGGCCGCCCACGGCAACCCCCTGCACGTCCTTCAGATCCTCCACCACCTGCACCAGAGCCACCGCCTCGTCGAGGAGGGCGAGATATGGCTGCTGCGGGACGAGAGCGCCCCGCTCTCGCTGCCCCAGGATCTGCTGGAGATGGTCAGGCTGCGCGTCACCCACGCCATCGGGCAGAGTTCGGCGCCGGAGGGCATGCAGGAGCTGCTCTACCGGCTGGCCGTCCTGGGCCGGCAGGTCCCCATGGCCCTGCTGCGCACGATGCTCGATCTGGAGGAGAGGCCCTGGCCCCACGCGCTGACCGACCGCCTGCTGGGCGAGCTCAAGATCCACCACCTGGTCGGCGTCGACGCGGAGCTGGACGCCTTCGAGGTCAAGGAGGCCCCTGATCCCAAGGCCGGCCTCCCGCTCGGGGAGCAGGAGCAGGCCGAGGCGGCGCCCTCTTCGGACGTGATGGCGCTGGACAAGCCGGTGGCCGCCATCCGCTTCGAAAATGGCCTGCTGCCCGAGCTGCTCCAGCGCGAGGTCGACACCTCCCTGGCGGGCTCGCGGCTGCACAGCACCGCCGCGCGAGCCAAGATCGCCTTCTACGGCGAGTCCAGCGCCGACCACGCCGACGAGCTGGCCGCGCACCTCATCCGGGCCGGGATGCCGGACAAGGCCCTGCCTCACCTGCTCGAAGCGGGCCGCCAGCGACTCCAGCTCAGCGACCTGCTCGGCGCCCGCGCCCACTTCGTCAAGGCCAAGGAGCTCCTGAGCCGCTTTCAGGACTCCGCCCCGCCGACGGTCGCCGCCCTGGCGCCTGGCCTGGGGCTGGCCATGGGCCAGATCAACCTGCGCCTGGGCCAGTATGGCCCCGCCGAGGAGGATCTCCTGAGCGCGCTGGCGCTGGCCGAGGTTCAGCAGGACCACGCCACGCGGGCGCGGGCCGCGCTCCACCTCGGAGAGCTGCACCTGCAACTCCAGCACCACGAGGCCTCCGCCGAGCACCTGCGGAAAGCGCGGGCCTGGGTGGCCTCGACCGGCGACCCGACCTTCGGGCTGGAGATCGACATCCTCCTGGGCCAGCTCACGCTGGCCGAGCACGGCGTCATCAGCGCCGAGTCGCTGGCCCACTTCGAAGTCCAGCTCGAAGCCCACACCACCCAGGCCCCGCTGATCAAGGCGCGCGGCCTCCAGCACCTCGGCAATGTCCACCTCTCGCGCGGCGACAACATCGCCGCCGAGCGCTTCCTGGCCCGAGCGCGCCTCATCGCCGATGAGGTCGGCGACCCCGGCATCCAGGCCCCCATCTGCGCCGACCTCGGCCACGCGCTGCTCCTTCAAGGGCGCACCGCTGAAGGCGAGGGGCTGCTGCGACAGGCCCTCCAGATCGACCGCGAGAGCGGCGACAGGCTGGAGCTGGCGCTGTGCCTTCACAGGCTGGCGCTGGCCGCCTGGCACCGCCAGGCCTTTCAGGAGGCCACCGAGCTGCTCGACGAGGCCCTCGACATCCAGCGCGATCTGGGTGTCCTGGGCCACCTGGCCGAGACCCTCGCCCTGATGGGCCGCGTCCACGAGGCCCGCGGCGAGATCAAGCGCTCCCGCAAGTGCTACCTGGAGGTCCTCAGCCTGCCCGTCCACCACAAGCCCGAGCTGATCGGCGACATGCACCTGCGGCTGGGCTCGACCAACCTCAAGCTCGGCCGCGTCGAGGAGGCCCGCAAGCTGCTTGAGCAGGCCAGCCTTGGCTTCGCCTCGGCCAACAACCCCCGGCGACAGATCCAGAGCCTCAACCTGATGGCCATGGCCGCCTCCTGGAGCCGCGAGCCCATGCAGGCCGCCGCCCTCCTTGAGCGCTCCGACGACCTCGCCCGGCGCCACGGCGACCACGCCGGGCGAGTCTTCGCGCTGGCCGCCCTGGCCCTGATCTCCTTCATCAACCCCCTCGGCGGCCTCACCTCACCCCGCCAGTACCTCGAGCGCGCCGCCGAGCTCGTCCGCGCCCACAAGGTCGGCCCCGTACCCCTGCTCCAGACCGTCGGCCTTGTCCTCGACGGCCACGGCCTCAAGTCCATCTCCGATGACCTCCCCCCCCTCCAGCGCAAGTGGCTTGAGCAGATCATCATCGGCTGAAGACGCCCCGACGAGGGCGCCAACGAGGCCGTAGCGGGTGGGCCCCTCCCACAAAAATAATCAATAAAATCAACAAATTCAATCTCAAGACCCCCAGGCTCGCGCCTGGGGCTACAGCTTGTCCAGGCACGCCCCTGCGGGGCTGGCGATGGGCCGTCGGCGTGTGTGGGGCGTGTCACCCGTGTTGATCTCAGATGAGAAGGAAAGGGGCTCGCAAGCAGACATCGAGCGGCCTTGAGAGGGTCTGTCCCCTGAAGGTTGACAGCCCCTGGCCAGCCCCGCCGGATGGCGGGGCGACCCGGGACAAAACCTAAGGCCCGGGCGCAAGCCCGGGTGGACCGTCAACGTGCGGATCTCACCAACGAAGTCGACTCGCCGATCCCCCTTGTCCATCAAGGAAGTCGACTCGTCGATCCCGACGTGTCCGTCAACGAAGTCGACTCGTCGATCCCGACGTGTGCGTCAACGAAGTCGACTCGTTGATCTCGACGTGTCCGCCATCGAAGCCGACTCGCCGATCTCGATTGTTCCCGACGGGGTCTTGTGCCCGTCAACGAAGTCGACTTTGCAATTGCCCTGACTGAGCCGGGCGGCCGGTTCTCAGCGCGGCGGCTTGAGGATCAGCCGCCACTGCGCCGCTACGGCGGGCATGACCGCCTCCGGCGCCCCCTCCCCGCGGACGAGCTTCTGAAGCGCCGGCGTCAGCGCGTCAAAGAGCCTGGCCATGCCCGGGAAGACCGCGCGCGGGTGGCTGCGATCCAGCGCCGCGCGAAAGGCCACCACCAGCCTGTCTGAGCGCACCTCGGGCTGCTCGTAGGCCGCCAGCCGCGTCGGCAGCAGGTGGTTGGCCTGCGCGAGCATCACCTGCGCCCGCAAGCTCGACAGGTGGCTGGCCAGCGCCAGGGCCGCCTCCTGCGCCCCCGACGCCTTGTTGATCACGTAGCCGTGCCCGCCCACCGGCGAGCCGCCGCGACCCCCCTCCCCCAGGGGCACCGGCGAGGCGACCAGATCCAGCGGATCGGCGAAGGCAGGCCCCTTGAGCAGATCGAGCGCCGCCCAGGGGCCGTTGATGATCATCGCCACGCGCCCCTGCCCGAAGCCCTCGATCTCGGCCCTGTACTCGTCGGTGAAGTCGAGCCGCTCCGGCGCGACGCCCTCGCCGCGGGCGAGCCTCACCAGGAAGGCCGCCGCCGCCACCGAGCCCGCGCTGTCGATGAAGACCTCCCCCGCCTCGGGATCGACCGTCCCGCCGCCAAAGGCCCACAGCAAGGGCAGGAAGTAATAGCCGTCCGTCTTGAGGGTGATCCCGTGCTGGACGACCGCGCCTCGCTCAAAGCCCGGCTCGGCGGCGCTGCGGCCGCCCGAGTCTATCGTCAGGCGCCGGGCCGCCTCAAGGAGCTGATCCCAGGTCTGGGGCACCTCGACGCCCGCCCGCTCGAAGAGGCGCCGGTTGGTGTAGAGGACCAGCGCGTCGACCCCCTGCGGGAAGGCGAAGACCTCCGAGCGCCAGCGCGCGAAGGGCCGCACGACCTCCAGGTGCTCCTCCAGGCGAGGCCCCCGCGCGCCCAGGGGCATGAGGAGGCCCTCGTCGGCCAGGGCCGGGATCCAGGCCACCTCGGCGCGGGCCACGTCCGGGCCCTGGCCCGCCCTCATCGCCGCCCTGAGGCGGTTGTGGGCAGCGCCGAAGGGCAGGACCGTCACCTCGACCTCGACGCCGGGGTTCTCGCGCTCGAAGTCCTCGATCAAGGCCCCGACCGTCCGCGCCTCGTCTGCGTTGAAGGTGTGCCAGAAGCGCACCCGCGTTGGCGCCTCAGGCCCCCCGACCTCGGCCGAGGGCTTGCAGCCGGAGAGCAAAGCAGGCAGAACGACCACGAGCGCCGCGAGCGCCACGAGCCCCCACCCCACCGACCGGCGAGTGATCATGACGGAGCCCTCAGACGCGCTCGAAGCGCTCAACCCCGATGACGCGCACAAGGCGACCGGCGCGCCGGCCCACCACGACGACCGCGCGACCCCGACGAGGCGAGGCTTCAGAGGCTTCTTCAGCGAGCTGCGCGACGACCTGACCAGGAACAACCCCGGACCCGAGATCACGGTGGCCGACGTCGGGTTCCTGATCTTGCTCTGCGCTCTTTTGACCATCTTCTTCTACTGGGGCCGCCCCCAGTATTTCCGGTTCAGCCTTTGGAATGAGACCGCCGAGCTGATCGGCATGGCCCGCACCCACGAATACTACGGGCTGCTGCCCTACGGCTACTGGGCCATCATGAGCGTCCTGATGAGGATGGTGCTGCCCGCCCTGATCATCGCCCTGGTCATGAAGGACAGCGTGCGCGATTACGGCTACCGGCTCAAGGGCGAGGCAGCCCACGCCAGGATCTACCTCTTCCTGTACGCCTTCATGTTTCCGATCGTCGTGGCCGTCAGCTTCACGACCAGCTTCCAGCAGAAGTACCCCTTCTACGGCGGCTCGGTGAACGGCCTGGATCACTTCGCCATCTATCAGCTCTGCTATGGGATTCAGTTCTTCGGCCTGGAGGCCTTCTTCAGGGGCTTCGTGCTCTTTGCCCTCTTCAAGCGCTTTGGCTACTACGCCATCCCGATCATGACCGTGCCCTACTGCATGATCCACTTCGGCAAGCCGCCCCTGGAGACCTTCGGCTCCGTCTTCGCCGGGCTCGCCCTGGGCTACCTGGCCCTCAAGAGCAAGAGCTGGGTGCACGGCGCCCTGCTGCACTGGTCGATCGGTATCACCATGGATTTGCTGGCGATCTTCCACCGCGGCGGCTTCAAGTGACGGCGCCCGAGCGGGGCTCGGCGCGCTCGACGGGCCTCAGTTGAGGCAGAAGACCCAGCCGTCGAGGGAGCCGATGTAGGCCCTCGGGGAGCCCAGGACGGGCGCGGCGATGACGGCGGCGGAGCGGAAGGAGGTCTGGCCGGCTTCCAGATCCCAGTTCAGGGCGCCGTGGCGGTTTACGGAGCGGACGTGGCCGCTTTCGGTGCCGAAGAGCACGTCGCCGCTGCGCGAGACGGCCAGCGAGGCCTGGAGCCTGTCGCCCTCAAGCTCGTGGCTCCACAGCAGCGCCCCGGAGGGCGTGAAGGCCAAGAGGGCGTGGTCGGTGGGGACGAGGATGTGTCCCTCGGGGAGCAGAGCCAGGAAGCCGCTGACGCTGGTGTGGAGGTCCTGGCTCCACAGGACGCGGCCGCCTGGGCTCAGGGCCACGAGGGCGCCGGAGGAGCCTGCGGTGTAGAGCGCGCCGAAGGAGTCGAGCGTCGGCGTGGACCAGAAGCCTGGGGGTCCGACCGTCGAGCGCCACGCCACGCGGCCCTGACCGGAGAGCGCCGCGACCCAGCCTTCCCAGTTGACGACCCTGACGAGGCCGTCGGGGCCCATGACCGGGCTGGAGTTCTTCTGACCGTTGGCGGCGCGGAAGGCGTAGATGAGCCGACCCGAGTTCAGCTCCAGGGCGATCGTCACGTCCTCGACGCTGATGACGAGCTGCTCACCGATCTCGTCCAGCAGGGGGCTGGCGAGGATCTCCCCGCCGCTTTCGAAGGCCCACTTCAGGTCGCCGTCGGGGGTCATCGCCGCCACTCGCCCCTCCCTCGTGGCCAGGTAGATGTTGCCGCGGCGATCGAGGGCTGGCGAGGAGTGGCTGCCGCCGCCGATGTCGACGCTCCAGCGGGCCTGGCCCTCGGGCGACAGGACGTAGAGGTTGCCCGACTGGGTGCTCCAGTAGCTCTGCCCGAGGGCGTCGACGGCGGGGGCCGCGACGAGGCCGCCGGGCAGGAGGGTGGTCCACAGGGCGTCGCCGTGTCGGGGGGCTTCGAAGCGGGAGAAGCCGGAGTGGTGCCTGTCGTGCAGGAGCATGGCCTGCTGGGCGCGGCCGCGCTCGATCACCTGCTCGCCCGCGCGGGCGCCGTCGAGGGCCGCGCACAGCGCCAGGAGCGCGGCGGTCAGGGCGAGTGGCTGGCGAAGGGGGTGGGGCATGGGGGATCCCTGGGGTGGATGGCGCGGCGTCGAGGCCCGATCGGGAAGAGCGCCGAGGGGTTGATGTCCAGCGCCGCGCGGTCATTCCCGACGCAGGGGCTTGAACGTCGGCAGGCGCCGGATCGATCCGAGGGAGGTCGCGGGTGGGGGATCGGCGGGTGGGGCGAGGGCTTCGAGGATCTTGAGGCGGCGCCCGATGGCCAGGGCGCGGGCTTGCTCGGGGTGTCGTCGGGAGAAGCGCGAGAGCGGCGCGATGGAGGCGGGGCCGATGATCTCGAGGGCGTTGAGGGCGGGTTCGAGCAGATCGTGGTCGCGCTCGATGAGCAGGACGAGGGGCTCTGCGCAGGCGGGATCGCCGAGGACGGCGGCGATCCAGATGGCGGCGCGGCAGACCTCGCGGTCATCGGACGAGAGCGCCTCGGGGAGGGCGTCGGCGACCTCCGCCCAGCGGGCCCAGAGCAGGGGCGCGACGGCCTCCTCGATGGCAGCGCGGCGGGGTCGGCCGAGGGCCTTGAGGATCTGGGTGAGGGTCAGTGACAGGGGGGCGGCGAGCTGGGCGGCCAGCGACGCGACGCGGAGGGACTCGGCGCGCAGGAGGCGGGCGAGGAGCTCGCCGAAGGCCTCGGGGTTGAGGGCCACGGCCAGGCGAAGGTGGATCCGCTCCTCGTCGGTCAGCGCCGCGGAGCGCGCGCGTGCCGACAGGAGGGCCTCGACGGGGCCTTGTCCGCAGCGCGCCAGGACGACGAGCGCCGAGGCGCCGCAGGGGTCGGCGGGATCGGCCGCGATCCGCACGAGCCGCTCGACGCTCCTGGGGTCGTCGGTCAGGTCGCCGAGGGCCATGATCCCGGCGCGGCGGGAGGTCGGGTCCTCGACCCATTGGAGGGCTCGCTCGACGCGCAGGCGCCGTGCGGCGGCGCTCTCTTCGCAGGGGTCGGGCTTGAGGTCCTCGACGAGGCGCAAGGCTTGGGCGTGGCGCTCGGCGGCGTCGGGGGGGGCGCTCTGGAGGGCGGCGAGCGCGCAGGCGGCGGGGGCGGCGATGAGCAGCCCGCGCTCGAGCGCCCCCCCCTCCCCTCGCCAGGGAGCCGAGAGGGCCATGGAGAGCGCGTCCTGGAGGATCCTGGGGCGCTCCTGGGCGGGGGCCGCGGCGCAGCGCCGCAGCGCGGCGGCCTCAAGGAGGGCGGGTCCGAAGTCGCCCTCTCGGAGGCCGTCGAAGGCGTCGTGGGCGCCGATCCAGGGCGAGAGGGCGTCGACGAGGCGGCGGCGCCCGACGTCGTCGCAGGCGGCGAGGAGCTCATCGAGGGAGCCGGGCGTCGAGACGAGGGCCGGGAGGGCGTCCAGCGCGAGCGCGTCCAGTGCAGGTGCGGCGAGGGGGTCGGCGGACGAGAGGAGCTCGCCGAGGGAGGCGAGGCCGTCGACGTCGAGGGCGAGCCGCCAGAGGACGGGGACGAGTATGGCGGAAGGGGGGGGCGTGCGGGCGATCTCGGGCAGGAGGTGCGGGCCGAGGCCGCTCAGGACGCGCAGGGTGGCCGGGAAGACGAGGCTGGCGCGGTGGGTGAGGGTCAGGGTGGGGGCGGTGTGGATCCAGGTCAGGAGGCCGTAGTCGATGAGGATGGCCTCCAGGACGAGCTGCGCGTGGGGTGAGAGGGCCTGGGGGTTGTCTTCGAGGCGGGCGAGGCGCTCCGCGATGGGGGTCAGGACGCCGTGGCCCATGGACATCAGGCGGCGGACGGCCTCGGGTTCGTCGTCGCCGCCGTTGACGCGGGCGATGAGGGCCTCGACCCGGTCGTTGAGCGGCGGGGCGGGCTCGGCCTCGGGTTCATCGGGCGCGGGGCCGAGGGTGATGGCCAGCGCCAGGATGAGGAGCAGGCTCACCCCGGCGATGATGATGAGGGTCGCGCTCAAGGGATGGGATCTCCATGAGGGCCAGAGAGACGGCCCCGACAGCCTACCTCGATAAGGCCCGGACGCAAAGCCTGCGGGGGAGGTCAAAAGGGGCCAGGGCAGGCTCGGAACTTGACCCGCTTCCGAGGCATCTGTTACCGTCGCTAGGTTCCAAGGGTTGAAAAATCCCCTGACGGTCGAAATCGAAACTGATGACATCGATCCTAGATATCCTCACCCGCCTGCTTCATCATGCCGTCGTCGCCCAGGCTGGCGGAGGGGGACCCATTGCTGGGGGTTCGCCTGAAGAAGCTGGCATCGGCGAGATTCTGGTCACCTACGGGAAGTGGGGCGTTGCGGCGCTCATCCTCGCAGGCATCGCGTTGGTGGTTCATCGCTTCGTCGGCGGGGGCGGGCTCGCCCTCAAGGTGGAGGTGGACCGGGAGACGCGCAAGGAGATCAAGACCTGCCTCAAGAACGAGAACTTCATCGGGGCTGCCGAGGCGGCCTTGAGGGCGGAGGCCTTCGAGGACGCGGCGGACTTCTTCGTCAAGGGCAAGGAGTTCAGGCGCGCGGCCGAGGCCTTCGTCAAAGCCAACAAGCGCAACGACGCGATCACCTACTACAAGCGGGGCGGCGAGCCGCAGCGGGCGGCCGAGCTGCTGGAGAAGGCCGGCCAGTTCCGCACGGCGGGCACGGAGTTCCTCAACGCGGGAGACACGCCCAGGGCCGCCGAGCTCTTCATGAAGGGCAAGGACTTCAGGCGCGCGGCCGAGCTCTACGAGGAGCTCGGGCAGTGGAAGGACGCCGGAGAGGCCTTCGAGCGGCTCAGCGCGCGGCCTGAGGCTGCCGAGGCCTACGAGCGCTACTTCGAGCAGGAGCACGGGCTGGTGCGCGGCCGCGTTCGCAAGCTGCCCAAGGAGGTGCGCGAGAAGGCCTTCTTCGCCGCCGAGGTCTTCGAGGAGCAGCGCAACATCGATCGCGCCAGCAAGCTCCTGGAGCGCGCCGGCTACATCGTCGAGGCCGCGGAGCTGCTGGCGGCGGCCAAGCGCTACGAGGCCGCCGCCGAGCTCTTCCTGGAGGCCAAGCGCCCCCTGGAGGCGGCGCGGATCTTCGATGCCCACGGGCACCCGAAGAAGGCGGCCTTCCACCGCGGCGAGGCGGCGCTGATCAAGGGCGAGCAGGAGGAGGCCGCCGAGCACTTCGCCGCCGCCGGGGAGTTCACGAGGGCCGCTGACCTCTACGTCGATCTGGGAGAGCGCCTCAAGGCCGCCCAGATGTACGAGGCCTCCAAGGATGTGCGCTTTGCCGCCGAGCAGTACGCGATGGCGGATCGCTTCGCCGACGCCGCCCGCTGCTTCGAAGAGGCCGGCGACTTCCAGCGGGCCGCGGAGACCTTTCAGCAACTCGGCGATCTGGACGGCGAGGTCCGCTGCCTGGAGGTGCTGCGCGCCCACTACAAGCTCGGCCGCCTGATGCTCGAACACGGCCGCAAGGCCGAGGCGCTGGCCCAGCTCCAGAAGGTCGACAGGATGGACGCGAACTTCGCCGACGCCTGCGAGATCCAGGGCGATCTGCTGCGGGAGATGGGCCAGAGCGAGGTGGCGCTGGGCAAGTACCGCCTGACGGTCGACAACGCCGAGCCCTCCGCCGCCAACCTCAGCGTCTACTACAAGATGGCCCAGTGCCTCGAAAAACTCGGCGACCTGCCCTCGGCACAGCGCATCTACGAGCGCATCCTCTCCGTCGACTACTACTTCGAAGACACGCAGGCCCGCGTCGAATCCATCCGCAGGACCCTCACCGAGGAGGTCCAGCAGCCCGGCAGCGGAAACCACTCGATGGGCTGGCGGCGCAACTCGCCCTCCTCCCGCAACATCGTAGGCAACAGCCCCGCCTCCCGACCCATCTCCCGACCCAGCGGCGGCGCCCTGAACCCCACCGGCCCGCTGCGCTACGAGATCATCGACGAGATCGCCCGCGGCGGCATGGGCGTCGTCTTCCGCGCCAAGGACACCGTCCTGAACCGCACCGTCGCCTACAAGATCCTCAGCGAGAGCCTCAAGAACAACCCCACCGCCGTCAAGTACTTCCTGCGCGAAGCCCGCGCCGCCGCCGCACTCTCCCACCAGAACATCGTCACCGTCTACGACGCCGGGGAGCAGAACGGCGAGTACTACATGGCCATGGAGCTCGTCCACGGCGAGACCCTCAAGAGCCTCATCACCCGCTCCGGACCCTTCCACGAGAAGCTCATCCGCTTCATCCTCGTCCACTCCTGCCGAGGCCTCGCCTACGCCCACCAGCAGACCGTCGTCCACCGCGACATCAAGTCCGGCAACATGATGCTCACCAAGGATAAGACCTTGAAGATCATGGACTTCGGGCTCGCCAAGTTCCTCGAGGAGTACCAGTCACAGCACACCAAGGCCATCGGCACCCCCTTCTACATGTCCCCCGAGCAGATCCTCGGCCGAGACCTCGACCACCGCTCCGACCTCTACTCCCTCGGCGTGACCCTCTTCGAATGCGCCACCGGCACCGTCCCCTTCTTCAAAGGCGAGCTCTCCTACCACCACCTCCACACACCCCCGCCCTCGCCTCGCTCCCTCAACCCCAACCTGAGCCCCACCATGGAGCGGGTCATCCTCACCCTGCTCGAGAAGGACCCCAACAAGCGCTTCCAATCCGCCAACGACATCCTCAAGAGCCTCAAGACCCGCTGATCACCCCTCCAGCCCCAGGGTCAACCCCCATTCCTCAAGGAGAGCACGCGCCATGCAGGTCGGCATCGTCGGATACTCAGGCGTCGGAAAGACGACCCTCTTCAACACCCTCACGGGCCTGGCGGCCAGCACCGGCTACGGCAGCAAGCGCCAGGTCAACACCGGCGTCATCGACGTCCCCGACGCCCGGATCGACAAGCTCACCGAGCTGTGCAACCCCAAGCGCACCGTCCTGGCCAAGATCACCTTCACCGACGTCCCAGGACAGGCCCCCGGACAGGGCGGCGCGCTCGACGCCCAGATGCTCCAGGAGATCCGCAACGTCGACGCCCTCGCCCACGTCGTGCGCGCCTTCAACTCCGAGATCCACGATCCCCCCAACCCCCTCGGCGAGGTGCGCAACTTTCAGGACGAGCTCAAGCTCGCCGACCAGCTCGTCATCGAAAAACGCCTGGAGCGCCTGCGCAAGGAAGGCAAGGACAAGGCCACCGAGCGCGATCTCCTCGAATCCCTCCTGGCCCACCTCGAAGGCGACCAGCCGCTTCGCACCCTCGACCTCGACGAGCAGACCCTGTCCACCCTGAGCGGCTTCCGCTTCCTGTCCCTCAAGACCACCCTGATCGTCTTCAACGTCGCCGAGGACGCCCTCAACACCCCGGCCACCGAGGCCCTGCTCGACGAGGGCCGCGCGCTGGGCTTTGACGTCTTCGCCCTCAGCGCCGCCCTCGAAGAGGAGATCGCCCAGCTCGACGAGGACGAGCAGCGCGCCTTCCTCGATGACCTCGGCCTGACCGAGACCGCGCGCGGCCGCTTCATCCGCGCCGCCTACGCCGTCCTGAACCTCATCTCCTTCCTGACCTCCGGCACCGACGAGGTCCGCGCCTGGACCGTCAAGAAGGGCGTCAACGCCAGGCGCGCCGCCCGCGCCATCCACTCCGATCTGGAGCGCGGCTTCATCCGCGCCAAGGTCATCTCCTTTGACGACTTCGTCCTTCACGGCTCCGAAGTCGCCTGCCGCGACAAGGGCCTCGAGCGCCTCGAAGGCAAGGACTACATCGTCAAGGACGGCGACATCCTCCACATCCTCGCCAACGTCTGACCCCTCCCCCCCCAGCCTCCCGCCCCGCCCTCGCGACCTGCGCCTCCATGTAGCGCCGCCGCGACACATCACCTATGCTTGTTCAACGGCAGGGTTGGAAGACGAAGGCGACCATGACCACACAAGACCGGATCACCCAGGTCCAGATTCAGGGCCTGAAGTCCATAGACAGCGTGACCCTCGATCTTGACGGCCTCACCGTCCTGATCGGCGACAACGGCTCGGGCAAGAGCACCATCCTCGAAGCGCTGGAGATCCTCCGCAAGATCCCCGGCCCAGCAAGGGCCAATCTCCTGAGCGAGCACGGCGGCCTGGACCGCCTGCTCCGACAGGACAGCATCGAGCTGTCCCTGTGTCTGACCACCACTGGCCCCCAAGGTCAACTCACCTACACCATCGAGTTCAACGATCAAGGGATCAGGTACGAGGGCCTCTTGAGCGCGGAGTCTCAGGGGCCTGACCGGGCAAAGAAGCTCAACCCTGTCTTCGAGCGGACCGCCGACATCGTGAAGATCCTCTCGGACGACGGTCAGCTCAAGAACCCACCCCACGCCAGGATCGGGCGCGACACCCCGATCCTGGAGTCCTTGCTGCAAGCCACACCACACACAGGCATCCAGCGCATGTGTGATGTTCTTGAGGGGATCGCGATCCACCGCCCCTTCGCCATACAACCCTTGTGGGCCAACACGCCGCCGAGCCTCGAAAATACCGCGCGTCAACCGGGGCTCGTCACCCACGTCAAGCACCTCGAACGCAACGGCGCCAACCTCGCCTCCGCGATCCACACCCTCAAGAACGCCTACCCCCGCAAGCACTGGGACAAGACCCTCGCTCTCATCCAGCTCGGGCTCGGCGACGACATCGACGACATCAGGACGCCCCCGGCTCCCGGCGGCGGCCGGGTGACGCTGGAGCTTCACCCTCGCGGGCTGCCCAGGCCCCTGCCGGCCTTCTGCCTCTCGGACGGGATGCTCTCGTGGCTGGCCTTCGTCGCGATGTTCCGGCTCGACGAGGGGCGCAGCCTGCTGGCCTTCGACGAGCCGGAGAGCCACCTGCACCCCCATCTTCTGATGCGGGTCCTCTCCCTCTTCGAGGAGTCCGCCGAGCAGCACCCCGTGATCCTGGCCACCCACTCCGACCGGCTCCTCGACGGCCTGGAGGAGCCTGCCAAGGCGGTAATCCTGACCGAACTCAACGAGGATCACGCCACGATCCTGCGCCGACCGGACGAGGTCGCGCTCGCTCAATGGCTGAAGCGCTACAAGGGCCTGGGCGAGCTTCGATCTGAAGGGTACTTGTCCCATATCCTGGCCGAAGAGGCTGGGTAAGGCCGCTCGCCCCAGGCTCGCGCCCGGCGCTACAGACCCAGCGACGCCTCTTCGAGGCTCTCGACGGGGCGTCAACCTCCGGGCATCGTGTCACCCAGGACAAGCGGCCCTTGATGTTGAGGCCATCGAGCCGAGCGACACGATGCTGCGAGCTGTTCCTGAGCCCCTCGTCAGCCTCGAAGAGGCGTCCCTTCCCTGTAGCGCCGGGCGCGAGCCTGGGGCGGCTGGCCGCACGATCAGAGCCTGCTCCACACCCCTCCCCGGGTGGTGACGCTCAGGTCACCGCGCGCTTCGCACCTGCGCCATCTCGATGACTGGCGAATCATTAACGATTACCGCTGCTTAGGGGGAGGTGGGGTGGGCCTTGACAGGAGCAGATCGGGGGGGTTACATCGCGCCGATGCGCCGAAGCGCGCGAAGCGGAGGACAACGAGGATGAGCCTGGGGGTCGGCGGTGTGACTGGAGGATCGGCGGTCGGCAAGGGGACGTCGCAGCAGGTGGCCTTCTACGACGTGGACGGGACGCTGATCAAGACGAACGTGGTGCACGTCTACGCGTACTATGCGGCCAACCACCCCTCGTTGAGCCGGCGCCTGTCGAGCTTGACCAAGCTCGTGGCGTCGATCCCGGCCTACATGGTGACGGACTATTACAGCCGCAAGGTCTTCAACGAGTGGTTCTACCGCAACTACGCAGGCTTCTCGGAGGACAGGCTGGTCGTGCTGGGCGAGGAGATCTTCGAGAAGTTGATCCGGCCGAGCATGTTCGCGGGGGCGGCGGACTTGATCAAGCGGTCGAAGGACGCGGGGATCAAGCAGGTGCTGGTGACGGGCGCTCTGGACGTGGTCACGCGGCCGCTGGCCGAGCACCTGGGCGCGGACGACTTTGGCGCCAACCGGCTTGAGATCGTCGACGGCTTCGCGACGGGCCGGACGATAGGCCCCCTGCTGGCCGGGCCGAACAAGAGCATGTGGATTCGCGATTACGCGACGAGGCATGGCCTGAATCTTGATTTGTGCTGGGCGTACGCCGACAGCTTCAGCGACCTGCCGATGCTGTCGATGGTGGGGCGCCCTTGTGCCGTCAACCCCGACTTCAAGCTCAAGGCGGCGGCGCGTGACTTCGACTGGCCCGTGCTCGATCTGAGCCGCTAGAGCGCCCCCAGTGCGCAAGGGGGGGGATCCCCGCAGCGCGTCACCAAGGAGATACATGGACCCGACGTCCGCAAGCACCGTGATTTACACCGAGGCCGACAGCCCCGCGCGGGTGATCCACTTCGGCGAGGACTTCCTGGAGGAGCACATGCCGGTGGGCACTCGGGTGATCTTCCCGAACCCGCCGATGCAGGGGCTCGCCAACCCCTCGGCCGCCATCCGCCACGCGCTCAACCACCCGGAGGGGTGCGAACCGCTCTTCGCGCTCCTGCGCCCGGGGATGAAGGTGACGATCGCGGTGGACGACATCTCGCTGCCGCTGCCGATCATGGTGTTGCCCGACATCCGCCAGCTCATGCTGGAGATCGTCCTGAGCATGCTGGCCGATTACGGCGTCGAGGACATCCACATCATCATCGCGACGGCCTTCCATCGGCGGCTGACCGACGCGGAGATCCGGCGGATGACCGGCGACAAGGTCTTCAACGCCTTCGCGCCCGACAGGCTCTACAACCACGACGGGGAAGACCCCGACGGGATGGTGACGATCGGGGAGACGGATCGGGGCGAGATCGTCGAGCTCAACCGCAGGGCGGTGGAGTCGGATCTGGTCATCTACGTCAACATCAACCTCGTGCCGATGGACGGCGGCCACAAGTCGGTGGCGGTCGGCCTGTCGGGCTACAAGAGCCTGCGGGCCCACCACAACCCCAAGGCGATCCTGGCGTCGGACTCCTACATGGACCCCTACGCCTCGGAGCTGCACAACTCGATCAACCGGCAGGGCAAGATCGCCGACGCCCAGATGAACGTCTTCACCATCGAGACGGTCCTCAACAGCCGGATGTACAACCAGCAGCTGGACTTCCTGGCGCGGCCCGAGGAGCAGTGGAACGGCTTTGACAAGAGCAAGTTCCAGGCGGTCAAGTGGGCGCTGTCCAAGACGCCGAGGGCGGCCAAGCGGCGCATCATGCACTCGACGGCGGCGCCCTACGAGCTGATCGCGGTCTACGCGGGCCGGACCGAGGCCGTGCACCCCAAGACGGTCGAGAAGTGCTTCCAGCAGTACCTCGTGGAGATCGAGGGGCAGTCGGACGTGGTGATCTGCGGCATCCCCTTTATCTCGCCGTATAATGTGAACTCCATCTTGAACCCCATCCTGGTTCAAGTGCTGGCCATGGGCTACTTCCACAACCTCTACCGCAACAAGCCCGTGCTCAAGAAGGGCGGCACGCTCATCATCGCCCACCCTTGCTACGACGAGTTCCACGCCGGCCACCACCCCTCCTACATCGAGTTCTTCAACCGCCTGCTGCCCGAGACGCGCGACTCCCACACCCTCCAGCGCAAGTACGAGGAGGAGTTCGCCACCAACCCGAACTACATCCAGATGTACCGCAAGGGCTACGCCTACCACGGCGTCCACCCCTTCTACATGTGGTACTGGGGCGAGAACGGGCGGGCCCACGTCGGCCGCGTCATCGTCGTCGGGGCCGAGTCCCCGCACGTCCCTGAGCGGATGGGCTGGGAGTGGGCGCCCGACATGCAGACCGCCATCGAGATGTCCCGCGACACGCACGGCCCGAGCCCGGACATCACCATGATGCACCTGCCCCCGATCCTCATGTGCGACGTGAAGTGATCCCGGCGGCGGGCCGGCACGATACCGGGCGCGGCCCGCGCCACCGATGAGCCAGACGCTGGCTCCCCCAGGCTCAGGAAGACGTCAGGAAGAGACCATGGCTGACAAGAAGACCAACGGCCACTCCAAGGGCAAGCACGGCCTGGCCGACCTGCCCCGCGACCCCGCCCCCCGGCAGATCGCCGAGCAGTCGGAGCTGTCCATCGCAGCGACCCTCAAGGGCCGGCACATCCTGATGACGGGCACCACCGGCTTCCTCGGCAAGGTGGTCGCCTCGATGCTCCTGCATCGGCACCCGGACCTGGGCCACCTCTACCTCGTCGTGCGCGGCGGCGGCTCGATGACCGCCCAGCAGCGCTTCGAGGCCGAGATCTCCGGGTCGCCCGTCTTCAACCCGCTCAGGGAGGTCTACACCGACGGCTTCGACGACTTCATCGCCGAGAAGGTCACCATCCTCGAAGGCGACGTCGCCCGCCCCATGTTTGGCCTCGACGAGCCCACGATCAAGGCCCTCAAGCCCAAGCTCGACCTCGTGCTGAACTCCGCCGGCCTGACCAGCTTCACCCCCACGCTGGAGGAGGCCATCGGCGTCAACACCTTCGGCCCCATGAACGGGCTGGCGCTGGCCGGCGTGTGCGAGAAGGCCGCCTTCGCCCACGTCTCGACCACCTACGTCACGGGCCGCCGCGACGGCTTCGTCACCGAGACCGAGAACCCCTTCGGCTTCTACCCTCGCCGCCAGGAGCTCAAGATCACCTTCGACCCCGAGCAGGAGATCCGCGACTGCCACGAGGCCATCGCCCAGATCCGCCGTCAGGCCGAAGACCTCAAGTGCCTCGCGCTCTTCACCCGCCTGGCCCACGAGCGCCTCGAAGCCCAGGGCCGCGACCCCCGCGATCCCGAGGCCCTCGAAGCCCTCGTCGCCCGCGAGCGGACGAAGTGGATCCGCGAGACTTTGCGCGAGGAGGGCGTCCGCAGGGCCGACCACTGGGGCTGGACCAACACCTACACCTACGCCAAGAGCCTCGGCGAGCAGCTCCTGACCCGCGCCCGCGAGACCATGGCGCGCAAGCCCGCCGCCGAGCGGGTCGACATGACCATCATCCGGCCCTCCATCATCGAGTCCGCCCTCCAGTACCCCGCCCCCGGCTGGAACCAGGGCATCAACACCTGCGCCCCCATCACCTACCTCGTCACCAAGGGCGTCCGCTTCGTCCCCACGCGCCCGGGCCTCGTCCTGGACATCGTCCCGGTCGATCTCGTCGCCAAGGGCATGCTCACCATCGCCGCCGCCCTCATCGCGCGGCAGCACGAGCCCCTGTACCAGATCGCCTCCTCCTCCAGGAACCCCTGCACCGTCCACCGCCTCGTCGAGCTGACCACGCTGGCCAACCGCCAGCACGTCGCCCGCAAGCCCTCCACCCCCCAGTGGCAGAAGTTCCTCGTCAACACCCTCGACGGCGTCCCGGTCGACAAGAAGAAGTACGAGCGCATCTCCGCGCCCACCATCCGCAAGGCCGCCGCTGGCCTGGGCCGCACCCTCGGCGCCCTGGGCAAGACCGGCTTCGGCGGCGTCGACGCCCTGGTCAAGAGCGTCAGCTCCGCCGCGCGCCAGGTCGAAAAGCAGGCCGGCATGGTCGAGAGCATCCTCGACGTCTTCATGCCCTTCACCTACGACTCCGCCTTCTTCTTCGAATCCGAGGCGATACGCAGACTTAGCGCGCGTCTGCCCGAGGCCGAGCGCGACTGGGCCTTCAACCCCGAGGCCCTGGACTGGCGCCACTACTGGCTCAACGTCCAGATGCCCGGCCTCTTCAAGCACGTCTACCCCCAGCTCGAAGACAAGCTCAAGGCCACCCGCAAGGAGGTCTACACCCCCAAGGACCTCGTCGAGGTCTTCAACGCCGCCTCCATCAACTACAAAGATCGCGTCGCGCTCCAGCAGATCACCCCCTCCGGGATCAAGCGCACCACCTACGCCCAGTTCAAGGCCCACGCCGACTGCGTCGCCGCCAACCTCCTGGCCGAAGGGCTCGCCCTGGGCGACCGCGTCCTGATCATGAGCGAGAACCGCCCCGAGTGGGGCATGTGCTACTTCGGCCTGCTCCAGAGCGACGCCACCGCCGTCCCCGTCGACGCCGAGATCTCCCTGGCCGAGGTCGCCAACCTCGCCCGATCCGCGCGCGCCTTCGGCCTCATCGCCTCGGACAAGGTGCGCGCGCGCCTCGACGCCGCCGGGCTCCAGCAGGTCATCGAGGCCCTGGCCGCCGAGGACGTCAAGCTGCGCCTCTTCGGCTTCGACGACGTCCTCAAGCCCCGCACCCTCATCGACGTCGGGGCCGCCGAGGCGCTCGCCCTGGTCCCCGCCGGACCCAGGGCCTCCAAGGGCGAGCAGACCGCAAGCCTCATCTTCACCTCCGGGACGACGGGCCGCCCCAAGGGCGTCATGCTGGCGCACCGCAACTTCACCGCGCTCTTGTCGAGCATGACCCAGGTCTTCGACATCAACGAGCGCGACTCCTTCCTGTCCGTTCTGCCGCTTCACCACACCTTCGAGTTCACCTGCGGCTTCTTGATGCCCATCTCGCGCGGCGCCTCCATCACCTACCTCGATGAGCTCTCCAGCGAGTCCCTCAACGGCGCCTTCAAGAACACCCGCGTAACGGCCATGATCGGCGTCCCGGCCCTCTGGCAGCTCCTGCACCGCCGCATCACCGGCCAGGTCTCCGAGCGCGGCGCCGCCGCCCGCACCGCCTTCGACGCCCTCCTGTCGCTCAACCGGTGGACGCGCGAGCGCTTCCAGGTCAACCTCGGCCGCTCCCTCTTCGCCCCCGTGCACAAGGGCTTCGGCGGCAAGATCCGCTACCTCATCTCCGGCGGCGCGAGCCTCCCGGCGCCCATCATGGAGACCTTCCACGGCCTGGGCTTCGAACTGCTCGAAGGCTACGGCCTGACCGAGGCCGCGCCCGTCCTGAGCTGCGGCCGCCCCGGCGCCTCCGTCCGCATCGGCAGCGTCGGCAAGGCCCTGCCCGGCGGCGAGATCGCCATCCGGAACCCTGACGGCGCCGGCGTCGGCGAGATCGTCGCGCGCGGCGGCAACGTCATGCTGGGCTACTTCGACAACCCCGAGGCCACCCGCGCGGTGCTGGACGACGAGGGGTGGCTCCACACCGGCGACCTGGGCCAGATCGACAAGAAGGGCTACCTGCACATCAACGGCCGCCAGAAGGAGGTCATCGTCGCGGCCAATGGCGAGAACGTCTACCCCGACGAGCTCGAAGAGGCCCTGGAGGGCTGCGACTATATCGAGGAGCTCTCCATCGTCGGCCTGCCCGACGATCAAGGCTCCGAGCGCGTCGCCTGCGCCGTCCGACCCCGCGTCCCCGAGGGCCGGGACATGAGCATGGAGGAGGCCCGCGCCGAGGTCCGCAAGTTCTTCGACCTCAAGGCCGTCCACCTGCTCTACCACCAGCGGGTCAAGGTCCTGCGCTTCGTCGACGAGCCCTTGCCGCGCACGGCCACCCGGAAGGTCAAGCGCAAGGACGTCGTCGAGCTGCTGCTGGCCAACCAGGGCGAGGAGCTCAAGGCGCCGCGGGCCGAGGCCGAGGGGAGCGCGTGGGGCCAGTGGGGCTGGCTCAGGGAGGCCGCCGCCGGGCTGGCCGGCCGCGCGCCGGAGGAGATCGGCCGCGCCTCGGCGCTCATCGACGACATGGGCTTTGACTCCCTGGCCTTCACCGAGCTGTCGGCCACCATCGAGAAGCGCACCGGCATCAAGCTCTCCACCGACGCCTTGATCCAGGCCGGCGACCTGAGCGCCATCATGGCCCAGCTCTCCGACGCGCCGCCCGCCGCCGCCAGAAACCCTGATCCATCAACACCTTACGCGGAGGGCTTCGGCCACGTCCACGCCTCGATGCGACCCCAGATCGCCCGGCGCGGCACGACGCGCCCCACCACCCAGCTCGGCGACATCATCGAGATCCCCGAGCCCGTGCGAAAGGGCGTCAAGGAGCTGCTCGGGCAGGCCCAGCAGCAGGTCTACGGCAACCTCTTCGAGATGAAGGTCCACGGCAGGGCGCACATCCCCTTCCACACCAACGCGATCGTCGCCGCCAACCACTGCTCGCACCTGGACATGGGCCTGGTCAAGACCGCCCTGGCCGAGTGGGCGCCGGAGCTGGCGACGCTGGCCGCCTCCGACTACTTCTTCGACACCAAGGCCAAGCGGACCTACTTCGGCCAGCTGACCAACCTCGTCGCCGTCGAGCGCTCCGGCTCCCTGGAGGCCTCCATGGCCGGCGTCAGCCGCCTCATCTCCCAGGGCCAGCCGCTCTTGCTCTTCCCTGAGGGCACCCGCTCGACCACGGGCGACATCGCCGAGTTCAGGCCCGGCCTCGGCTTCCTCGTCATGAAGACCCGCACGGGCGTCCTGCCCGTCTACCTCGGCGGCACCTACCGGGCGCTGCCCAAGGGCGCCGTCGTGCCCAAGAACCGCCGCCTGCGCGTCCACATCGGCGAGATGATCCCCTTCGAATTCTTCGAGGAGCGCACCCGGGGCATGAGCCCCCGCGACTCCTACCTGGAGGTCTCTCGCCTCGTGCGCGAGGCCGTCATGGCCCTCAAGGCCGGGCGGCGCTTCCTGGCCCCCGACGACGAGGCCCCCAAGAACCAGCGAGGCGGCGAGATCGAGGCCCTCTTCCAGTCCCTCGAAGGGCGCTTCCAGCTCAACCAGGTCGACGAGCAGGTCTCCTTCTACTTCAGCCTCGGCGAAGGCGACGACGCGAAGTGGACCCTCGTGGTCGACCCCGAAAAATGCCTCATCCAGCCCGGCAAGCCCGGCCGCGCCGACTGCGTCGTCAAGACCTCCCCCGAGATGTTCCGCAAGATGATCAACGAGTCCTACGTCCCCAGCTTCGACGAGTTCATGAGCGGCCAGATCAAGACCAACGATCCCAACCTGCTGATGGCCTTCCAGAACGTCTTTGGCTTCTAAAGGAGCGATGCCTTGAACACCTACGTCGTCACCGGCGGCACCGGCTTCCTCGGCCAGCACCTCGTCCGCAAGCTCCTGAAGCAGGGCGCCGAGGTCCGCGTCGTCAGCCGCAGCGTCGATCGCGCCCTGGAGCGCGCCGGCGCCACCTTCCATAAGGGCTCCGTCCTCAACCCCCAGCAGCTCCGGCCCGCCATGGAGGGCGCCGACGGCCTCTACCACCTCGCCGGCAAGGTCGAGCGCGACCCCCAGCGGGCCCACACCCTCTTCACCCTCCACGTCACCGGCACCCGCAACGCCCTGGAGATCGCCGCCCAGTGCGGCCTCAAGCGCGCCGTCGTCGCCTCGACCTCCGGCACCGTCGGCGTCACCCGCCAGGGCCGCACCATCCCCGACGACAGCGCCGAGCACGCCGCCGACATCGTCAAGGACTGGCCCTACTACCTCTCCAAGCTCTACGCCGAAAAAACCGCCCTCAGCCTCGCCGCCCGCTCCCCCCTCGACATCATCCTCATGCGCCCGACCCTGCTGCTGGGCCCCGGCGACCACCGCCTCAGCTCCACCCGCGACGTCCTGAACTTCCTCGACGGCAACATCCCCATGGTCCCCAGCGGCGGCCTGAGCTTCGTCGACGTCCGCGACGCCGCCGCCGCCTTCATCGCCGCCATGGAGCGCGGCCAGCCCGGCGCCTCCTACCTCCTCGGCGGCGCCAACCTGACCTTCGAGGCCTTCTTCGAACGCCTCGAGTCCATCTCCGGCGTCTCCCGACCCCGCGTCGCCATCCCCGACCCCGCCGCCCGCGTCGGCGCCCGATTCCTCGACGTCGCCATGAAGATCATGGGCCGCACGCCCGACATCGACCCCGTCAGCGTCGAGATGTCCCAACACTTCTGGTACATCGACTGGTCCGCCGCCATGCGCGACCTCGACTTCCAGCCCCGCGACCCCGGCCTGACCCTCTACGACACCGTCCAGTGGCTCAAGGCCAACCGCCCCCGACCCGACCACCCCGACGAGCCACACCCCGAGCCCGCCGCCTCCCCCTTCTCCCCCGCCCACGACTGGCAGGGCGACTTCCGCCACGCCGCCTTCGGCGCCCCCGCCACCGACGCCTACGGCGACCCCCACGCGCCCTCCGATCCCCACGAAGCCTCCACCAGCATCCCCTTCCCCGGCCAGAGCCGCCTGAGCTACGACACCTACGGCGACGGCGACGGCCTCGAATCCCTCGTCTCCGGCGCCCTCAAGGGCGTCGTCGGCACCCTCATCGGCGCCGCCACCCGCCAACCCGCCCCTCGCCAGCCCGCCAACCGCCATGCCCCCCGCACCGCCGACAGCGCCACCCCCCGCCGCGAAGCCTCGTCGACCAACGCCGACTCTCGCGGCGAGCTCGACGCCCTCCTCTCCCAGGCCACCGACGAGGAAATGGAGACCATCCTGCGCCTCGTCCGCCGCATGAAGCAGTAATCCACCTCGACCCTTCAAGATCACGAGGGGGATAAGCACTTTAGAGCCCCGGCAGGGGCGAGACGCCGTCGGCATGAGACGCCGTCGGCATGAGACGCCGTCGGCATGAGACGCCGTCGGCATGATCGTCGCCGCGGGTGCAGCCGGACCCGATCAGGGGCCGGCAAACCCGTCGGCGGCGGGCGGTCCGGCAAACCCGTCGGCGGCGAACGGTCCGGCAAACCCGTCGGCGGCGAACGGTCCGGCAAACCCGTCGGCGATCCGACGGAACCGTCGGCGATCCGGCGCCTCGACGATCCGGCGCCGAACCGTCGGCGATCTGGCGGCAACTCGTCGGCGATCCGGCGCCTCGGCGATCCGGCGCCAAACCCGGCGGCGATCCGGCGATCTTCGCTCGGCGGCGCTGCGCCTGGCCCCCTCGATGTCGTAGATGAAAAGCTCCTCGACATCGAGCTGCTCGCACTTCGGCGGCAGCTCCTCGTAATCCTTGCGCCAGTCCTCCGACACGATCTCGATCGCCACGCTCGGGGGGCTGTGGCCTGGCCTCCAGGTCTGGATGGATGAAGGCCGCGGTTGGTCTTGGGGCCATGACATCAGGAAGACATCGGGCGAGATGCGTACCAGCGGCTTCTTTTTGACCCACGCGAAGAAGATCAGCGCAACCTAAAGCTCGCTCTCCGAGGTGGCCTCAAGCGCCCGCTGCATGAAGACATCGAGCTGATCCTGGCTCATGGCCGCAAGTCGCGGCTTCCAGACGGCCTCGTCCACACCAAACTTCGACGCCAACAGCCTCAACACCACCCTCTCGACGCCCTCCCTGAGCCCCTTCTCGACGCCCTCCCTGAGCCCCCTCTCGACGCCCTCCCTGAGCCCCCTCTCGACGCCCTCCCTGAGCCCCTCCTCGATGCCCTTGAGGCGACCTTGCTCAAAGCGTCTTTGTTCCCTCTGGTCGATGTTCTCAAACATGGTGCGCACCTCCATGAGGTCATTGAGTTGGCCGGTGGGCATCTGTGCCCCGCGCTTGCTGAGCACGCCGTTGAAGAAAATAAGAAACACCCGGCGCATTTCAACCCGAGCGGGGTGCTCCTGG
>SYOX01000150.1 GCA_005804885.1 Pseudomonadota bacterium
CGGCAAGTCCACCCTGATCAAGGGCGTCCTCGGCCTGCTCCCCCTGGACGCCGGCCGCGCCGCCTTCTTCGGCCAGCCCCTCGACCGCGTCCGCCAGCGGGTCGTCTACGTCCCACAGCGCGGCGACGTCGACTGGGACTTCCCCGTCACCGTCCAGGACGTCGTCCTGATGGGCCGCTATGGCCGCCTCGGCCTCTTCGGACGACCCTCGCGACAGGATCGCCGCGTCGCCGCCGAGGCCATGGAGAAGGTCGGCATCGCCACGCTCGCCGACCGCCAGATCAGCGCCCTCTCCGGCGGCCAGCAGCAGCGCGTCTTCCTCGCCCGCGCCCTGGCCCAGGAGGGCGACCTCATCTTCATGGACGAGCCCTTCGTCGGCGTCGACGCCGCCACCGAGGAGGCCATCGTCGCGCTCCTTCGCGAGATGCGCGACAGCGGCCGCACCGTCATCGTCGTCAACCACGACCTCCAGACCGCGCGGGCCTACTTCGACGACCTCATGCTGCTCAACCGCACCCTCGTCGCCTACGGCCCCTCCAAGGACATCTTCACCCCAGAGCTGCTCACCCGCACCTACGGCGGCCGGCTCGCCGTCATCGAGGGCGCCAACGCCGACCGCGTCCTCATCGCCGCCTGACGCACCCCACACCCCATGCCCCCACGCCTCAACGCCCCGCTGATCGCCCTCGCCCTGCTCTTGATCGCCACCCCCGCCGCCGCATCGACCCCCTCGCTGCCCGAGCGCGTCGTCGAGTTCTTCACCTTCAAGTACGACTTCCTCATCACCACCGTCGCCGGCTCCGTCCTCGTCGGCCTGACCTGCGGCATCCTGGGCACCTTCCTCGTCCTGCGGCGCCTGAGCCTGATGGGCGACGCCCTCGGCCACGCCGCCCTGCCCGGCGTCGGCATCGCCTTCCTCCTCGTCGAGACCAAGGCCCTCGGACCCATCGTCATCGGCGCCGCCACCACCGCCCTGCTCGCCGCCCTGGCCGTCGGCTACATCACCCGCAACAGCCGCACCTACCCCGACGCCGCCCTCGGCATGGTCCTGGCCGGCTTCTTCGGCGTCGGCGTCGTCCTGCTCAGCTACATCCAGAACACCCCCTCCGCCGCCAAGAGCGGACTGAACGACTTCCTCTTCGGCAACGCCGCCGCCATCGCACCCGACGAGATCAAGCTCCTCGGCGGCATCCTCCTCTTCGTCGCCACCACCGTCACCCTCCTCTTCCGACCCCTCCAGCTCGTCACCTTCGACGCCGCCCTCGCCCGCGCCATGGGCATGCCCGTCCAGGCCCTCCACTACGGCCTCATGGCCGTCGTCGCGCTGACCATCGTCGCCAGCATCCAGGCCGTCGGCGTCGTCCTCGTCGCCGCCATGCTCATCACGCCCGCCTCCACCGCCTACCTCCTCACCGACCGCCTCCACATCATGATCCTCCTGTCGGCCACCTTCGGCGCCCTCTCCGGCCTCCTCGGCGCCCTGCTCTCCTACCTCTTCCAGGGCTTCTCCTCCGGACCCTCCATGGTCCTCGTCGCCTCCTCCTTCTTCGCGCTCGCCTTCCTCTTCGCACCCAGACAAGGCCAGATCGCCCTCTTCCTGCGCGACCGCGAGCGCCGCGCACGCATCCAGCGCCAGCTCGACGACGCCCACCCCGAGGCCGCCCCGTGAGCCTCTACCACCTCTTCATCGAACCCTGGACCATCGGCGACTGGATGTGGCGCGGCCTGCTGACCTCCTCCCTCGTCGCCATCCCCTGCGCCATCCTCGGCTGCTTCCTCTACCTCAGGCGCTTGAGCCTGCTCAGCGACGCCCTCTCCCACGCCGCCCTGCCCGGCGTCGCCGCCGCCTACCTCATCACCGGAAACAGCGAGACCTGGAGCCTCATCATCGGCGCCACCCTCGCCGGCCTCGTGACCACCTTCCTCGTCAACGTCGTCGACCGCCGCAGCCGCACCCGCTCCGACGCCGCCATCGGCATCGTCTTCACCACCCTCTTCGCCCTCGGCGTCATCATGATCAGCGCCCTGGCCAGCGACGCCCACATCGACCTCGACTGCGTCCTCTACGGCGACGTCCTCGGCGTCGCCGACCACTCCATCATCGCCCTCGCCATCCTCTCCGCCCTCGTCATCACCCTCGCCGTCGTCTTCTTCCGACCCCTCCAGATCTCCACCTTCGACCCCGCGCTCGCCGCCTCCTTTGGCATCCCCGTCGCCCTCATCCAGACCGCCCTCATGAGCGTCCTCTCCATCACCACTGTCGCCGCACTCGAAGCCGTCGGCGCCGTCCTCGTCATCGCCGCCATCATCACCCCCGCCGCCACCGCCCACCTCGTCACCCGACACCTCCAATCCATGATCGCCATCGCCGTCGCCCACGGGCTCCTCTCTGCCGCCCTCGGCATGTACATCTCCATCTGGATCAACTGCTCCACCGCTGGCGCCATGGTCTCCGTCGGCGCCCTCCTCTACACCCTCACCCTCGCCTACACCCGCCTCCGCCCCTCCCTCCGCTGACCACCGACGCCGCGATCTCACCCCCTCCCCGCCCGCAGCGGATCTCCTCCGCGAACCCCGAATCTCCAAAAAACATCAATTATATCGAAAACTTACTGGAACAGAGTGGCCAACGAGCGGCCAACTCCGAACCTCTATAGGATCCGACGCCGGTCTTCGACAAGGCCAAGGATGAGGAGGGATCAGGAGAAGCGCAGCAGCCCCCGCCACGTGGACTTGATGGCCCTCAACAGGCAAGGTCGACGGTGACGCGCTGAACGATGGGCGAGCCGCCGCGTGGACTCGATGGCCCTCAACAGGGGTATGGACCAGGCTGTGACCAGGGACGCAGAGCCCGCTCGCCCCAGGCTCGCGCCCGGCGCTACAGACCCAGCGACGCCTCTTCGAGGCTCTCGACGGGGCGTCAACCTCCAGGCATCGTGTCACCTCTCATCAGCGGCCCTCCATGTTGAGGGCCTCGAGACGAGCGCCACGATGCTGCGGGCTGGTCTAGAGCCCGTCGTGAGCCCCGTAGGGGCGTCCCTGATCTGTAGCGCCGGGCGCAAGCCTGGGGCGGCCCATTGCGCTGGCCGCACGATCAGAGCCTGCTCCACACCCCCTCAACAGGGCAAAGGCCACGAAGGATTCAGAGGCGAGAGACAGACGCCTTGCCGCTGACGCGGCTTGATCAACCCCTCTTGGGAGGAAAGCCGGGGAGGATTCAGGGGGAGAGGCAGACGCCTTCGATGCAGGTCTGCTCAGGAGCACAGTCGGCGTCCGAGTCGCAGCCCGCCGAGGGGGCGCAGAAGCCGAGGGGATCGCAGCGCAAGCCGGGTTCGCAGTCCGCGTCGGCGGCGCAAGCGGGCAGGCAGCGGGCGTCGACGCAGGTCTGGTTGGCCTCACAGTCCGAAGCGGTGAAGCACTCCACCTCGGCGCAGACGCCGCTCATGCAGGCCTCACCCTCAGCGCAGTCGGCGTGCTCCTGACAAGCGGCGGGGTCGAGGGCCTGACAGCGGCCATCGACGCAGGCCCGACCCTCTTCGCAATCGACGTTGAGGACGCAAGCGTCGGGATCAACCCCACAAGAGCGGATACCTTCGACCGCAAGAGGGAGGCACTGACGAGCGGCGTCGGCTTCGAGGCTGATCCCGGCGCATTCGAAGCCGCTGGGGCAGTCCGCGTTCACGGCGCAGGCGGCGGCGCAGACGCGCTCGTCGTCGTTGATGTCCAGGCAGCGGCTCCCCTCCCCTTCGCAGTCCTCGTTGGAGGTGCAAGGATCGCAAAGCTGGGCCTCGCCGCGCTCCTCGCTGACGTTGCGCTCGCAGTCGCCGTCGACGCAGGACTCGCCCTCGTCGCAGTCCCGGTCGCGGGCGCACTCGTTGCGCTCGTCGTCCTGATCGTCGTCGCGCTCGTCGTCCTGATCGTCATTGTGATCGTCATAGGCGTCGTTGTGATAGTCGTAGTCGGCGCAGTAGCACTCGTCCCAGCACTCCTCCCAGCAGCCAAAGGGGTCGCAATAGACATCGCAATAGGTGTCGCAGACCTCCTCGTGGCAGGCGCCGTAGTGATCGTCGGTGACGACGCAGCCCGCCGAGAGGGTGGCGGGGATGAGGAGAAAGGAGAGAAGGAACAACCTCTTATCAAACATCACGCCCCTCGTTGCGGTGAGACAGGGACCTCCTGCGAGCGGCCCATGACCAAGGCGGACGACGTCGCAAGTTCAAGAATATTCACTTCGGGGGTGGATTTCATCCCGGCAGGGGGCTTTGGCGCTTTTTGACGCGGAGCCCTTTGACGAGCTCGATCACGAAGTCGAAGGCGAAGCCCACCAGGACGAAGCTCATGCCGGCCAGCGCCAGGGCGACGTTGCGACCGACGAGGCCCTCGACGATGAGCCAGGTCCCGATGACGGCGCCGCCCGTGCCGATGATGAGGCCAGGGAGGCTCAGCCAGCGGTCCATGTCTCGCCCTTTGGCGTCGAGGTTGGCGCGTCGAAGGGGTTGGAGCGGAGGCAGGACGGGGGCCTGAAGGCTCTTGTGGGTGTCGGGGCGGCCGAGGCGCAGGGGCGCGGGTCGCGGAAGCGAAGGGGTCGAGGGCGGCGGGAAGTGAGGAAAGGGGCCCAGGTCGCCTTCGAGGACGGCGAGTATGGAGGCGACGGAGGCCTCTTCGAATCGGTGGGGGGGGAGCTTGAAGAGGGTCGGGCGCGATCGGGGCCTCTTCTGGAGGCGCGGTCGGGGTGGCGGGGCGGGCTCGGTGAAGTGGGGGGCGCCGCTGACCTGAGGCAGCTCGGGCAGCGAGGCGCGAAGCTCCGAGAGGATCCTGTCCGTGTCGAGGGGGGCGTCCTCCTCTTCGGGGTCGCTGTCTTCCTCGGGCTCGCTGTCTCCTTCGGGATCGCTGCCTCCTTCGGGGTCAGTGGGAGCGTCCTCCTCTTCGGGGTCGCTGTCTCCTTCGGGATCGCTGCCTCCTTCGGGGTCGCTGTCTCCTTCGGGGTCGGTTGGGGCGTCCTCTTCTTCGGGATCGCTGTCGCCCTCGGGGTCGCTGTCTGCTTCGGGAGCGCTGTCTGCCTCGGGGTCAGCTGGAGGCGCGCCCTGGTGGGGGATTTCGAGGGTGGTTCGGTAGGGAGTGTGGGCGTGGAGTTGGAGGATGACGGCGCCCATGCGGGCCAGGAAGGCGTCGCGGGCGCGGCCCTCGTCGAGGGCATGGAGGTGGCTCTGGGCGGCGCGGGTGAACATGTCGCTGACGCGGTGGTGATCGGCGTCGGTGCCCAGGTCTTCGTTGATGAGGCTGACGGGATTGGGGCTCAGGAGGAGGAGATCCTGGACGCGGAGGCCGCAGCGGACCAGGAGCCCGCGCATCGAGTCGCGGTCGAGCGGTCCGAAGCCGCGTCGTGCGCGGGCGCACAGGACTTGAAAGACGAACTCGGGGACGTGCGTGTCCCTTCCCTGGGTGATTTCGACGGCGTCCATCCTTGACCTCCGCGAAGCGCTGAATCGGCGCCATGATATCCGCTGGGGGGGGCAAGTTCAACGCAAGTTGGCGCGATCGCTCTATTTCAGGGTGAGGTGTGTGTCGTTGAGGGACCAGCGGCGCCGGTCGGGATCGAGGGGGGAGAGGTCATCGAGCCGGGTCGTGGGCGGGATGAGGAGGTGGCCGAGGGGCTGGACGTGAGGATCGCCGAACTCGACGCGCGCGACGAGGACGGCGCGATCGGCGTCGCCGGGCGGCGCGGGCGCTTCGAGGATGAGCAGCTCGGGCAGATAGTCGGGATCGTCGCCGATGAGGATGAGGCGGCGATCGGCCTGTCCGGGTGCTGCGGGGAAGGGCCACGCCTTGAGGCGATCGCCTGCGCGGAGGCTCCAGAGCTCCACGCCGCCGGGTCGACGCCACACGGCGAGGTAGTCTTCGAGGGCGTCGATGGCGCTGGCGAGGAGATCGACGCGGGGTCGGTCGAGGGGTCGGCGTCGGACGTGGTCTGGGATGAGGTTCAGGACGGGGTGGGGCAGGACGCGGGGTGAGGGCCTGGAGGGGGGTCGAAGGAGGAGGAGGCGGTCTGCGCGGCTGGAGTCGGCCAGGAGGGTGAAGGAGTGGCCTTCGACGCGGGTGTCGGGGCGGACGGGGCCGGTGCGCGTTGAGGAGTCGGGATCGCCGAGGCGCGAGAGGGCGTCGGCGCGCAGGGTGTCGAGGGTGACCTCGGTGCCGTCCCAGCGCAGGCCGAGGCGCGAGAGGGCGAGGGCGCATCGGGGGTGGCCGAGTGGGGTGAGGTCGGGGAGGGATGAGGTGGGGATGAAGGACAGGGGGCGGTCGTGGCCCTGGGCGTGGAGGGTGGCGCCGTTGGGTTGTGGGGAGAGCCAGCGCGGGCCGTCGGGGTGGTCGTCGAGGGCGATCGTTTCGAAGTCGAGGGTGGAGGGCAGCGGCGTGGCCGGCGTGGAGGGCGGATCGAGGGAGAGATCGACGCGGATGATCTGCCGATCGATGCGCAGGTCAGCGGGCTTGAGGAGATCGGGGCCGGCCCAGGTGATGGAGAGGGTCTGGGGGGAGGTCCATCGGAGGCGGGTGGCGGGGGTGAAGAGGTTGGGGTGATGGCGCAGGCGGGGTCGGCGGAAGCCGAGGGGGAGCTGGAGGGTGGTCGGGACGAGGGTGGGCAGGGGGCAGGCGGCGTCGATCTCGGCCAGGAGGCAGGGTCCGAGGGGATCGGTGGTGGCGTCGTGGGGGTGGGGGTCGCGGATCAGGATGAGGCGGCCGTCTTCGAGGACGAGGGCGAGCTGTCGGCCGTCGGGGGAGCTCTCGGCGCCGACGATCCGGGCGTCGAGGTCGAGGTGGGCGCAGAGGCGGCCGTTGGCGATGAGGCCGCCGGAGGGTGAGGCGGACAGGACGGCCCAGGTGCGGGATCCGGCGCTGGTGAGCCAGAGGGCGTCGAAGCGGGCGCCGGAGATCTCGGGGAGGAAGCGAGCGAGGGTGGGCAGGGGGCAGGGAGAGGCGGCGAGGCCCTCTTTGGCGGTGTAGGCCCAGAGGTGGGGGGTGCCGCTGGGGTCGATCCAGGCGACGAGGGGCCTGGAGGGGGGGCCGCCGATGGCCAGCGTGAGGCCGGAGGCGTGGTCGAGGGAGGCGCTGTGGTGGTTGAGGGGGGTGAGGGCGTCGAGGTCGAGGATCTGGAGGTGGCCGGAGGCGTCGCAGGTGGCGAGGTGGGGGAGCGAGGGGTGGAGGGCGTGGAGCAGGGGGAGTGCCTGCGAGGGGTCTGGGAGGTCGAAGGGGTTGTTGTCGGGCATGGCGGCGCTCGTGGAAAGGGGTTGGCGTCAGTCGATCATATACCGTGGAGATCGTTGAGGATTTCGTCGGCCCAGGTGTCGATGAGGCCGAGGTCGAAGGCGAGGTGGAGGATGGAGTATCGGGCGCGGATGTCCTTGCTGCAGACGATGGCGGCGCGGGCGCGTTCGGGAGCGACGTTGATCTCTTCGAAGGTGACGGGGCAGTGGGCGGCCAGGAGGTCATCGCGGATGGCGCGGGCGGGTTTGAGGCTGCCGTTGACGTCCTCGATGATGGAGGCCCACTCCTTCTTGAGGAGGCCGAGGCGCTGCCGGAGGGTGTCGGGGGTGGGGTAGAGGGCGCGCATGTGCTCGATGACGGCCTCGGAGAGGGGACCGAAGCGGGAGCGGGTCAGGGCCTCGTACTGATCGAGGGGGAGGTGCTCTTCGATGAGGGTTTCGATGTCGATGGTGTCGGGATCAAGGGCGGTGAGTTTTTCGTAGAGGGCGGCGGTGGTGATGGTGGCGACGCCGACCTGGCAGCCGTGGAAGTCGTGTGGGTCGCCGAAGGCGAAGTGGGTCATGTCGATGTAGTGGCTGATGAGGTGTTCGCCGCCGCTGGCGGGCGCGGAGGAGCCCGCGACGGCCATGGCCATGCCGGAGATGCACAGGGTGGCGGTGAGGCGGCCGACGGCGTCGACGTCGCGCAGGGGGAGCCTGGGCGCGACGCCTTCGAGGAAGGCGAAGCCCTGCTCGACGAGGGCCATGGTGTCGGCGGAGTGGACGGTGTCGAGCAGCCGGTGGCTCAGCCGCCAGTCGGCGTTGCTGACGGGCTTGGAGAGCAGGTCGCCGAAGCCGGAGGCGATCATGCGGTAGGGGGACTGGGCCATGACGTCGAGGTCGGCCATGCAGAGGATGGGTGCGCGGCAGGGGACGGTGGTCTTGACGCCCTGGCTCAGGATGGCGGCGATGGCGGAGGTGTAGCCGTTCATGGAGGGGGCGGTGGCGACGACGGCGTAGGGGATGTTGGCCTTGTGGCAGGCCATCTTGGCGACGTCGTTGATGGTGCCGGCGCCGACTGCGACGAGGGCGACGGGCCTGGGGTCTTCGACGAGGCGCAGGCGCAGCTCCTCGATGCGGTCGTCGTCGGCGATGGGATCGTGCTCGCCGGGTTTGGGGCTCAGGGTGACGCGCTCGAAGGGGAGGCCGTCGCGCTCGAGGCTCTCTTCGACGGCGCGGCCGGCGACCTGGTGGGTGTTGGCGTCGCTCAGGACGATCCACAGGCCCGCGGGGAGGCTCTGGCGCAGGGTCTCGGCGGCGCGGGGCAGCAGCTGCGTCTCGAGGACGACGCGGCGGGTGTCGACGCGCTCGATGAAGGGATCGATGATGTGGTGGATGTCGATCTTGTGAGGGGTCACGGCCTATACTCCCGGTGCGGTGTGTTCCAGATCAAGGGGGGTGATCCGGGGGCATTGTGGGCCAAGGGGGGTTGCTCATCAACCCTGATCTGGAGGGCGCGTCTTGGAGGAGTTGCTGGAGGCGATCGCGGCGCTGCCGCCGCTGCTGGGCTATGGGGTGCTGGGGCTGGCGGCCTTGATCGAGTACGTCATTCCGCCCTTCCCGGGTGACACGATCACGCTGCTCGGGGCGGTGATGATCGCGTCGGTGGGGTGGTCGATGCCGTGGGTGCTGGCTTTTGTGACGGCGGGGAGCGTCGGCGGGGCCTGGATCGATTACGAGGTGGGGGTGTGGCTGGCCAGGACGAAGCGGCGGACGTGGCTGCACCGGCGGCTGACCTCGGCGTCGGTGGGGCCGAAGGTCGACAGGCTCTGCGCGGGCTTCGCGCGGCACGGGGCGGCGTACATCGCTCTGAACCGCTTCTTGCCGGGCGTCAGGGCCTTCTTCTTTGTCGTGGCGGGGATGTCGGGGGTTTCAAGGAGCAGGGCGCTCTTCTTCGCGGGGGTCTCGGCGCTGGCCTGGAACGTGTTGATCCTGATGGTGGGCTATGCGATCGGATTTGAGCTGCCGAGGTTGATCGCCTGGGTGCAGGGTTACACGCAGATCGTCTACGGCGTGCTGCTGGTGTTGACGGCGATCTGGGGTGGGCGGTGGTTGTGGAGGCGAGGTCGGCGCGGTCGAGGAGCGGGGATATCGTCGGACAAAAACTTGTCTGAGAGCAGTGCCGGGGCTATAACCGGTGAGCCGAGGGAAGCGGAACCAGCGCGGTCAGGAAGACCGAATTGACCGGACTTGAGTGGCTCCAGAACCCTTGGGGATCATCCCCTCCAGAGGCGATTCGCCTCGACATGCCAGGCGAGGGTGACTTTGAGCGAAGATAAAAGCCGGAAGGCTGATAAAAAGAATACAGACGCGGCCGAGAGCGTGGATTCAACCACTTCTACCGGCACGGCGACCTTGGAGCGCACAGAGGCGTCCGCGGAGCAGCTCCAGAGCGTCGACGAGGGCGGCAGCGCCGGCTTGACGGCGCTTGAGGAGAAGGTCCTGAGGATGCGCTACGGTCGATCGCTCAAGAGCCAGGAGGCGCTGGAGTTCGCCGTGGACGCGTCTCTGGAGACGCGGCTCAAGCTGGCGCTGATCGAGGCGAGCTTGCTGGAGGCCTTCGAGGCCGAGGCCCTTGAGCCCGATCCGAGCACCGGCCTGCCGCGCTCGGTGCTGGCCGACTCCTTCGACTGACGCGCCCTCGGTCCAGGCCCCCCAGCCGAGCCTCGCGGGGATCGGTCCGATGGACGACCCCAGGGCTGGATTTGATCGGCTGTCCGTGGCACCCTCTCCCTCCATGGAAGCCCCCTTCCCCACCATCACTGGCACGATCGACGGCAAGCCCGCCACCTTGACCTTGAAGGAGACGCGCGCCGTGGTGCGCCACGGCGATCACCGCGAGTCGCTGCGCCTGGAGGCGCTCGACGCCTTCCACCTCTGGCCCGAGCGGCGCTCGGGGCTGATCACGCTCGGGGTGTTGTGCTTCGGCTTCGGCGTCGTCTGGCTGCGCGAGTCCGATCTGATCGCGGTCGGCGTCGCGGCGCAGCTCCTGGGCATGGGCCTTGCCGCCTTCGGCTTTGTCCGGCCTCGCCGGCGTCTGGAGATCAAGGGTGAGGGCGTGGCCCTGTCGCTCCTGCTCGACGAGGCCTCGCTGGAGCCGGCGCGGCAGGCGGCAGCGGCGCTCCAGGCGCGCTTCGACGCCCTGCCCGTCCACGTCACGCTCGTCGACAACGTCGCCCGGCAGGCCAGCGTCCTGTTCGCCTCAAGGTCGAAGCTGGCCTCGGCCCTGGAGCGCGAGGCGGAGGGCAGGCTCGACGAGGCCGTGCTTCGCCGCGCGATCCGCGCCCAGCGCCGCGTGGCGGCCTGGGTGCTGACCTGGACGCTCTTGTTGCCGCTGTCGATCAGCGCGCCGATCCTGGCGGCCGCCTTGCTCGACGGCCCCGTGGACTTCTCCGAGGCGCTCACCCGCGTGGGCAGCGTGCTCGTCCTGTACGGGCTCTTGACGGGCTTCTCCCTCATGGCCCAGGACAGGCTGCTGCCGCGCGCCCGCAGGTGGCTCGAAGCAGAAGAAGGCTGAGGGCAGGCCATTGGCGTCAGGGCGTCGCGCTGGTATCCTCGCCTGGGCGATTTCTTGACATGATGAACGACGACGAGCGGCAGGGGGGACCTTGGGCCGGGACCACATCTCTAGCGCAGGACCCTATCGGCTCCTGTCCAGGCTCGGGCATGGCGGCATGGGCGTCGTCTACCTCGGCAAGCACGTCGAGGGCGAGCAGGAGGTGGCGGTCAAGACCCTGCGGGTGGACAGCGTCCAGACCTTGCGGCGCCTTCAGCGGGAGATCGAGGCGCTCAGCCGCCTCGATCACCCCAGCGTGGTCAAGGTCTTCGACCACGGCATGGAGGGCGACGTCCCCTGGTACGCGATGGAGCTGCTCCGAGGTCAGACGCTCAACGAGGCGCTGGCCATGGAGCGCACCCCGACGGCGCCGACCGCCGTCGCCCTGCCCCGGCCTTCAAGCGAGGCGCCGCCGCTCAGATCGGAGGTGGTCAACCTCGACGGCAAGGAGCCAGACGCGAGGACCCTGTCGGAGGCGCAGTTCACCTTGCTCGGGCACATGATCCAGGTGTGCCGGGCGCTGGCCTATGTTCACGGTGAGGGGGTGGTGCATTGCGACCTGAAGCCGGACAACATCTTCTTGACCGACGCGGGCAAGGTGGTGCTGGTCGACTTCGGGATCGCGACGCAGGCGATGGCGCGCCTCGGCGCCGACTCGATGGAGGTGGCGGGGCTCCTGGCCGGGACGGCGCACTACATCAGCCCGGAGCGCATCGAGGGGGCCCCCTTTGACGCCCGGTCGGATCTGTACTCGGTCGGGTGCATCCTCTATGAGATCGTCACCGGCCAGCGCCCCTTTGAGTCGTCCCAGGCCGATCGGGTCCTGGCGCGACACCTCCACGACCTCCCGACGCCCCCCTCGGCGCTGGGCTGGATGCTTCCCAAGGGCCTGGAGGCCCTGATCTTGAGGCTGATGGCCAAGCAGCCCGGGGCGCGGCCAGGGCACGCCCAGGCCGTCCAGCACGCCCTGGAGAGCCTCCAGGGCGTGGTGACGCCGCCCGACCTGGGCGGGCCGACACCCCAGGCCTTCCTGTACAAGCCCGCGCTGACGGGCCGCTCCGAGCTGGTGGCCCGCATCGAGGCCCATCTGGAGGACGCGACCAGAGGCCAGGGCGGCATGTGCCTGCTCAAAGGCGAGAGCGGCGTGGGCAAGACGCGCGTGGCGGTCGAGATGATCCAGATCGCGCGGCGGCGGCGCATGGAGGTGCTCATCGGCCAGGCCACCACGCCGACCATCGATCGCGCCGGGATCGCCGCCGCGCAGTCCAGCCCGCTGTCCCTCTTCCGCAGGCCCCTGGCGCAGATCGCCGGCAAGGCCCGACAACTCGGACCAGATGAGGTCCAGCGGGTCTTCGGGATCACCGGCCGGCTGCTGGCGCCGCTCATCGATGAGCTGCCCGTGGGCCCCGCCGATCCCCCCGCGCCGCTGGGCTCCGCTCAGGTCATCGACGCGCTCGACCTGACGCTCCGAGCCCATTGCGGCGACCGACCGCTGCTCCTGGTCCTCGACGATCTCCACTGGGCCGACGCCACGAGCCTGAACGCCATCGAGGGCCTGCTGTCCAGCATCCGGCGCGGTCGCCCCTGGATGATCCTGGCGATGACCCGCGCCGAGGAGCACCGCGAGGAGATCCTGCGCCTGATGGACACCGGCGACGTCGAGACCTACCCCGTCCAGCGCCTCGACACCGTCGCCGTCGGCCAGATCGTCGCGCAGATGCTCGGCTCCAACAGCATCCCCGAGGCCCTCGCGCTGCGCGTCCACACCCTGACCCTGGGCAACCCACTCTTCGTCGCCGAGCTCCTCATGCTGGCGGTCGAGCAGGGCCTCATCGCGCTGGACGACACCGGCGTGTGGCACCTCAAGAGCGAGAAGGGTCGCCGCGCCGCCGACGTGATCGCCGCACTCCCTCTGCCCACCACCATCCAGAGCCTCCTGGTCGACCGCCTCGTCAACATGCCCCACGGCGCCCTGAAGCTCTGCGAGGCCGCCGCCGTGCTGGGCAAGCCCATGGAAGAGGCGCAGCTCCACCACCTCTTCGGCGGCGGGATGACCGATTTCCTGAACAACCTCGATGAGTTGCGCCGCCGGGAGATCATCTCGGATGGGCCGGGCCTCCACCAGCTGCACTTCGTCCATGACAAGATCCGCGAGGTGACCTACGGCAGGATGCACCCTCGCCGCCGCCGCGCGCTGCACATCAAGGTCGCTCGGCGCATGTCGGCCTCGGAGGGGGTCCGCGTCGACATCGGCGGCCTGGCGTGGCACTGGAACCAGGGCGGAGAGCGCGAGAGGGCGCGCCTCTGCTACCTGGAGGCCGCGGAGCTCGCCGCAGGCCGCTACGCCTACCCCGACGCCGACCACTTCTACCCCCTGGCGCTGTCCCTGACCGAGCCCAACGAGCCCTTTCACTGGCGCGTGCAGCTCTCAAGGGTCAAGAACATCCTGATGGTGCAAGGTCGCCACCCCGAAGCCGAGGCCATCCTCTCAGACGCCCTGGCCCACTCCGAGGCCTTCGAGCGCGACCCTCACCTTCTCCTGGAGGCCGAGCTTACGCTCGGCCGCCTCCTCTCCAGGACCGGCCGGACCCTCGAAGGCCTTGATCTCCTGAAGTCTGCCCACGCGCGCGCCACCGCCCTGAGCGACCGGCGCCGTGAGGGCGAGTCGATGACCGCTCAGGCAAGCGCCCTCCTGCGACTGGGTCGCCACGCCGAGTCGGAGGCGCTCTTCGAGAGGGCCATCGAGGTCGCCCGCGAGGTCCAGAACACGGAGGACGAGGCGCTGGCGCTGACCAACCTGGCCATCTTGTTCCTCAACCGCAGCCAGCTCGACGAGGCCGAGGCCCCGCTGCGCCGCGCGCTGGAGCTTCGCCGCGCGCTGGGCGACCTGCGCGGCGAGAGCGACTCGCTGGCCAACCTGGCCATCTTCCACATCCACAGAGGTCGCTCGCGCACCGCCATCGAGACCCTGGAGCACGCCCTGGCGATCAAGAAGACCATCCGCGACCTCCAGGGAGAGAGCATCGTCCTGAACAACCTCGCCGTCCTGCTCCACCAACAAGGGCGGCGCCTCCAGGCCTACGGACACCTGACGCTGGCCCTGGACATCGAGCGCCGGATCCAGGATCGCCGCGCGACCGCCAACACCTTGATCAACCTCGGGATGCTCTGCACCGACCAGGGCCTCTACGACGAGGCGATGGCGAGGCTGACCGAGGCCTTGGAGATCGCGCTGCTCAGCGGCAACAAGCGCACCGAGAGCTACGCGCTCTACGGCCTCGGCGCGCTCTGTCGGGCGGAGGCCCGCTGGGAAGACGCCGAGGAGCACCTGAGCGCGTCGCTCAACCTCTCGCACAAGCTCGAAGATCGCCACCTGGAGGGCCTCGCGCTCTTGAACCTGGCCGAACTCCGGCGTCACCAGCGCCGCTTGCCCGAGGCCGCCACCGCGCTGGAGCGCGCGCAGGAGATCTTCGCGGCGCTCGACGACCAGCGCTCGGCGGCGCTGGCCTTGTGCGAGGCGGGCTTCGGGGCCCTGGCGGCAGGCCAGAGCGCGTCGACGCAGATCGCGCTGGCGCGCGAGCTCGCCGAGGAGATCTGCGAGGACGGGCTCGTCGAAACCCTCAACGAGGTGATCGACAGGCTGGAGCGGGCCGACCTCAGGAGGCGGCGCGGCGAGGAGCTGGTGGCCGGTCAGTGCCGAGAGGATCTGCCACAGAAGGTCGTGCGCCGCCTCAGAGGCGACAGAGAGGAACCCCACTGAAACCAAAGGACGGCGACGCGCCGAACCTGCGATCCCGCCGGCCGCAGACCCACTGGGCCCTTGACCCAGCAGGCCCAGCTGGCCGTCGATCCAGCGGTCCCCAGACCCAGCGGGCCGTAGACCCAGCGGGCCGCAGACCCAGAGGACCGCAGACCCAGCAGGCCGTTGATCCGACGGGCCTCGGACCCGGAGATCCGGCGATCCGGAGACCCGCAGTCCCAGAGGCCCGAAGGGCCATTGAAGAGGAAAATTGGGGGGAGAAGGACGGCGCGTCGAGAGGACGAGGGGGAGGAAGGCCAGGAGAGGGGCGTCAGTAGCCGCCAGGGCTCAGATCAAGCTCGACGCTGTTGCCGTAGCTCTCGGTCTTGCAGCCCGGGCCGTGGCAGTTGGAGCAGTTGCCCTTGACGCTGAAGGCGGCGTCCTTCTTGCCGCTGTGGCACGCCTTGTTGCCGCAGACCTCGGTCTTGATCTTGACCCCTCGCCAGTCGCCGAAGAGCACGATATCACTGAGCTTATCGGCATTGCGGACGTTGTCGTGGCAGTCGCTGCAGGTGGTCTCGCCGTAGTCGAGGTGCTTCTTGTGAGAGAACTTGCCCACGCGCCCCGACTTGCCGTCCTCGTAGCTCAGCTCGATGAGCCCGACCCGGCACGCCTTTCGGGCGTCGACGCGATCGTTGCGCCAGGGGGTTCGCCGCTTGTCCCCCTCGTTCTTGATGTGACAGCTGTCGCAGTCGTCGAGCGTGGGCTTGATGGCGCCGCCGCTGGCGTGGCATTGGCCGCAGTTGGCGTGGGAGGGCTTGACGCCCTCGCCTTCGGACTTGGGGCCGCCGAGGTGGCAGGTCGAGCAGTTTTCAACGCGAGAGTTCTCGTAGCCGACGTGCTTCTTGTGGGAGAACTCGACGCGGAAGGTGCGCTCCGAGTAGAGTTGGCTCGGATAGGGCTGCATCTTCGTCAGATCCATCCACTTCTCAGGGTTCTTCTCCATGTGACAGACCTGGCAGACGCGGCGCTCGGTCTTGGTGTCGCCCTCCTCGTAGAAGAGGTTGCCGTGGCACGAGCCGTTGTCACAAGGGCTGTGGTCCTTGCGGCCCGGGCGGGTCTTCGAGGCGTCGTCGTCACCCTTGAAGTGGCACTTGGTGCACTTGGTGGTGTCGTGCTGGTCGTGCTTGAAGCGCGCCGGCGCGTCGGTCAGGCCGAGGCGCTGGACGGGCGACGCGGACTTCTGCTGCCTGGAGGGCTCGGCGGAGGTCACCGACGAGGTCGTCAGGACGGCGGCGAGGCCGGCGGTGAGGGCAAGCGCAAAGAGGAGAGCGCCGGCGGCGCGGGCGGTCCTCCATGCGCGGGTCGTGGGACGATCAACACTCAAGGCGCTCCCTCCATCCGGTGTACTGGGCGTCGGCAGGGTCACTGCATCCGCTCCTCTTTCTGGACGTGACAGCGGTTGCACTCGGCGGTCAGCGTGCTGAAGGCCGTCTGCCCGTTGTGGCAGGTCTCGCAGGCGGCCTTGTCGGGCATCGGGACGACAAAGCCAGGGTTGGTGGCCGCGTTGGCGTGGCAGGACACGCAGTCCTTGCCCTTCTGGCGGTCCTTGGACTTCTTGGCGTGGCTCTCGTGGAAGTCCGAGGCGAAGAGCGTCCGATTGCCGGACTTCTGCTTGGCCAGGGGGAAGGCGTAGGAGACGCGGAAGTCGGTCGAGTCGACGAAGCGCGACTTCTGGGTGGTCTCGGCCGAGGTGGCGTGGCAGGTCGCGCAGTCCTTGGTGAGCTCGGGCTGAACGAAGAAGCTGCCCTGGCGCTGGGAGTGGCACTGGGCGCACTGGACGTGGCCCGGCATGGTCATGTCGCGCTGGATGTAGTTGAGCTCAAAGCCGTCAAGGACCTTCTTGTTGCGGAAGGAGGCCGGCTCGTGGCAGACGCTGCAGTCGTTCGAGGTCCGCTTCATGTGGACCTCGTGGCTGAAGCCGTTCTGGACGAAGGAGCTGTAGCCTCGGCTGCGGACCCTGGGGTAGACGGGGGGCTTGTGGGCGTGGCAGTTGAAGCAGAAGGAGTTGGCGATCCCGACCCCAGGCCCCGTCCATTGCTCGTTGGCGTGGCAGCCGGCGTCGTCGCAGGCGATGGGCGGGCCGGCGTGCGCGCCGCCGGTGCCGAAGGTCGCCGTCTTGATCTGGTACTTGCCCTTCTCCCCCGTGCTCTCGTGGCACGTCGTGCAGTCCTTCTTGTGAGGCGCCAGATCGTGCATGAAGAAGCGCGGCTTGGTCCCATCGGCCTCCGCCGGGCGCTCACCCAGGCCCGCAAAAGTCGTCGCCGTGATCGCGGCGCAAACCAGCAACAACGACGAGGTCCTGGGCCTCGCGACGAGGAGATGCCCTGGGGTCTTGGAAAGGTTCACGTGTCTCCTCCCGAGGAGTAGATGGGCACGAAAAGTGATACTGCTGTGTTGAGCCCGCCTATTTTATACCCTCCCCTGCCCTCTCAAGGCAAGGATCATCTCCCACTCGACCGCCTGAAGTTGGGCTCGGCCAGGGTCGACACCCTCATCCGGTGAAGATGTGAAAGGACTTGGGCTGCGCGGCGAAAGCGCGAAAGCCGCCGCCGAGCGCGAAGAGGGCCACCACCTCGGTGGCGCGGCCGGGCTTGAGCGTGTAGATCACCTTGGTGGCCGACTGCAGGATGAAGTAGAGCCCCAGGCCCGCGCCCCCCTGCTTCTGCTCGATCTGGTCCTGGCCGCCCTCCAGACCGCGGACCATCGCCGCCCGCAAGACCTCGGGGGTCAAGCTCCCGAAGCGATCCCGGATAGACAGCGCCAGCCGCGTCCCGTCGCAGGCGCAGGTCAGGCGAGGGGCGTCGGCCTCGGTGAGCTCAACGACCTCTCTCCTGTCCCGGCTTCGGTAGAGCGGCGCGCCGTCTGTGCCCGTCGGTGCGTTGTAGACGGCGTTGATGATCATCTCGTCGGCGACCACGCAGGCCGCCTGGGCCACGCGCGCCTGGACCCCGCAGCGCTCCATGAAGGCGCCGATCTCCCCGAGCGCCGAGTCCTTCTGTCCGCTGCTCCGCACGACCAGCGAGAGCCCCCCCGCTGCCTGGCCGATCAGCTCGGCGGGCATCCCCTCGGGGGCGCGGGCCTCTCGGCGCCGCACGATCATCAGGAGCTCGTCCAGGCGCTCAGGCGGCGACCGGGGCACGATGTGGCTCACCCAGTCCCGGCGCAGGAGCGCCTGAAGCTCCTCGCGGCCGCGACGATCGCCCAGGAGCACGACGGGCAGGTCCGTGTGCGCCCGCGCCCACGCCGAAGCGCAGACCTCCAGCGAGGCCTGGTGCCTCGACCACGAGGGGTCGCCCGGATCGCCGTCGAGGTCCACGATCACGAGCCGCGGCCGACGCGCCAGCGCCCCCGGGGCGCCGATGAGGCGCCTGACCCTGTCGGTCGGATCGTCGATCACCTCGACGGGGGACCCAAGGGCGGCCGACAGCCGGTGGATGGGATCGTCGCTGGACGGCTGCGGGCCGATGAGCAGGATGGGGGCAGGCTCGGTCACGCTCAGGGCGCCTCCTCTCGAAGCTCAGGGGTGGGGATGAGCGTCTCCTGTCGAGCGTCCGATAGCCTGTCCAGGCCAGCGGCGCTGATGACGGGGAAGCGCAGGCGCAGCGGCCGCGCAGAGGCCATCGAGGGGCGCAGCGCCGGGGCCTTGGAGAAGGCAAAGCCTCGGAAGGCCTGCAGGCCCTCGCCGGAGCCGCCGAAGCCCGTGATGATCCCGCCGCCCTGCACCCCGACGCCCCGAAAGGCCGACGCGATCCGCGCGGCCAGCTCCGGGTCAAGGGCCTGGTTGACCTGGGTGACCACCGGCAACGGGCTGGCCGAGGTCTTGTAGAGCACCCCGAGGCCGACGGCGTAGGCGTCGAAGGCCACCGTCAAGTCCGCCTGCCCGATCTGGACCGCCGCCAGCGCAGAGCGCGCGTCCCCGGTGGTCTTGATGACGAAGAACTCGCTGGCCTCGACCTGGTGCCCCAGCAGCGTCGCCGACACGAAGCCCTCATAGGCCTTGGAGGGCTGCGGCAGGATCAAGGTCCGACCCCGCATCGCGGCCACCGACTCCGCACCCCGCCCGACCACCGACATGGCACCCTGCCCCGAGGCGAAGGCCACCGGCGTCCCCACGCAGGACGAGGCGCAGTAAGTACCCCCGATGATGGCGTAATCGACCCCGCCCGAGCGCGCCGCCGCGCTAAAATCCCCAGCCTGCCCGAAGGACTGGCCGCGCCACTTGAGCCCCGTCCGCGACGAGAGCGCCGACGCCACCGCGTTGACGAAGCCCGCCTTGCTGATCGCGTCGCTGAAGTTGATGTCCGGCGCAAAGAGCGCCACCGTATAGACCCGCTCCTCAACCTCGCCCTGCGCCCGCGCCGGGCTCGCCGTCCCGGCCAGCGCCACGATCGCAAGGAACGCCACGATCACATTGAACGCCTCTCGCCTCCCGCCTCTCATCACTCGTACCCGAAGACGCGGCCCTTGGCCCCGGCAATACGCCGGGCCTCGTCCGCACGCGGGCCGCCGCGCTCGGCCACCCGCTTGTAGAGATCAAAGGCCCCCCGATCGTCGCCCTTGACGTCGTCCAGGTAGACCGCGTAGTTGAACAGCGCCTCCGCCACCCCCGACTCCGACGCCTTCTTGAACACCTCGCCCGATTTCCCCTTGTTGCCTTGTGCGTAATCCAGGACAGTCAGGTTATGTTCGATGACCTCGTCCTGCCGCGCGACGCCCGCGGCGTCCCTGAGCGACACCCGCGCCGGCCCAAGGCGGCCCTTCTCGAAGTGCTCGACCGCCTGCGCGGTCCACGCCGCCGCCAGCAGCGCGTTGACGCTCTCCCCCCGCGGCAGCCGCTCGGCCAGGGCCAGCGCGCGATCCACCCTCCCGAGCCGCAGCTGGATGTAGGCCTGCCGCAAGCCCAGCGCCAGCGCGCCCTCCTCCGGCAGCCGCGCCCGATCCTCGCTGGAGAGACGAGGGAGCGCCCGCGCCGCGGCGTCCAGCAGGCTCTGGGCCTTGGCAAAGTTGTTGACCTCCGCCAGCGCATGGCTCCTGGACAGATCCAGCGCCACCTTCTCGGCCTCGCCCAGCCTCGCCCTGTAACCCTCGGCGGTGTCCAGCACGGAGACGGCCTCGCGCCACTGCCCCGCCTCCCCGAGCTGCTGGGCGACCTGGATGCAGGCCAGCGCAATGTTGCGCTCCGCCCGCGCAGGCTCCAGGCCCAGATCCCGCGCCATGACAAACCACTCCAGCGCCTCGGGCCACCTCTCCAGGCCCGCGCTGGCCTGCCCGAGATCGTTGGCCACCCCCACGTCCGGCGCCCTGCCCCCCTTGAGCAAGGGCGTCAGCGCCTCGATGGCCCCCCGATGATCCCCCTGCGCGAGCGCCAGCCGCCCCCTGGCCCGCTGGACCCATGGCGCCGGGCAGTCCACGTCGCAGGGCGCCTTGGCCGCCTCGGCGGCAAGCTCCAGGCTGCGCCGCGCCCCGACCAGATCGCCCCGCTGGATCGCCACGGCGGTCAGGATCAGGTGGGCCTCGGCCGCCCGCGCCCCGATCTCCAGGAGCCGCCCCGCGTCCCTCTCCGCCTTCTCCATCGCGTCGTCGCGCACGAAGCCGCGCGCCCTGTGCAGCAGCGCGACCGCCAGAGGCCCCCGCGCGCGCTCGGACCCGGGCTCCAGCGCGAGCGCGGCCTCGAAGGCCGCCGCAGCCTCATCGAGCTGCCGCATCGCGAAGCGCGAGCGCCCAAGCCCGAGGTGGAAGTCCACGACCTTCGAATCCAGCGCAATGGCGGCCTCATGCCGCACGATGGCCTCGTGCGGCAAGCCCAGGCGCCGGAGCGCGTCGCCGAGGGATGAGAGGATGAAGGGATCCTCCGGCGCGTGGCCCAGCCCGACCTCCAGGCGCGAGCGCGCCTCGGCGACCTTCCCCACCTTCATGTCGAGCAGGCCCAGATGCCACCACGCCCGCGCGAAGGAGGCCTGAGCCCGGATCGTGGCCTCGAAGGCCTCCCGCGCCTCGCCGTCCTTGTCGAGGCTCAACAGGCAGCGGCCGACCATGTAGTGGCTCGTCGGGTGCCTCGGGCGGTGATCGAGGAAGGCCCTGTAGTGGACGAGCGACTTGTCGAAGCGCTTGAGCTGGAAGAGCGACGAGGCGAGGTTGAAGTGGACGTTCTTCTGCTCGGCGTCCTGAGCCAGGACCTTTTCAAACTGCTCGACCGCGAGATCGTAGCGGCGCTGCTTGAAGCGGATGTTGCCGATGTTGATCTGCGCGGCGAGGTTGTCCTCGTCGAGCGAGAGGACGAGGCGAAACTCGGCCAGCGCGGGCTCGTACTTCTCGGTCTTGAGGTAGATGTTGCCCAGCGTCCCGTGGATCTGGACGTCCTCGGGCTTGAGGCGGAGGTACTGGCGGAAGGCGCGGGCGGCCTTGTCGTAGGTCTTGCGCTCGTAGTAGTGCTTGCCGAGCAGGAAGAAGACGTCAAACTGCTCCTCGTCGGCCTCGGCCGCGGCCTCAAGGTGCCCGACGGCCTCGTCGCGGCGGCCGGGCAGGTCAAAGAGCACCGCGCCGTAGGCCCGGTGGATCGTAGGGTCGTCGGGCCAGCGCTCAAGCGCCGGGTCCAGGCTCCCGACGGCCGCGCGCCCGTTGCCCAGCGCGTAATGGACATAGGCCAGCCGCACGTAACCCTCGATGAACTCGGGATCGACCTTGATCGTGGCCTCGTAGCGCTCCAGGGCATCTTTATAGAGGGCTATGGAGTCCTTGGGTCTGGCGGCCTTGAGATCGACGGCCTTCTGCTCAAGCCGTTGACCCTCCTCGAAGATCCGGCGAGCTTCGGTGCTGCCCTCGTAGCGCCCCTGCGCCTCGACGACGCCCCCTGAGGGCCACCCGAGGCACAGCGCGGCGCTGAGGCCGAGCGCCGCCGCGCTCCGCCGCGCGAGGGCGACCGGGGTCGCCACGGCGAGCCGCGACCGACGACGGGAGGCCATCACGCGCTGGCCCTGGGCTCGCCGCCGTAGCGCGCGATGACGAGCGTGATGTCGTCCTCCTGGACGGAGGGGCCGGCGAAGGCCCTCAAGTCGTGGACGATGGCGTCGATGATCGCCTCCGGGCTGCCGTCGATGTGGTCGTGGAGCAGCCGCCGCAGACGCCGCTCCCCGAACATGTGACCATCCTCGTTACGGTACTCGGTGACCCCGTCGGTGTACAGGCAGATCAGATCGCCGGGCACCAGAGGCGCCTCAAGGGGGCTGTAGCGGCTGTCGCGCTGATCCCCGAGGCGGTTGCCTCGACAAACCAGCGCCCGGCTCGTCACCTCGGCCGCCTCCCCCGGGCGCACGGCCGCGCGCCTCACCAGGATCGGGAAGTTGTGGCCCGCGTTGGCCATCTCCATCTGCCCGGTGCGCCGATCGACGATGGCCGCGAAGAAGGTCATCGTGAACTTGCGCTGGGCGGCGGCGTGGATCGTCCGGTTGAGCTCGTCGAGCAGGTAGGCGACCTTGAACTGGCCTCGCGTCACCGAGTTGAGCGTGTCCAGCCCCGACTTGCACGCCGCCGTGATCATGGCGCCCGGCACCCCGTGGCCCGTCACGTCCCCCACGCAGAACAACACCCGGCCGTCGCCCAGATCCAGAAAACTCCAGAAATCACCGCCACATAGCGACGCCGACTCGAGGAAGCCCGACAGCTCCATCCCCCCGATCCGCACCAGCCCTCGCGGCGGCAGGAGCGTCTCCTGGATGATCCGGGCGACCTCCAGCTCGCGCTCGAACGCGGTCATCGCGGCGGTGTCGATCAGCAGCCCGCGCAGGCGACCGGCCATGTCGTTGAAGTTGCGCGCCATCTCGCCGATCTCGTCACGGCCGCGCTCGGGGACGCGCGCGTCGATGTCGCCCTCCGCGATCCGGCGGGCCGAGCGGGCCAGCTCCACCATCGGCCGCGTGATGGCCAGCGCCTGCAGGACGGTGATGACCACCCCGAGGAGCACCACCAGCGCCCCGATGAAGGCCGCCCTCTCCAGGATCGCCGCGCGGCGCTCGCCCGCATTGCGCTCGACGCTGGACAGATCGGCACGAAGGCCCTCCAGGTCGAGGACGAACCTGGCGTAACCCCACAGCTTGTCGTTGCGGTCGATGATCGGCGCCGTCGCCAGCACCCTCGCCGGCACCCCTTCGTCCTCCTCGATCGCCGCGCGGGCGCCCTTGAGGCCCTCCAGATCCCCCACGTCGAGGCGGCCCGGGGAGGCCGCCTTGGGGTCCGCGTCGGCGTAGGCCAGCACCGCGCCGGCAGGATCCACGATCATGGCCTGGGTGATCGGCAGGGCGGAGGAGCGGGCCTCGGCAAGCGCCGGTCCGAGCTTGTCCTGAAGGGCGCCGAAGTTGTTGTCGGCGATGAGGAAGTGGCTCCCGGCCGCGATGCTGCTGGCCGTCCGCAGCCCTATCGTCACGGCGTGCTCGGTGTGAAGGGCCCGCAGCCGCCCGACCTCCAGATCCAGCGCCGAGGTCGCCATCCTCACCTGCAAGATGCCAAAGAGCGCGATGATGAAGATCAGCAGCGTCGCCATCGCGGCGATCATCTTTGCCCGCAGCGAAAACCACATCAGCCGAGCTCATCGGCGTCGGTCTGGCCGGCGGCATCGGTGGACTTCGCGCCGCCGTCTTGAGGCGGCGCTGGCGGCGCCTCTTCCTCGATCCAGGCCCACTGCGCCTCGACGTCCACCTCCTCGACGCCCTCTCCAGCGGCGCCTCCGACGGCGCCGATCTCATCAACGACGTCCTCATCGGCGCCCCCGACGGCGCCGCCCCCATCGATGACCTGACCTGACGTCTCGACGCCCATCGCCCCGACGGCGTCGTCGATCCTGGCCGACGGCGTCTCGGCACCCATCTCACCAACAGGGTCTCTCTGGCCGACGGCGTCTCCGACGGCGCGCGTCGACCGCGCCGGCATGGAGTTGACCGACGGCGCCGCAAGATCTCCACCCGCACCTCGGCCCGGATCGATCTGCGCCGGGTCGGGGAGGAGCAGGCCGCGCGCGTAGAGCCCGACCTCGGCCTGGAGGGCGTTGAGGGCGTCGTTGGCCGCCAGCAGCGCGCCAGTCCGCTCCTGAAGGAGCGCCTCGATCTTCGCCCGGGCGCTGGCCTCCTCGTGGAGCATGCTCTGGTACTTGCTTTGGATTTTTACCTCGTCGCTCACGTCCCGCAGCAGCACCACGCCCCCCACCAGGGACTCGCCCTCGAAGATCGGCGAGGCGGTCACGATGAGGTGGAAGCGCGCGCCCTCGACGACCACGCCCTCGATCTCGTCAAAGCGCACGGCCGCGCCCCGCTCCAGGCACACCTCCATCGGATCAAAGGCCGCGTCGTTCAGGCGCAGATCGATCAGGTCGCCCAGCCGGGCCCCCTCCAGGCTCCGGGCCACTCGCCTGGGGAAGAGGGCGAAGAAGGGCCTGTTGAAGCCGGCGACGCGCTTGTCTCGATCCACGACGACGCAGGCGTCCAGAAGCGCCCCCTGGATGGCGCGCAGTAGATCGACTTGACGCTTGAGCGCGCCGCCTCGCTCGGGGATGTCCTGGCTGGGATCGGCCATGGCCTCACTTGATGGTCAACACCAGAAAGAGCAACACCGCCACGACCAGCAGCGCAACGCCGATCAGCGCGTAGGGCAACAAGACAAGTAGGAGCGCGCCCAGCGATCCGCCGGGCTTCGAGGCCGCCGCCCCGCTCGACGGAGCCGCGCTCGGCTGGACCCCCTTCGGCGAGGCCACCTCGGACGAGGCTGGCGCAGCGAGCGCAGGGGGAGGGGCCGCGACGTTCGACTGCGCGCCCTGCCCCGCGCGCCCGACGGCCTCACGGACCTTCTCCGGCAGATCCCCAATGATCGCGGCGCGTTGCGCCTCGCCGACCGATCGAATCAGCCCCCCGTAGCTGCCCGAGCCAGGCCCCTCGGCGTGCTCCATCGACGCGGTGTGGAGGGGGCCGCTCAGCTGCGTGATCCGACCCTCGTTCAGCGCCTTGATCTTGCGCTCGAGATCGGGGGCGACGTCCTCGACCACGCGGCGCATCTCCGAGCTGATCTGCGACGGATCGACGGCCTGCAGGAAGGCGAAGTAGGACTCCTCGAAGTCGTCAAACTCCAGCGCCGCCCCGCACACATCGCACAGGTAGTCCGGCGCCTTGATCGCCGCCCCGTCGAGGAACTGCTCGACGTTGAGGAGCTTGTTGACGGGCTGCTCGCACGAGGGGCAGAAGTAGGGCGCGAAGAAGCTCATGATGACCGCGCGAGCGCAGAAATTGGTCACCATGTTGGCCTGGCCGACGATGGCCGGCGAGCAGCGCATCATCACCAGCCGACGCCCCGCCGACTCGATGTCCCCGAGCCAGTTGACCCAGTCGCGCACGCCGTAGGAGTTGATCCGATCGACCTCGCTCAGATCAAGGACCACCACCTCGGCGTCCATCCTGCCCAGGAGCGCCGAAAGGTTGTTGTCCTCATCGATCACGCCGCGCAGCTTCAAGTAGGTGTAGCCGCCGCCGGATCGAACTTGTACCGAGAATTTCTGATCCATGGCCCGACCGCCGGCAGCCTGTCACTGCTCCCTGGCGTTGCTGGTGGAGATGATCGCGAACTCGATCCGCTGGTTGATCGCTCTGTTGCGCGCCGAGGAGTTGGGCACGAGCTGAACCTCGGAGCCGAAGCCCCTGGCCTCCAGCCGCTTCGGGCTGATCCCGCGGCTCACGAGGTAGTCCATGACGGCCTTGGCCCTCTTCTGGGTGATTTCGATCCGCTTGTCGGCCGCGCCCGAGTCGTCCCAGTGCCCCTCGACCCTCACGCGGGTGAACTCGGGGTGCTCCAGCAGGGCCGAGACGACCTGATCGAGCTTCGCCCGCGCCGAGTCCTCCAGCGCGTCCTCCTCCTTGGAGAACTGCAGGCGGCCGTCCATCAGGATGCGCGTCTCCCCGACGCTCACGATCGCCTCCTCCGGCCTGACCTTCAGGTCGATGGCGACGTCGTGATCCTGCTTCGGCTCCACGTCCAGATCGCGCCCCGCCGTCAGGAAGCCCGCCGAGGTGATCGCCACGGTGTACTGGCCCGCCAGCACCTTCTGCTCGATGGGGTTGCCGTCGAGCTGCACGGTGTAGGTCTTCGGGCCTGTCAACAGGAGCGCCCCGCTCTTGAGCGGCTGCCCCTTGTCGTCCCTCGCGACGACCTTGACCACCCCCGTCTTGCCCTCCGGCTTGATCTTGACCTCAAGCGCGACCTCGCCCTCGACCAGCGCCTGCTTGACCTTGCGCGTCTTGTACTCCGCCGCCGAGATCTCCAGCTCGACCTCGACCCCGGGCGTCAACTCATAGGAGCGAAAGCCCCCCGTCTCGGCGTCCGTGACCTGACGGCTGACGCCCTGATCGACGTAGTGGACCACCGCGCCCGCCACCGGCTTGTCCGTGTCGGCGTCGAGCACCTTCCCCACGATGATCGACGCGGGCGGCTTGACGTTCACGATCTTGTCCTTCTCGACGATCTTCTCCTGAATCACGATCTTCTCACGCGAGCGAGGATCAAAAGCGTAGGTCATGCCGAAGATCACGTTGAAGGGCGCCGTCGCCGGCACGCCCTGCACGTCCTCCCCCGTCAGCCCGAGGTCCAGGGCCAGGTTCAGGACCAGCCCCTCCAGCGGCATCGTCTTGACCCCCAGGGTCAGAGCCTGAGGGTTGCCCGAAAAACCCGCCTTCGACGGGCAGCCCAGCGGCTGGTTCAGGCAGAGGGGATCGGGCTCCTCGCCCGTCAGCACGCCCAGGTTGTACTCCAGCGAGGGCGTCACGTACTCCAGCGGCACCTCCACCCCGAGCCCGAAGAGGATCTGGCTGAAGGCGCTCACGCCCTGCGTGAAGCGATCGACCCTCGACGGGATCAGCTTTCGACCCTCGGCGTCCTCGGGCAGGAGCTGATCGGAGTTGTCGGCGAAGAAGCCCAGGTTCAGGTGCGCCCTCAAGGGCAGCGGCTCGGGCAGCTGTCGGCCGTCGAAGGTCCCCAGCAGGGCGAAGCGCACGCCCGTGGCCCCCAGATCGAAGCTCGTCGTCCCTGGCCCGGTCAAGAAGATCAGCCTCAGGTCCGCGCCCGCGTCAAAGCCCGGCGCGAGGCCATAGACCCCCTTGACGCCGAGGTTCGCGTCGCCTTGCGCCAGCACCGTCTCGGGCGAGCTGAAGGTGTTGCTGGCCGAGCTGGCCTTGAGCACCAGGTAGGGCTCCAGCCACGGCAAGGGCGTCGCCGAGATCCCCAGCGTCCCGGTAAAGCGCGAGGCCTCGTCGTTGGCCCTGACCACGTCCTCGCCCGAGAAGATCTGCCCCATCAAGGAGAGCCGGAAGGTCATCTCCTTGCCGGTCTGCGCCGACGAGAGGCGAAAGAGCCCCGAGCCGCCTTCGAAGGTCGAGGTCGACGGCAAGAACGTCTTGCTCTCCTCCCCCGGCTCGCCGCCTTCGGCGGGCTGCCCCTCGGCCTCCTCCCCGAGCAGGCCGTCGAGCGCCTCCTCGGCGTCGGACTGCGCCGCGGCCGTCGCGGACCAGGCAGCCCCAGCCAGAGCGCACGCCGCCCACAAAGCCAGCCTCTTGATCTTCAGCACACGCCGACCTCGGCTCGTCATCTTCGCTCCTGATTCAGGGGACCGCCGCCCGCCCCGCGCGCGAACAGCCCGAACGCTCCCTTGTCGCGACGCCCCGTCGAGCGGCCCTGGAGCCGGCCAGCGAGGCCCCGCCCAAGGATGAACCGCGTCAGGGACGAGGCCCACGGGCAGGGACAAGTGCATGAAGTGATACGGGAAAGAGAGGGGGGTGTCAACGACGCCAGGGCTCGCGTTCTGAGGTCCACGCGGAGCCCTTAAGCCGGGCGTCAGCCTCCGCCTTCACGGGATCGAGGGCCAAAAGGCGAGGCGCCCCTCCCCTCGCATGGGAAAGCGGGCGCCCTCGAAGGACAGGGGGGGATCGACGCGCGAGGTCAGCGCACGAAGCGCTTGATCTGGCTCTTGACGAGCTGGTCGCGCTCAAGGCGGTCGACCTCGCGCAGCATGACCTTGCCGTCGTCGCCCCCGAAGTGGCCCACGGCGTGGATGGCGCTCAGGCGCAGCTGGAGATCCTGGTGGTTGAGGTAGGGCGTCACCCAGGGCAGCGCGCTCGGGCCGAAGGCCTTCATCGAGGAGGTCACGGCGTGGCGCAGGTAGATGCCCTCGAACCTGGCCTCGGCCAGCGAGGTCTCCAGGAAGACCGCCACCTCGGCCTTGGCGTCAAAGAGGCCCAGCGCGTCCAGCGCACGGGTGCGGGCGCTGGGCAGCGCGGCCTCGTCCGAGGCGATCTGGAAGAGGACCTCGTAGGCCCTGGGCGTGGCGCGCTCGAGATCTTCGCGCGTGGGGAAGTAGTCGTAGCCGGACAGCAGCAGCTTGACCTTGTCGACGGCCTCCGGGGTGATGGGCCGTTGGACCTTGGCGACCTCGGCCACCTTCGGGGCGGGCTTGCGGGCGTCCTGGGCCACCGCGATGGACGCGGCCAGCCCCACGACGGCCACCAGGATGCTCATTACAATGCGTCTCATGTCGTTCTCCTCGGCGTGCCCGGCGATCTGAGCGCCGGGCGGGCGCAGGCGTTGTCGTCTCTGTCGTTATTTCACAAGACCGGAGCGCCGAATCACGAAGGACTGGCCGTCGGTCACCTGCTCCTGGGTCACATTGCCCAGCGAGAAGGGGAACATGAAGTTGGTCGCGTCCGGGCAGCGCGAGCCCCTCTCGGGATCGCTGCACCGATCCGTGTCGCTGATGGGGTCGTGCGAGTCGCCGCCGTGCTCGGTGGTGTGCCGCAGGCCCAGGAAGTGGCCGATCTCGTGCGCCATGGTCTGACCCAGGCTCGCCGGCGAGGCCTTCAAGTTGATGCTGGTGAAGATCAAGCCCGTGCCCACCGAGCCGTGGACGCCCTGCACCCCGGGCAGCCCGAGGCTGACCCCGAGCAAGCCGGGCGCCTGCGGGATGTTGAACTCCTCGATGAGGAAGACGTTGACGCTCAAGAGCTCGTTGGCCGAGCTGCCCGGGTTCTTCGAGCGCGTGACCAGTTCGAAGACGTCGTTGAAGTCGCGGATGTTGCTGAAGCGCCGCTCGTCGGCCGAGCTGACCTCCAGGAAGCGGATCGTCCCCAGGGAGACGCCGGCCTTGGAGTAGAGCGAGCGCACGGTCGAGATCATCGACTGGATGTCGCGGTTGCCCTCGGCGCCGCTGGCCGAGACGCCCGGCACGCCGACGAGGTAGAAGTTGATGTCCAGCACCGTGCCAGGGACCTGGCTCGGGATGACGTAGAAGCAGACCTCGCTGGCGTTGGTCTGAACGTCCAGCTCGTAGCTGCCGCCCCAGTCGGAGAGATCGCCGCCGAACTCGCGCTGGTCGCTGCCCGGGAACTGCAAGGGCGCGATGGTCTCCAGCAGCTGCGAGTTGAGCGAGTAGAAGTTGAAGTCGTTGATCAGGTCCAGGTCGATGTTCGGCCCCTTCAACCTCGAAGGGATGACCACGTCGCTCTCCGTGAAGGGCGCGATGTAGAAGCCCGAGGCGCCGCTGGGCACCGTGAAGGTGAGCGTGTCGCCGCGCTGGCACTCGATCTCGAACTCGGCCACGTTGACGCCGCCCTTGCCGCCGCCCTCGGCCACGCAATAACCCTGCTGGGCCTGCGTGACGCACTTGTAGCCATCGCGGCAGTCCCCGTCCCCGTCACACTCCGAGCGGCAGACGCCGTTGGCGTTGTTGATGACGCAGATGCCGCCGTTGCAGCCGGTGTCGTTGTCGCAATCCAGCGTCGTGCAGTAGCCGCCGGGGTTGCCCTCGCCTTCGCGCAGGCACGCCCCGCCCTTGCAGTTGACGTCCGAGACGCAGGGGTCGCCGTCGTCCTGGCCGTTGGGGTTCTTGACCACCTTGTTGTTGCCCGGCACGCACGAGGGCGCGTTGAGCTCGTCGGTCAAGCACTCATAGCCCGAGCGACATTGATCGTTGTTGGAGCAGTTCTGGAGGCAGCCGAAGTCCTCGCAGTGCGAGCCGCTCGGGCAGTCCGAGTTCGACGAGCACTCCGACGAGCAATAGCCGCCCCGGAAGTTCGTCAGGCAGAGGTCCTCGTCGCACTCAGAGTCGATGTCGCAGCCGGACCCGATGCTCCCCGAGGGCGCCTGGCCCCCGCTGGCGCCCTCGGACGGCAAGCAGACGTTCTCGCCGTCGACGTCAAAGCACTCGTAATCGAGCCGGTCGCACTGCAGATCGATGGTGCAGAACTCCAGGCACACCACCCGATCGTCGCCGTTGATGTCCAGGACGAAGCACTCGCTGTTGAGGTCACAGCCGACCTGATCGCAGTCTTCTATCGTGCAGTAGCCGCCAGGGAAGCCCTCATCCTCCGTCAGGCAGATGCTGGCAAGGCCGCACTCCTCGTCCCCCGCGCACTCCGAGCCGACCCCGTTGAGGCAGGCCGTCGCCGTAATGGAGAGCAGCGCGGCGCCGAGCCACGTCAAAACGCCCCTGAAGTGACCTCTCTTTCTTTGATTCATCTTGGCCAGGCTCCCTGTCTTGTCCCTGAGATCGATCGCCCCAATCGCGCGGCGCGCAAAACCGAAGGCTCCGACGCCCCTTCAGCGCACATATTCATTCTCGCCTTCGGAAGTCGGCGCTGAAGCAGGAATCCTGAAGCCGACCACCCTGGACGCCGCGCCACCCCAAAATCTGACCTCGCCGCGCTCACGTCAAGTCGCCCTCGACGACAAAGCTCCCCCTTGACGCCCCCCGCGCCGCCTGCCATCGATGGCGCGGACGATAGAAAGGAGCCTCGATGCAAACCGACACCCACGACGCGCCCATCGGGATGATCCTGGCCGCTGGCTTCGGCACCCGCATGCGGCCGCTGACCGAAGCCCTGCCCAAGCCCCTGATCCCCTTTCTCAACACCCCCATCATCGCCTACACCCTGGACCACCTCATCCGCGCGGGCGTCCGCCACGTCGGCGTCAACACCCACCACCTCGGCCACCTCATCCGGCCCGCCGTCGAGGCCATCGCCGAGGCGCTGCGCCCTGCCACGGGCGATCTGCGCCTGACCTTCGTCCACGAGGAGGCCATCAGGGGCACGGCCGGCGGCGTCGCTGGCCTCTGGAGGGCCATGGGCTGCCCCGCGCAGACCACGATCGCCGTCAACGGGGACGCGCTCGCGGGCCTCGATCTCCGCGCCGCGCTGGCCGACCACCGCGCCTGCGGCGCAGCGGCCTCGCTCATCGCCAGGCCCACCGACGGCGCCCACCCTGGCGGCCTCTGGGCAGACGCCGAGGGCCGCGTCGTGGGCCTGCGCGGCGAGGGCGACCGATCCGGCGCCGAGCTTGACTTCATGGGCTTTCATCTCATCGAGCCGCGCCTGATGCCTGCCGTCCTGCGCGCCGCCGACGCCCAAGCCTCCGCCTGCATGGTCGCCGACGTCTACACCGCGCTGCTCGGCACCGAGGACGCGCCCGTGGCCCACGTCGACGAACGCTTCTGGATCGCCGTGGACACCCCCGCGCTCTTGATGAAGGCCACGCGCGCCGTGCTGGATGATCCCTCGATCTTCCCCCAGGCGCCGCTCTCGCCCGGCGGCCTGACGCTGGCCAACCCCGGCGCCATCGACGACAAGGCCCTCTTCGCGCAGCCGGCCTTCGTCGGCGCTCTGGCCTCCGTCGGGCCGCGGGCGCGGGTCGGCCCCTACGCCGTCGTCGACGGCACGGCGCTGGCTCCGGGCGCGGTCGTCGAGCGCGCCATCCTCTTCGGGATGGGGTCGGTGGAGGGGACGTGGCGCGATTGTGTCGCGATCAACGGCAAGATCGCGCCTCTCTGACCCCTTCATCTCAGGTTTGCTCAGTGAAGCCTGAAGTCCTGCCGCGCTCGCCGATCGCCCCACGCTCCTCGCACCGCCCCCCACAAGGGGGGACGGGCTCGTCGGGTGGGGCTTGGAGGCGCGGGGGGGCTGCGCCCGATGGGCGCAGGCCAGCGGGCGGACGAGCGCGGATCGTGGGGTTGGATCGCCGCGTCGAAGTGGGCCTGTGGATTGGGGTTTTCACGCCCCCTGGTGTCGACATCGGTCTTGCGCTGGCCTGCGACCGACAGGGCGCAGCCCACCCCGCGCTTCTAGCCCCACCCGACGAGCCCGTCCCCAACGGGGGCGGTGCGAGGAGCGTGGGGCGATCGTCGCGGGCCTTGGAACCTTCACTGAGCAAACCTGCCCTTCAGCTGCCGGGGGCGATCGAGGGGCTGGTGCCGGATGCGGAGCCCCCGCCGGGGCCGCGCTGGGGGGATACGAGGGTCGGGATCACGACGCAGGGCGGAGGGTCTACAGGGTCGTCGGGGGCGGCTCGAAGGAGCCCTGCTCGGCCTGGATGATCGCCTGGAGCAGATCGGCGTCGCCCGAGAGCCGCGCGTACTCCTTGGCCAGATCGATGTTGGCGCGGAAGCCCGCGCCGTCGCCCTGCGCCTGGGCGAGCATGGCCAGCGAGACGCGCGCCATGGCCGCCAGCCCGAAGCGCGCCGTCTGGAGCGCAAGCTCGCAGGCCCGCTCCAGCAAGGGGAGCGCCTGATCGGAGTTGGAGCCCAGCAAGAAGCGGCCGCTGACGAAGAAGACCTCCGCCGCGCTGGCGAAGTCGTCGCCGGCGAGCTGGAGCCTGAGCGCCTCGCTCATCGTGGCGTAGGCCGAGCGGGCGTAGGCCGCCAGCATCATGTCATTGCCCGGCACGTTCATGTAGAGGCGCGCCACCGAACGGTACGATCCGATCAACTCTGTAATGTCGTTCATCCGCGCGTACTTATCCGCCGCGCTCATCATCGCGTCGAAGGCCATCTGCCGATCGCCCCGGGCGAGGTGGAGGTTGAAGGAGAGCTGCTCGACGCGGGCGACGCCGGGGGTGTAGTGCTCGGCTTCGAAGAGGCGCTGGGCTTCGAGAAAGCCGATCATCGCGCCGTCGAGATCATCGGCCCCGAGGGCCTCCATGGCCTGGTTGAGGCGGATCGTGCCCATGCTGGCGTCCCCGTTGATCTCGGCCAGGGTGGTGGCCCGGTCGAGGAGCTGACGCCGGGTCGGGTCGTCCCTGTCGGAATGCCAGTAGAAGGTCATCAAAGCATAGTAGATGTCCGAGATGCAGCTGGACTTCTCCGGGTCGGCCTCCTCGCCCCGGCCGATGGCCGCGCGAGCCTCATCGAGGGCCGGCTTGCAGCCCTCCTCCAGCGCGGCGAGCTCGCGGGCGGCGTCCTCGGTCTTGCCGGCCTTGTAGAGCACCTCGATGTAGGCCCGGTGGGCGTGGGTGGCGTAGACGCCCTCGCCGAGCGACTTGCGCAGGGTGTAGAAGCGCTCGGCCTCGTCGAGGCTGAGCTCCATGCGATCGATCTCTTCGAAGAGGGCCATCAGGGTGCCGACCGCGTTGATGACCGCCGGGGTGTCCTTGAGCGACTCGGCCCTGGCGACGTCCTCCTGGACGGTGCGCAGCGCCTCCCAGTTCTGATTGGCCTGGCTCCAGCGCATGGCGAGCTGATCGCGGGCGTGCCAGCGGTTCGGCCCGTCCCAGCCGCCCTGCCCCAGGGTGGTCTCCAGCAGGAAGATCGCCGCCTCGTTCTCGCCCCGGTGCGTCAGCGCGGCGGCCACGAGGTTGTGGAAGACCGGCGACAGGGTCGAAGTCTCCGAGGCGGGGCCCGCGATCATGCCCTCCTCGGGCGTCGCCGCGATCATGCTGTGCGCCACGCTCAGGCCCGTGCTGGCGTAGTTGAAGACGATCTTGTCCTGCGCGACCGCCGCGCCGAGCAGCAGCCTCGGCGCCTCGACGAAGTCCTGGCCCGATCGGCGCCCGAAGGCCGGGCTGCGCGGGTCCGGCGCGCTGTCGATGCCCTCGGCCCGCAGGCCTTCGAAGCCGCCCTCGGCGATGTAGGCCGTGAGCGCCTCGACGATCTCGTCTCGCATCGCCGCGTCGCCGCCCACCGGCGTGCCGACCTGGATCAGGGTCGCCTTGGGGCGCTCGACGAGCCCCGGCCCGGTGAAGAGCGCCCATTGCCCCTCGGCCGCCTCGCCGCCCGGGCCGCCCTCGTGCGTCACCGCCACCAGAGCGCTCTTCTTGTCCACGTCCTGCACCGAGGCGAAGCCGACGAGGCGCTGGCCGAGCCGCGCGCCGCCGACCGTCGGGGACAGGAGCGCGAAGCGGTCGCCGGGCTGGACCCCGTCCAGCGCCCCCAGGCTCAAGACCCCCTTGCCCTCCCGGACCTCGCGCAGGAGGCCGACGCCCTTGCCGATCTTCGGCGGCACGGCCTTCTTCCACAGCTCCGCGCGGGCTCCCTTGAAGGCCCCTCCTGGCATCAAGTAGAGCGGCTGGACCAGCGCCACCTGCGACGGGAAGACCCGGGTGACGTTGACGAAGCCGACCCGCGGGCGCTCGCCGGCCTTGTCCGACCACACGCCGCCGTAGCTCAGCGCGACGCCGTCGCCCACCTGAAGATCGCCGCCCAGACCCAGGACGTAGAGCAGGCCGTCGGTGTGCTGCACCAGGACCGGCCCCTCGGCCCCATCGGGCGCCGAGATCCCGGAGGGCGGGTCGGTCGGCAGCACCTCGGGCATGACGATCGGCGGCATCGCCCTGGCCGCGCCGCCGCTCTGGCACCCCGACAGCCCCCCGAGCGCCGCCACGAGGCCGATGAGCGCGCCCCTCCACGCTTCAAACCGCGCGCCATGACCCCTCATCATCCTGTCTCCTCCTGCTCCTGGCTCACCGAACCGTCCACGTCGAATCCTTCAATGCCGCCTACCCGGCCTTCATTCCTTGCCGCAGCCCGGTCACCGTCGACACCTTTAGGCTCCCGATGCCCGCCTGGCAAGGAGAGGCTGGGGCCAGGTCAAGCGGCGCGCACTTTTATTCACCCCCCGCTGAACCCGTGGTACGAATCGGATTGCGCGCACGCTGCCAGACAACTTGAACAACACCCTCGATGAGGAGCGCAAGCATGGAAGCTCTCAGCGTCATCGTCGCCCTGACTCTGGGCGGACTCGTCGGCGTCGGCATCTCCGCGATAGGACTGCGCGCCATGCTCTCTTTGATGCCCTCGAAGCACCGCGATCAGGGCGCAGGCGCGGCCTGATCGTCGCCCTCCTCCAGCCGCCAGACCTCGACGAGCGGCGATCCAGCGCCGCCTGAGCCTATCCCCAGCTCCTTGAGCAGCGGCGAAGGCCCCAGGCCGATCGTCTGGCCCCTGCTCGTGCGGCCTGAGCGCGGGTAGGTCAGCACCAGCAGCTCCCGCGCCCGCGTCATGGCGACGTGCAGCAGGCGCCGCTCCTCCTCCATCTCCGCCTCGGGCGGCGCCTCCCAGCCCCTCGGGAAGCGCCCCTCGGCCACGCCCACCACGAAGACCACGGGCCACTCCAGGCCCTTGGCCTTGTGGATCGTCGACAGGCACAGCCGATCGGCCCCGGCGGCCGCGTTGACCAGCACCCGGCCTCGCTCCGAGGTCATCAGGGAGGCCGCCTCCAGCATCGCCCCCAGCGACTCGAAGCCGCGCGCCCAGGAGGCCGCCGCCTCCAGATCCGCCTTGCGGGCGGCCTGATCCCCCCGACTGGACACGCACAGCGCCCCGAACCAGCCTTCGACCGCGGCGGCGACCCAGTCGCCCGGCGTCGACCCGTCGGCCGCCGCCATCAGCGCCGCCAACCCCTCCGCCGAGGCCCGCGCCCTCCCTGAGACCGCCGCCGCGCTCCCGGCCAGCGCCGCCGCCGC
>SYOX01000151.1 GCA_005804885.1 Pseudomonadota bacterium
GCCACGCTGGCGCCATCATCTCCGGCGGCAAGGGCACCGCCGCCGACAAGATCAAGGCCCTCGAAGACGCCAGGGTCATGGTCTCCCCCTCGCCGGCCGAGATGGCCACGACGCTCGTCAAGGCCGCATCGCGCGCCGGTCTGACCCTGTCCTGATCCCCTTTTGAGGAGGCGCCGCGAGAGCGCCCCTCTTGTTCATCCGTGCGGGGCGCCAAGGCGCCCCGAGTCTGAGTTCAGGAGCCCGCCGGGCGGGCTCCAACCCTGAAAAAACGAGGAGATTCATGAGCATCCAGCGCACCCTGTCCATCATCAAGCCCGACGGCGTCAAGAAGAACGTCATCGGCAAGATCGTCGCCATGTTCGAGGCCCAGGGCCTGAGCCCCATCGCCATGCGCATGACCCACCTGTCCCGGGCCGAGGCCGAGGGCTTCTACGCCGTCCACAACAAGCGCCCCTTCTTCGGCGAGCTGGTCGAGTTCATGACCAGCGGCCCCGTCGTCCTGATGGTCCTCGAGGGCGAGGGCGCCATCGATCGCAACCGCGCGATCATGGGCGCGACGGACCCGGCGCAGGCCGATGATGGCACCATCCGCAAGCTCTTCGCCGAGAGCAAGGGCACCAACACCGTCCACGGCTCGGACGCGCCTGAGACGGCCGCGGCCGAGATCGCCTACTTCTTCCGGGGCCTTGAGCTGAGCCCGCGCTCCGGCGCCCCCATCACCGCCAACCCCTCGTGATCCGACCGCCTCGCGCGGCTTGATCCGAAAGGCAGGGCGCAGGCCAGGCGTATCGCCTGTGCCCCTGATAAGACCTGGAGGAGTGACATGACCCACGACCACGATCCCGAAGGGGGCTTTGTCCCCGAATGCCCCGCTGGCGTAGAGCTTCGGCCGGACAAGATCCAGCTCAAGGACATGACCCGCGACCAGCTCGACGCCTTCGTCAAGGACACCCTGGGCGAGAAGCGCTTCCGGGCCGAGCAGCTCTTCAACTGGATGTACGCGCGGCGCGCGGCCTCCTTTGAGGAGATGTCCAACCTGCCCAGGGGCCTGCGGCTCAAGCTCGAAGACGCCGCCTCCCTCCACCGCATCGTCCCGCGCCGCGCGTACCCCTCGCCGGACGGCACCCACAAGCTGACCTTCACCTGCCACGACGGGGCGGTCATCGAGTCGGTCTGGATCCCGAGCGAGGACCGCAACACGCTGTGCGTCTCGAGCCAGGTGGGCTGCGCCATGGGGTGCACCTTCTGCCTGACGGCCAGGATGGGCCTGCTGCGCAACCTCTCCATCGGCGAGATCACCGACCAGATCACCTTCGCGCGCCGCCTCTTCCCCGAGGAGGAGCACGGTCGCCTGACCAACGTCGTCATGAGGGGCATGGGCGAGCCGCTGCACAATTACGACAACGCCGTCGCGGCCATGCGCATCATGACGGACGACAAGGGCCTGGGGCTGTCCAACCGCAAGGTGACCGTCTCGACCAGCGGCCTGGTGCCCGCGATCGAGAAGCTCGGCCAGGACATCAACATCAGCCTCGCGGTCAGCCTCAACGCCACCACCGACGAGCTGCGCGACGAGATCATGCCGGTCAACAAGCGCTACCCGCTGGCGGTGCTGATCAAGGCTCTGGAGGATTATCCGCTGCGCCCGCGCCGCCGGATCACGATCGAGTACGTCCTGCTCGAAGGCCTCAACGACGGGCTCGAAGACGCCGCGCGCATGGTCCAGATGTTGAAGCGAATCCCGTGCAAGATCAACCTCATACCCTGGAACCCGCACCCCGACAGCGCGTTCAAGCGGCCCTCGCGCGACAGGGTCGAGCGCTTCCAGCGCTACCTGATCGACAACCACTACAACGCCTTGATCCGCGAGACGCGCGGCATCGAGGCCATGGCCGCCTGTGGCCAGCTCGGCAAGCCCGGCGAGCAACTCCCCAAGCGCTTCCGAAAGGCCGCCGAGGCCACCACCCCATGAGAGGATTACCATGAGCCTGCTGGTTGTCGGCAGCGTCGCCTTCGACTCGATCAAGACCCCCTTCGGTCAGGTCGATCAGGCCCTCGGTGGCTCGGCCACCTACTTCTCGACCTCCGCGAGCTACTACACCGACGTCAAGCTCGTCGCGGTCGTCGGCGAGGACTTCCCGGAGGCCGAGCTGGACGAGCTGCGCGGCCGCGGGATCGATCTAGAAGGGCTGGTCCGGCAGCCCGGCGCCACCTTCCGGTGGAAGGGCGAGTACGGGCTGGACCTGAACGACGCCCGCACCCTCGACACCCAGCTCAACGTCTTTGAGCACTTCAAGCCCGTGCTGCCGGACGCCTACCGCGACAGCGCCTACGTCTTTCTGGGCAACATCCACCCCGCCCTCCAGCTTCAGGTCCTCGACCAGATCCGCGCCCCGAAGCTGGTGGCCGCCGACACGATGAACTTCTGGATCAACGGCGAGCCGGCGCTGCTGCGCGAGGTGCTGTCGCGCATCGACATGCTCTTCGTCAACGACGCCGAGGCCAGAGCGCTCACCGGCGAGCCCAACATCGTCAAGGCCGCCCAGAAGATCAAGGCGATGGGGCCCTCGCGGGTCATGATCAAGCGCGGCGAGTTCGGCGCGCTGCTCTTTGATCGGGATCAGTTCTTCTTCGCCCCCGCCTACCCTCTGGAGGACGTCTTTGACCCGACCGGGGCCGGCGACAGCTTCGGCGGCGGCTTCATGGGCTACGTGGCCCGACAGGACGACCTCTCGCCCCGGACGCTGTGCCAGGCCACGGTCATCGGCGCCGTCATGGCCAGCTACTGCGTCGAGCGCTTCAGCCTGGAGCGCCTGCGCCAGCTCGGCCCGCACCTCATCGAGAAGCGCTACCACCAGTTCCGCGCCCTGACCGACTTCGCCGCGCTGTCCCCCCTGTCGACCTGACCCCCTCCATCGCGCGCCGACGCGAGGTCGGGCCAAGGCCCGCTCAAGGGCGCTGCCCGTGGGGCTGGCTTGATCTTCAAGGCGAGGGGCCGGTGCGCAGGGCGGCGTCCAAGGGCGGCGCGCGTCAACGCGGCGGCGGGCCGACCGGGTCGCAGGCGTCGGGGACGCCGTCGCTGTCGCTGTCGACGCGATCGAAGGAGGCCGCCAGGGGGCAGCCGTCCTGGGGATCAAGGAGGCCATCGCCGTCCATGTCGCCCGCGCAGGCCTCTCCGGCGCCGTCGCCATCCTTGTCGGCCTGATCGGGGTCAGGGACCAGCGGGCAGAGGTCTTGATCGTCCGGGATCCCGTCGCCGTCCCTGTCGCCCTCACAGGAGGACACCTGCCCGGGCGCGGCCTGCGAGGGCTCGGGGATCAGCGGGCATCGGTCACAGGCGTCGCCGACGCCGTCGTTGTCGGTGTCGCGCTGGAAGGCGTTGGCGATCTTGGGGCAGTTGTCGCGGACATCGGGGATGAGGTCGAAGTCCCGGTCCGGCGCGCCGTCGAGGGGTCGGCATCGGTTGCCGACGCCGTCATCGTCGCCGTCGAGCTGGTCGGGGTCGGCGATCGAGGGGCAGACGTCGCACACCTCACCGACGCCGTCGCCGTCGCGATCGCCTTGATCCCGGTTGGAGATCAGGGGGCAGTTGTCGCCCTGGCCGTCGGGGGCGCCGTCGTCGTCCAGGTCGATCAGGCAGGAGCGGCCAGGGAGCCGTGGGCAGGGGTCCTCGTCGTCGTCGAGGCCGTCGCCGTCGAGGTCGCCCTCGCAGGCGTCCCCGATCCCGTTCAGGTCGCGGTCGAGTTGGGAGGGGTTGGGGGCCAGGGGGCAGTTGTCGGAGGCGTCGAGGGCCTGATCGCCGTCCTGATCGACGGCGCAGGCGTCGCCGACGCCGTTGAGATCGACGTCGACCTGCTGCGGGTCGGGGACAAGGGGGCACAGATCGCAGGCGTCGCCGATCCCATCGCCGTCGCTGTCGTCCTGATCGGGATCGAAGTGGGCGGGGCAGCGGTCGTCGGGGTCGGCGTGGCCGTCTTGATCGGCGTCGCCGTCCTGGCGCTCGCAGGCGTCGCCGACGCCGTCCTCATCGGCGCCGGTCTGATCGGGGTTGGGGATCAGCGGGCAGTTGTCGTGGACGTCGAGGGTCCGATCCGCGTCGCGGTCGAAGCGCGGCGAGCCCGGCTGGCAATGATCGCCCCGGCCGTCTTGATCGAGGTCCACCTGACCGGGGTTGGCCAGCAGGGGGCAGTTGTCGCGGCCGTTGGCGACGCCGTCGCCGTCCTCGTCGCCGCCGACCTCGATGAAGAGGCCCTCGCAGGCGTCGCCGACCCCGTCGCCGTCCGCGTCGGCCTGGTCGTTGTCGGGGGTCAGCGGGCACCGATCGCAGGCGTTGGGGACGCCGTCCCGATCGGCGTCGGTCTGATCCGGGTCGTAATGGTCGGGGCAGCCGTCCATCGCATCGCCGAAGCCGTCAAGATCCCGATCCGACGAGAGCCCTGGCTCGCAACGGTCGCCCTTGCCGCTGCGGTTGCGGTCGATCTGGAGGGCGTCGGGGACCAGCGGGCACAGATCGCAGGCGTCACCCCAGCCGTCCTGATCCCGGTCTCGCTGGCCCGGGTTCTCGTCCAGCGGGCAGTTGTCCTCGGGATCAAGGACGCCGTCGCCGTCCGTGTCCGCCCAGGCCGCCCGGCGGTCGGGGTTGCAGGCGTCGCCGATCCCGTCGCCGTCGCTGTCGAGTTGATCGGGGTCGGGCGAGCGCCTGCACACGTCGCACAGGTCACCGACGCCGTCGCCGTCGCCGTCGAGGAAGGGGAAGTCGGACACGGCGCGGCAAGCGTCGCACTCGTCGCCGCGACCATCGTTGTCCGTGTCGAGCTGATCGGGGTTGGGGGTCAGCGGGCAGTTGTCCCGGTCGTCGGCGACGCCGTCCTGATCTCGATCGGCCCTCGGGCCGACGTCACCGCCATCGACCCCGATGTCGATGGGGTCGACATCCTCGGTGTCGCCTGCGTCCGAGGAGGCGTCGGGGATCTTGACGTCGTCGCCGGCCCTCAAGACGCACCGGCTGCGCTGGCAGGACTCGCCCAGGCCGCAATCCTCGGCGCCTCGACAGGCGACGCTGCCGTCGGCGTTCAGGCCAGCCAGCAAGGAGGGCTCCGCGGAGCAGCTGGCCGCCAGGAGCAGCAGCCCCGAAAGCGCGAGGATCCAGGGTCGCGCAAGGCCTGAGGGGCGCGCCGCCGTGACAAATGTCCTCGCTCCCTCGATCCTCACGGACCATGCCTCCGACCGTCAAGCCAGGCGCGCTCGATGCCCGATGCATCCAGCAGCGCCCTGCCCTGCTCGCGCTCCGCGGGCGTCAGCGCTCGCCAGGGGGCGTTGTCCGGCAACCCGAAGGGGTGGAAGGCGGTCATGACGTTGACCTCAGCCTCGGGCAGCTCGGCGGCCAACCATTGTAGCGAAGGTGCCGTGCAGCATTCCAGGTGCCCCGGCATCAGCAAGTGCCGCACCCACAAATTCACAGGTAGGACGGGCACTTCCGAATCAAACCCCGACGTCGATCCGGCCAGCGCGCGCAAGTTGCGCCGCAAGACGGCGGTGTAATCCTGGGTGTTGGCGATGGCCTGGGCGCATCGATCCTGGCCAAACTTCAGATCCACGACGAAGATCTCGCACAGGTGCGTGGCCAGCGCCAGCGCCTCCGGGGACAGGTAGCCGTTGGTGTTGAGCAGCAGCGGCGGCCGCCGGGCGACGAGCGCGTCGAGGGCCGCGACGAAGCGCGCCAGGAAGGGCAGCGCGATCGAGGGCTCGCCGCCGACGAAGTTGATGTTCCTGGCCGAGGCGGCCGAGCCCATCAGATCCAGGGCGACCTTCATCGCCAGCAGCTCGGGGGGCGTGGCCGGGAGGTTGAAGGGCGGCAGGAGGTGATGGGCCTCGGAGCAGAAGCTGCAGGCCATCGAGCAGGCGTTCAGGAAGATGGCGTAGCTGGGCACAAGGGGCCCCTCCTCGCCGAAGTGAAGGAGGCGGTTGTAGACGTAGACCTCGTCGGCCAGGCCGCAGGCGCCGCGCTCGCCGTCGGGGCGCATGGCGCCGCAGCGCACCTCGCACAGCGTGCAGGGCGCCTCGATCGGGCCGAGGCGCTCCAGCACCTCGGCGGAGGTCAGCCGCCGGGCGCTCACCGCTCCAGCCGGGCGAGCTCTTCGAGGATGACGGCCACGAGCCTCTCGGTGTCGATGCCTCCTGCTCCTGCGAGCGGCGCAGCGGCGGGCCTGGGGACGTTGAGGGGGGGGCGTGCCGGCGGCTGCGGGGCGCTCAGCCCTCGCGCCTCCGGGCCGAGCCCGGCCTTTCGGCGGGCGTCGAGCAGCGGCGCCAGGTGGGCCTCGTCGAGGAAGCGCGGGCCGCCGAAGGCCATGCTGTGGTGGGTGATCGTCGCCAGGTGCTCGACCAGCTCCATGCGCAGGAAGGCCTGCTCAAGGCTGTCGCCCCAGGTGATCACGCCGTGGTTCTGGAGCATGAGGGCGTCGTAGCGCTCGCAATGATCGGCGACCCCGGCCCGCCACGCCTCGGTCTTGGGCAGCGCGAAGGGCACCAGCGGGACGCGGTCGCCGAGCGAGACGACGGCCTCGGCGATGATCGGGCGCTCCAGGCCGAAGCCGGCCACGGCCATCGCCGTGGCGTAGGGCGGGTGGGCGTGGATGACGGCCTGGACGTCCTTGCGGCGCTCGTAGACGGCCAGGTGGAGGGCCATCTCGGTGAAGCTCTTGAGGCGCCCCGAGACCTGCTCGCCCTGGTCGTTGACGACGATCAGGTCGTTCTCGGTCACGTCGCCCTTGCTCATGGCCGTCGGCGTCGCCACGATCCGCCCTGGGCCCGAGCGCGCCGTCAGGTTGCCGTCGTGGTTGGCCACCCAGCCCTTGGCGTAGACCTTCGCCGAGGCGTGGACGAGCTGCACCCGCAGCGACTGCGCGGTGAGGCGGCTCATCAGCTGGCCTCGATGGGGATCGAGACGCCATCGACCACGGCCTGATCGACGAAGCCGACGATGACGCTCCGGATGGGCAGCAGGTCGCCGACGGCGAAGATCTGCCGCGCCCCCGTCCCCTCCGTCAACACCAGCACCAGATCGCCCTGGCCGGCCTGCGCGCGATCCACGGCCAGGAAGGAGGACCCTTGCGGCGCGCCGATCCCGTCGACGGGCTGGACGGACAGGAGCTTCTCGCCCTCATAGGTGGGGTGCTTGATGGTCGTGACCACCGGACCCAGAACGCGGCAAATCTTCACGGCGCCTCCCCTGGGCCTGTCAGCCCACCGAATCGACGATGCCCACGATCGTGGCGTCCACGGGCACAAACCAGGGGTCCAGCGCCAGCGCGGCCTCCCGGCTCTTGACGAAGAAGACCAGATCGCCCACCCCGGCCATGACCGTGTCGCAGGCCACGACCGTGCCCCCGGCCTTCTCCAGCGCGTGGTTGAGCGGCTGGATGAGCAGCAGCTTCACCCCTTCGAGGCCCTCGGTGATCGTCGTGGCGACCACCGTCCCCTTGACCTTGGCCAGTTGCATCTCTCAGTCCTTCTTCTGTGCCTCGTCGTCCATCGGATCAAAGTACTCTATACCAGCCCCGTCGACCTTGTCGGAAGGATCTTCGCCCTCTTCATCTTCCATGGGGTCAAAGTACTCCACCACGGACGGCGACCGGGTCGACGCCTCATCCTTGAGGATCTCGGACTCGTCGATCGAGATGTCGAGGCTGTCGCCATCATCCACGCTCAAGGCGCGGCGCGGCGCGTCCCGCGGACCCACGATGATGTCCAGCACCCTCGGCCGGGCTGGCGCGGGGATCGACGACTCGATGTCCGCGCTCGTAATCTCCTCGGCCAACGACTCGTCGCCGGAGCCCCCCAGCGAGGGGGGTCCTGAGCTGACCGGGATGTCGACCCACTCCCGGCTGGCCTCGATGCCCTCACCGCGCGGCGCCAGCGGTTCGTCGTCCGGCGCCTCGTGCAGCAGCCGGGTCACCTCGAAATCCTCGGCCGACGCGCTCAGCCTGCCCCCCTGCCCCTCTTCCGCTGCGGCGCGGGGATCTCCCGACTCGCCCTCGCCCCCATCGACGACTTCAGGCAATGCTCCCACGGCGTCGCCCTGGGCGCCCTCCTCGGACCCTGCTGGTTCGACCTCAAGCCCGGCGGCCTCAAGGACCTCCCCCTCGGCGTCGGGCTCGCCGCCGCCCCCAAGCCCCGCCTCATCGACCTCTTCGACCTGCTGGATGGCCTCCCCACCAACGCCGTCGAGCATCTCACCGACGCCCCTGTCCTCGCCTTCGATGCCGTCGAGCGCCTGACCATCGCTGTCGGCTGGATCGACCCCAGCGGAGACATCGACGATGTGATCAACGCGGTCAATGTGACCTTCGCTGTCGGCAGGATCGACCCCATCGGAGACATCGACGATGTGATCGACGCGGTCGGGCGCCTCGACCGCGCCAGAGGGCTCTTCGACAGCGACGATGTCGTCGCTGTCCACGTCAGCCCCATCAACCTCGACGTCAGCGTCGGCCGCCGATGTGTCGATCTCGGCGATGGCCTCCGCGGAGGCGTCCGCCAAGGGCTCGGGATCGTCTGGAGAGCCCTGGTCCTCGTCGACCGGCGGAGCGGGGGGGTTGAGGGAGCCCACGGCCTCTCTCGGAGGTCCCCCAAAGGAGGGCGGCGACTGCGACTGGGCGCTCTCGGTAATGTCCACGATGAGGTCGGCGTCGCTGAAGTCGAGGTCGATGATCTCAGCGAGGTCCTCGCCGGAGATCTCCACGGTGAGGGACGGCGACTCGGCGACCTCCTCGCCGCGCAGCGAGCGGCGGGCCAGGATGAAGTCCTCGCTCAGGAGGTAGAGGACGACCTCCCTGATGTTGCGGCTGGTCTCCATGGCGACGCAGAGGTCCTCGATGGAGCGGATGGAGGGGCTGCGAAGGCGCTCCTCCTCGCGCAGCAGCCGCTTGAGGGCCACGAGGGGGTCCCCGGACAGGAAGAGGCCGACGCGCTGCGCGGAGGCCTCGGCGGCGTGCTTCCAGTCCAGCGCGGTGGGCCGCTTGTTGACGAAGGCCTGCTCGCACTCGTCGACGAGCTCCATCAGCCTCATCTGCTGGTCCTCGTCGAGGATCTGCTCAAGGGGCTGGACCCAGCCCTTGATCCCCTCGGCGATCCGCTCGTCGGCGAACTGGGGGTGGTCGGACCCGAAGCCGCCCATGATGAAGAGGGCCTCGAAGAGCGTCATGAAGTCGAAGGGGGCCAGGGCCGCCACGGCGCAGAAGGCCGGCCTGGACAGCTCCAGCGCGCGCCCGAGCACGAAGCGCTGCTCCCGGTTGAAGAGGCCCCTGAAGACGTCCTCGCCGATGACGACGCTGCGCGGTCGGGTCATCAGGACGCGGACGCCCGCGAAATCGTCCCGGCGCAGGAAGAGCTCGACGTCCGGCATCCCCACCGTGCCGGCCACATCGCGGAAGATGCTTGAAACGTTGAGGTTTTTCCTGTCGCTGATCCGGTCATCGGGGGTGGCGCCGACCTCATCGAGGGTTTGCTCAAGGACGGTGTGGGCCTCCTCGTGGATGAAGGTCATCAGGCGGGCCAGGGGGCCGCGGGCCAGGGGGGGCAGGACAAAGCGCTGGTAGATGTCGCCGGCCAGCGCGCCGCTGTTCAGCTCGCCGAGGTCATCGCGGTAATCGCGCACGAGCTGTTGTTCGTCGCGGGTGGTGCAGCGGCAGAAGTCGAGCAGGCGCAGGAGCTGTCCGGCGCCGTCGAGGCGCCCGGTGGCGCGGTAGAGGTCCAGGAGTTGCCGCAGGCGAGCCTCGGTGATGTCGTCCAGGCGCAGCAGGGTGCGCAGGGCGTCGAGGGCGGCCTCGGGGTCGTAGAGGGCCTCGGTGAGGTGGAGTTCGACGAGGGCGTCGTGGACGCGGATGTCGCGCGGGGCGAGCCGCCGCAGCTCCAGGAAGATCTCAAGCGCGCGGGCGTGGGCGCCGAGCTCCTCCTTGAGGAGCCCTCCGAGGCGCCTGAGGACCTCGATGCGGATGGCGACGCCTTCCTGGGGCAGGCCCTCGACGAAGCGATCGTAGCGTGCGGTCAGGCCCTCGAAGTCGCCGCGCTGTCCGAGGATCAGGCCGATCTGGACGAGGGGGTCAAAGCTCGTGGGGTCGGCCTGGAGGGCGCGCTCGTAGCTGTCCAGGGCGTCGTCGCCGCGGTCGTGGCCGTGGAAGAGGACGTGGCCGTGGCGCAGCAGGTGGTTGACGAAGGTGCGGAGCCAGGGTTTCTGCTCGGAGAGGGTGGGGTCGTCGACCAGGGCGTCCTCGTCGGCGGCGATCAGGGCCTTGGAGGCGTCCAGGGCCTCGTCCCAGCGCTCCAGGCGGATGAGGATCTCAAGGCGGCGCTCGGCGGCCACGACGTCATCGGGCTTGAGGGTGAGGATCTCGGTGTAGGGCGCCAGGGCCCCTTCGGGGTTGTCGAGGCGGTCGACGAGGAGGTCGCCGAGGCGCAGCAGGAGGGCTCGGCGCTCGTCGGGGTCGTCGGTCAGGGCGATGACGCGGGCGAGGCTTGAGGCGGACAGGTCGTCGCGGTGGAGGGCGACGGCGAGGTCGAGGGAGAGTCGCGCGGCGATCTGATGGTCGGGTTGTCGCTCAAGGGTCTGGGAGAGGAGGGTCAGGGCCTTGTCGTGCTGTCCGGCGTCGATGTGGATGGTGGCCAGCGCGGTGGAGACCTCGGCGAACTCCTGGCCGTCGAGGGCGTCGCGGTGGGTGAGCATGAGCTTGTTGAGGTGGCGCATGGCGACGTCGCGCTCGCCGGCCAGGAAGGCGAGGCGTCCGGCGCCGAGGAGGGCGAGCGCGTTTGCGCTGCGGACGCGGAGGGCCTGGACGTAGCAATCGGCGGCCTCGTCGACGCGCTGGAGGTGCTCAAGGGAGCGGGCCAGGCGGACCATGTAGGTGACGAAGGCGGGGTCGTCGGAGGCCTCGAGGTGGCGCAGGCGGTGGGTTGGCAGGGGGCCGGTCTCCAGGGCGACGCGTGTGAAGCTGCCGTCGATGAGGGCGCCGTAGACCTCGGCGGCCTTGGCCCAGTCGGCGTCGGCGAAGGCGACGTCGGCCAGATCGCGCAGGGCCTTGAGCAGGTCGCCGTCGTGCTCCAGGGCGGCCTCGAAGGTCTCTCTGGCGTGGGCGAGGTCGCCGGCGCGGTCGCGGGCGATGACGCCGATCTCCCACAAGAGGTCGGCCTTGCGCTCGCGGCTGCTGGTCTGCTGGACCTCAAGGCGCAGCAGGGAGACCTGGCGCTCCCACTGGACGCCGCCGGCGAGGTAGCGGATGACGGCCTGTCGGGCGTGGGGGTTGTCGGGGTGGAGCTTGAGGGCCTGCTCGTAGAAGGAGAAGGCGGCGTCCTCGTCGCGGCGCAGCTTCTCCTCGACCTCGGCCATCCGGCACCAGATGTCGGCCTGGATCTCGACGGGCAGGGCGTCCTTGCCTTCGACAGAGACGGCCTTGCGGTAGGCGTCCAGGGCATCGTCCCAGCGCTCAAGGCGGGCGCGCAGGCGGCCGAGGTCGATGAGGGCGGTGGCGTCGCTGGGCGTGAGGGTCAGGAGCTCTTCGAGGATCTCGGCGGCCTTGTCGGGGTGGTAGAGGCGCTCCTCGTAGACCTCGCTGATCTGGCGCAGGGTCATGGACTTGCTGCTGTCGCCGGCGGCGTGCTCGATGAGGCGGCGCAGGGTGTCGATGTGGTCCTGCCAGCGCTCAAGGCGGGCGTAGAGGTCGGCGAGGCGCTCGATGGCCTCGACGTCGTCGGAGAAGCGGTCGAGCAGGTCGCCGAGGGCCTTGACGGCGGCGCGGGGGTTGTTGAAGTCGTCGACCTGCCTGTCGACGATGGTGCGCAGCAGCCGGAGCTGCTCCAGGCGCAGAGTGGAGAGCGAGGGGGGCTGGCCGGCGGCGTCGAGGAGGCGGGCGGGCGCGGCGGCGGGCTCAGGGAGTGCCTCGACCTCCTTGATGAGGAGGTCGAAGGCGACCACCCGGCGCTGGTACTGCTCCATCAGGGCGTCGAGCCTGGGGCTGTCCTTGAGGGCGGCCTCCAGGCGGTCGAAGAAGTCCTGCCGCAGGGGGCGCAGCTCCAGGAGCCGCAGGTCCATCTCGAGCGCGCGGCTTGGGCGGCGGTTTTCGGCGTAGTGGGCCGAGAGCTGGTTGAGCACCTGAACGAGCCGCGGCTCGTCCTCGCCGTCGACGATCTCGACGATCTGCTCCAGGCTCCGGGCGACCCGGTCGGGCTGGTCGAGGCGCTCGTAGAGGTTGGCGAGGCGCTCGTGGACTTCGACCTTGCGGGGGTGCAGGCGGAGCGCCCTGCGGTAGTACTCGACGGCCCGCTCGGGGTCCTCGCTCTGCTCCAGGAGCTCCGCCACCGACAGGTAGGCCTCGTAGCGGCGATCGCGGTCGACGGTCCGCTCGGCGCGGTGGACGGTCAGGCCGACGAGGGCCTCCAGCTCCCCCCTGTCTCGATAGAGGGCCTCCAGTTGAGCCAGGACCTCGTCGTGGTCGGGGTGGATCTCCATCGCGGTGCGCAGCAGCGCGATGGCGTCCTGGGGGGAGTTGAGGGGTCCGCTGAGCAGGCGCGCGGAGGCCATGAAGAAGATCATCGCCTCTTCGCGGCGGCTCTGCTCGGCCTGCTCGCGGTAGGCGAAGGCGACCGCGTCCAGGCGACGTATCGTGGCCCCGATCCGCTCCAGCTCTGCCCTCACGTCCGCTCGCCCGGGCGCCACGCGGAAGGCCCGCGCCATGGCGTCAAAGCCCTCCTCGCCCTCACCGCGGGCCTCGTGGAGGGTGGCGATCCGCTGCAGGAAGTGGATCTTCCCCTCGACGTCGTCCTGGGCGTCGTGGTCCCCGATGGCCCTCTCGTAGAGCTTGAGCAGCACCTCCTTGGCGACGGCGTCGGCCACGGCCAGCGCCCGCAGGCGCTCCTCGACGATCTCATGGCGCGGATCGAGCTGGAAGGCCAGGACGTACTGCTCCAGGGCGCGCTCGGGGTCGTGGAGGTGGGCCTCGATGATCCGGGCGTTGTCGAGCAGGACCTCGATCCGGGCGGCGCTGTCGTCGAGCGTCGGCCAACGCTGCTCGCCGACCGAGACGAGCTCGGCCCAGAGCCCCTCGGCCTCGGCCAGCTCGCGAAGGAGGGCCAGCGACTCGTTGGCGCGCGCGTCCAGCGCCATGGCCCGGCGGCAGGTTTCGAAGGCGGCCTTGGGATCGGCCAGCCCCTCGCGCTGGATCTGGGCGGCCCTCCACAGGAGATCGACGCGGGCCTCGGCGTCGGAGGCCAGGTCGACGAGGCGACCGTAGAGGGCCAGGACCTCGGGCCAGAGCGCGGGCGAAAGCGCCGCGAGCCGCTCCATCTCGGCCAGGACGGGGCCGCGGGAGGGCTCGTCGCCGAAGATCTCGCCGTGGATCGCGAAGGCGCCGGGCAGGTCCCCGAGGTGGCGCTCGACCAGCTCGGCCATCCGGGCCTGGAGGCCGTGGCGCGCGTCAAGGCTGGAGGCTCGCGCGGCGTCGGCGGAGAGGACCTCCAGCAGCCGAGGCCACAGCCCGGCGGCCTCGGCCAGCCGGTAGAGGGCGTCGAGGTGATCGGGGTCGTCGGCGTCGATCTCGTGGGCCTGGACGATCCGTTCGAAGGCCGCCGGGCGGTCTTCGAGGTCGTCCTCCAGGACGCGGGCCAGGGCGCGCAGCAGGCCGATCTGCTCGGCGGGGTCGGTGGACAGGCCGAAGAGCCGGGTGCGGATGCGCACCAGCGCATCGGCGCGGTCGAGCTGCTCGTAGAGGAGCTCGAGGCGCTGGAGGGCCTCGCGGTTGGCCGGGTGGAGCTCCAGGACCTGCTCCAGGATCTCGGCGGCTTGCACGGGGTCGCGCAGCTCCTCCTTGTAGAGGGCCGCCAGCTTGAGCAGCAGCTCGATCCGGCGCGCGCTGTCGTGGGCCTGCTCGGCCAGCAGCCCGAGGGCGCGCGCGGCGCGCGACCAGGTCTTGCGCTCGGCGTGGAGGTCAAAGAGGCGCTCCAGGCTGGCGACGTCCTGGGGGTGCTCCTCGACGAGCTTCTCCAGCACGGCGATCGCGGCGCTGGGGTCGCCCTGGTGGTCGATGGCGACGCGGGCCTGCTCGACCATCAGGTCGTGGCGGCGCTGGCCATCGGACTCGTAGCGCAGCAGCTCCTCGATGACGCTGACCAGGGCCTCATGGTTCTCCTGGGCGCGGTAGATCTCATAGAGCGCCTGGCGAGCCAGGACATCGTCAGGGATCTCCGCGATCAGCGCGAGATAGGCTTCGCGGGCCGCGTCGAGCTGGTCGTTCTGCCGGTGGATGCGGCCGATCTTGCGGTGGAGGCGAGCGCGACCTTCAGGGTCGGCGGTGACGGTCAGGCGAGTCTGGCAGACCTCGACGAGATCGGCCCAGGCGCCGGCCTGGGAGTGGATCTCCTCGAGGGCCTGGAGGGCGTCCGGGTCCTTGGGTCGCAGCGCCAGGACGCGGCCCCAGAGCGCCACGGCGCGCTCCAGGTCGCCGAGCTCCTGCTCGGCCAGCAGCGCCATGCGGCTGAGGTAGTGGATCTTGTCGCTGGTGTCGCGGGCGGCCTCGACCTGCTCGTCGAAGAGCGCCATGAGGCCCTCGAAGTCGCGCTGCAGGACGATGACCCGCTGGAGGGCGCCCAGGGCGGTGTCGCGCAGCGCGTCGTAGCCCAGCAGGCGCCGCCAGACGGGCAGCGCGGCGTCGAGATCCTCCAGCTCGTCGGTCAACACGCGGGCCAGGCGCAGCAGCAGGTCCTCGGGGCGCTGGGCCTTGCCCTCGACGTCGCTGACGCGCTCCCAGAGGCCCTCGTCGGCCAGCGCGATCATCTCGGAGAGGACCTCGACCTCGCGGCTGGCGGCGCCCTGCCGGCGCCACAGGCGCGCGAGCCGCAGGCGGTGCTCGGGGCGCTGGGGCTGCAGCTCGATGAGCCGCTCCAGCGCCGCGCAGGCCGCGGCGAGGTCGTGGCGCTCGCCTTCGTGGACCTCGACCAGCTCGATCAGGGCGCCGAGGCGGGACTCTGGATCGAGCGCCTCGCGGGCAAGCTCGTCCTCCAGCAGCGCGACGAGGGCGTCGAGCTGCTCGATGTCGCGGTAGAGCTCCCTGAGGCGCTCGACGGCGCGACGGCGGGCCTCCTCGCCGGCGCCGTGCAGGCCGATCAGCGCGCGGTGCTGATCGATGGCCAGCAGCGGATCGCGCATCTTCTCCGCGGCGAGCCGGGCCATGGCCTCCAGGCGCTCGGTGCGCAGATCCACGTCGGTCAGGTTGACCATGCCGCGCTCAAGGAGCCTGAAGAGGTCCAGCGCGCCCTCGGGGGAGTCGGAGCGCGCCTCGAAGAAGGCCTTGACCTCGGCGTGGTTGGGATCGTGCTCGCCGAGCAGGAGCCAGGCTCTGTAGGCGTCGGCCTCGGCGCCGCGAGCCTGTCGGGTGCTCGCCAGGCGGACGAAGAGCTCGCCGCGGCGCTGGGGCGCGGCGCTGGCGCTGGCCCAGGGCGCCTTGTCCAGCGCCCAGCAGATCAGGTCGTCGGTCTTGTCCTCGGCCCCGGCGGCCCGGTACATCCCCTCCATGGACGTGAAGGCGCGCAGCTGCCCCGGCTCCAGCTCCAGGACCGTCTCCCAGGCGGCCTCGGCCAGCTCCATGGACTTGAGCTTGTCCCAGGCCACGGCGCCCAGGCGCAACAGCAGCTCCTGGCGGGCCTCGGCGTCAGCCTCAGCGCTGGCGCGGCGCTCGAGCAGCTCGGCCAGCTCCGTCCAGCGGCCCGCCTCGGCCAGCCCAGCCTCCAGGCGCGCGGTGGCCCGGACTCTGGCATTGCCTGTCGGATCAAGATCATAGGCGCGCAGATCGCAGTCGTTGGCGAGCCCGAGCGCCCTGCTGCGCTGCGGGTTCCTGGGGTCGAGGCGCTCGACGGTCTGGCGCAGGCGATCGCCGACCATGAGGTAGATGGCGGCGGCCTCGGCGGGGCGCCCGGCGCCCAGGTAGGCCGACTCCAGCGCGCTCATCGCCGCGACGCCCTGCGGCCCGAGCACCAGGGCCTCCAGCGCGGCGTGGGCCTCGGCCATCTCGGGGGCCAGGGCGCAGGCGCGCCCGAGCGCCTCCAGAGCGCGGGCGGGATCGCGCAGATCCTCGAAGAGCACCTGGCTCTTCTCCAGCAGGAGCGCGGCGGCCTGCTCCGGGCCCGCCGAGACCTTCAGCTGGATGTCGTAGAGCCGGGCCACCATCTCCAGGTTGCCCATCTTGCGGTAGAGGGCGCGGCCGGCGTCGATGTAGTCGCTGCGCTCGACGTCGAGCCGGAAGGCCATCTGGAAGTGGTGCATCGCCCGCTCCAGCGCCTCGAGGCGGCCTTCGAGGACGTGGCCGAGTTCGAAGTGCAGGGCTGCCTGCTGCTGGGGCGAGGCGGCGTCTTCGAGCAGGAGCTCCAGCAGCGACACCAGCGCGCGCCACCGGCCGCGCCGCTCGCAGAGGGCGCGCAGCACCCGCTCGACGCGGCCGAGGTAATAGCCCTGGTGGTAGAGCCCGAAGAGGCCCTCGATCACGGGCTCGACGTCATCTCCTGCGAGGTCGGCGGCCGCCTCGTAGCACTCCAGCGCCCGGTCGGGGCGCCCGACGCTGCCGGCGCACAGCGCGGCCATCTCGACCAGGATGGTCGCGCGGCGCTGCTCGGTGCGCGCCATGGCCTCCTCGGCCTCCAGCAGCTCCAGCAGCGCCGCGTCGTCCCCGCGATCGCGCAAGATGGCCTTGAGCGCCGAGAGCGCGGCCTCCTCGGCCGGCGAGACCAGCAGGATGCCCTGGATCCTGTCCACGACCAGATCGCGCAGCGACGGGTCCAGCCCCGCGGCCTCCTCATAGAGCCTGCAGGCCCCCGCGACGTCCCCAAGGTGCTCCTCGCCGGCCAGCGCCACCTCCATCAGGATCGCCGCCCGCTCGACAGGGTCGGCCACCTGGAACGCCTCGCGGTGCCCGACCTCGACGAAGCGCTCCCACTGGCCCATCACCCGGTAGAGCGACCTGAGCAGGCCGAGCACCTCGGGGAGCTCATCCGAGACGAGGAGCCCCTCCAGGACAGGCGCGAGCGACTCTGGGGGCGCCCCGCTGCGGTGGGCCTCCTTGATGAAGCGCACGCCCTCCTCGGCGTCTTCGAGGAACTCGATGGCCAGCTGCCCCATCTGGATGAGCAGCCCCTGGCGGGCGGCCCAGTCCTGACCCTCGTCGAGCTTGGCGAGCCTCATCTCCAGCAGATCGAGGAGCAGGCGGGCGTCATCCGGGGTCTCCAGGTGGGCCTCGCAGACCCGGTGCAGGGCCCCCCAGACGTCGGGGTGGTCGGGGTGCCGCTCCAGGAGCCCCTGGAGGCTCTGGCGGACCTCGTGCACGGGCGCCCCGGGCTCCTCGGAGGCGTAGACCCAGGCCGCCACGGCGTGGGTGATCTGGCCGAGCTTGGCCATGCGGAGCTGCGCCAGATCCATCCAGTGCCTGGCGCGCTCAGGGCCGGGCGCCATCTGGCGCGTCTCGGCCTCGGTCAGATCCGCGAGGCTGCGCCAGTCGCCGCGCGCCCAGAAGACCTCCTTGAGCGTGTCGCGCACCTGAGCCGGGCCGTTGTTGTCGAGCGCCTGGCTCAACACCAGGCTGCGCTCATAGGCCTGCGCCACGGCCTCCTGATCCCCCAGTCGCGAGGCCCACACCTCGGCGATCGTCAGCATCAGGTAGAGCGCCTCCTCGCCGCCGACCGCCTCGGCGCGCTGCTTGTACAGCCGCGTCAGGCCGGCAAAGTCGCTGCTCTCCTCAAGCTTCTCGCTCAAACGCGCGAACATGACCGGATCGCCTGGCCTGCGCGCCAGACCTTCCCAGAGACTCTCCATGACCTACTTCGCCCCTCCGGCATCCACCAGCCCCAGCTCGCCCAGCCGCCGCTCCAGAGCCTCCTCGAAGCCCGGGGCCACCCACAGCGCCGTCGGACCCAGCCGACCGCCCAGCATCTCCTCGATCCCGTGGATCTCCAGGAGCCGATCGACCGCCGCCGCGTCCGAGAAGGTCAGCACCGTCTGCCCGCGGCGCACCTCGGCGCTGACCTCGCCCAGCAGCGCGCGAGCGCGCAGCTCCACCGCCGCCGTCACATCGCCCTCGATCCTCGACCTGAGGAAGGACAGCAGCGACTCGACGGCCCCGTCGCCCCACCGCTCGCGCAGCTTCTTCGCAGAGAGGTCGAAGCCGCCGCCCTCGGCGGGCTCGGCGATGCGCCCAAGCTCCACCTGCGCGATGATGTCCAGGCCCACGGCCAGCGGCACCAGGCGCAGGTCGGCGCGCGCCTCGAAGCAGGCCGGCGGCGACCGGTCGTAATGGACGCGGTGCACGCCCTTGAGGTTCTGAAGCTTCCCCAGCGCCTTGTCGTCGCCCCCCGGCAGGAAGGCCGCCTCAAGGCCCAGCCTCAAGACCTGGGCCTGCTCCGGCAGCGCGTAGCGGATGTTGTCGACCACCGCGTCAAGGCGGTTGGGGTCCGGCAGCAGCAGCAGCGCCCCGGTGGCGTAGAGCGTCAGGCGCCGCTGCACCCGCTGCCAGTCGCGCACCGTGAAGGCGACCGGCTCGGGCACCGGGGTCCTGCTGCGCTCCTTCAAGAAGGCCAGCAGCGCTTCGGCGTCCTGCCCGCGCCCGTAAGCCCGCTGGAGCGTCAGGGCGTCCATCTGGAAGACCGCCGTGTGCTCGGAGAGCGACACCCGAGCGCCGACCTGGTAGAGCGTGAAGAGATCCTTCGCCTCGGCGCTGTCCAGAAAGAGGGTCACCTCCAGGTTGGGCTGGACCACCAGCGGAGGCGGCGAGGGGACTTCGCGCTCGGGCGGCGGCCTGCCCTCCAGCGCTCGACGGCCGCGCGCCGTCCAGGCGAAGGCCCGCCGCCCGGCCTCGTCGCGGCCCAGCCGCGCGATCCCCATCCAGGGCAGCGCCACGCTCAGGACGCCGCGCACGAAGCGCGCCGGATCGGAGATGCCCTGGAGGCTCTCGGCCAGAAAGCCCCGATCCAGCGCCATGAGCGCGGTCGCCACCCGCTCCAGGTCGCTCCAGCCTTCCAGCGACAGCGAGAGCAGATCGGTGATGAGCTGGCCGCGCACCGCCGACAGCCTCTTGACCTCCGAGGTGCGATCGAGCGGGTGGCGGCGCTCCGCGGGCGGCACCCGCTCCAGAGCGTCGAGGATCTCGTCCTCCAGCCACCCCTCGCACGACCTCCACGCCTTGATCAACGCCCGGTCCCGCGCCTGCACCGGTAGGGCGAAGAAGGCCGCGCCCGCCCCGTGATCGGCGGTCAGGCCGCCGCCAGCGAGCACGAAGATCCCCAGCGACATCCCCAGCGTCAGGAGGTGGTAGATCGGCTCGACGACCTCGGCCTCGACGACCCCCTGCGGATCGTCGAAGCGCCCCCGGACCACGCTCAACGCGCGCGCGTGGCGCTGCAGCGACCGCCGGTTGGGCGAGCTGTCCTTGTTCAAGGCCAGCGCGTCGCCGTCGAGCTGGGCGAAGAGGTGCAGCAGATCCAGCTCCAGCAGCTCCATCGTCCCGGCCTGCTCGGGCGACACCCGCGCGCCGTCCAGCTCAAAGCTGCGCGTCGGCGCGCTGGCCGGCGCGACGGCCTCGATCCAGGCCAGCGTCGCCTTGGGGCACACCAGCTCGCGCTGCAGGTGCTGCCGCCCCTCCAGCACCTCCGACATCGACCACTGCCGCAAGCCCGGCGCCGGCACCAGCACCAGCAAGCCCGCCGAGATCAGCGCCACCTGGCCCGCGTCGGTCTCGCCCCAGCCCGAGACGATCGCATTGCGGGCCAGCTGACCTCCGCGACCTCGACCGCCCTCCTGGCGCAGCGTCGACAGCGCCGTCGCCACCTGCGGCTCGCGCCCCATCAGCGCCAGGATCCGCGCGGGCTCCAGCGCCGCGCGGGCCAGCGCCAGGGCGTTGGCCTCCGCGCCGAGCGCCTCGGACAAGGCCCCGATCACCCCCTCGGGGTAATGATCACCCATTGAGCGCCCGAGCGCCTCGACGGCGGGCTCCAACAGATCAAAATCGGGACCTGGGGACATCAGCGATCCTCTTCGGCCTCGGGCGACTGGATCGACCCGACGACTGTGGGGTAGCGCTGCTGGGACTCCAGAGCGCCCTTGACGATCGAGAGCTGGTGCGCTGGGAAGGCGACGGCGCAATCGCCGATCCGCACGGCGTGGATCGGGAGCCCCTCAAGGAGCAGGAGCGTCTCCTTGAGCGTTGCCTCGGAGTCGCACTCGAGCAGCGACACGCTCAGATGGAGCGCCGCACCTGGGGGATTTGTGCGACTCACTCGCGCCTCCTCGCCTCTTCACCGACCCCCACCCGAGGTAGCCGGAGCGCACCATCCACTGATGCGCCCGGATCTTGGCCGTCGCCCTCTCCCCTGTCAAGAACGCGCCCCGATCAAACGCGGCGGCGGCGATTGAAAGGGCCCCTCGCGGCGTTGTATACCCAGGCCTCGTCCCCGGCCCTCCTGCGAGCATCGACCATGACCCGCCCTGACTCCCACCCGCTCTCCCCCCCATGGGCCGCCCTCGCCAGCCTCGCCCTGGCCCTCCTGATGGGCTGCCCCGGCCCTGGCAACACCATCAAGTCGCGCGGCGTCACCCTCCAGTGTGGCCGCCTGAGCCAACCCGACGCCGACCGGAGAGCCTGCCTGCCGCTGACCATCGCCAGCGTCGACGAGCAGGATGTCGCCTTCGAGAGCCTTCGGGGCGACGGCAGCCCCATCCCGCTGCGTGGCACCCTCTCGCGGCCCACCTTCCCCCCCGGCGTCGATCCACCAGACGCCCTGCCCGCCGTCCTCCTCATCGGCGACGACGGCCCCCTGAGCCGGGACGGCGTCATCGACCGCGACGCCGCCGGACCCTTCCGCGAGCCCGTCCCCTTCTTGCGACAGCTCGCCGAGGCCCTCAGCCGACGAGGCTACGTGGTGCTGCGCGCCGACAAGCGCACCTGCGCCGCCTGCACCTCGAACCCCCTCGTCCAGAGCGCCTCCTGGGACGAACTCGTCGGCGACGCCACCGCCGCCGCGCGCTTCCTTGTCGCGCAACCTGGCGTCGAACCTCAGGATTTGATCATCATCGGGCACGGCCAGGGGGTCGCCCTGGCCCTGGACATGGAGATCGACGCCAGCGCCCTCGTCGCCCTGGGCGCCAACGCCCTGCCCATCGATCAGGTCATGATCCAGCGCGCCCGACGGCAGCTCGAAGCCCTGGAGAGTGACGCCGTTGGAGACGCCGTCCGCAAGAAAACCGCCGTCGGCAAGAAAAACGCCGTCAACAAGAGAGACATCGAGAACGCCCGCCGTCGGCTGGCCGAGGTCGAGTCCACCATGCTCGCGCTCGACGAGGGCGCCTTCCCCGAGGACTTCCTCGTCCTGGACCTTCACATGCCCTCTTTCTGGAAAGGCTGGCTGGAGGCGTCCCGGCGGATCCCGCAGGCGTTGCGCGCCTTCAACGGCGACGTGCTCGTCGCGCAGGGTGAGGATGATCTTGAGGCCGGCGAGGAGGACCTGCGCGCCTTCGCCGACGCGCTCAAGGACAGGCCCGGCGCCGCCGTCGCACCCGCGCTGCCCGGGTTGAGCCACGCGCTGCACCGCCGCGACGGCCCCGGTCAGATCAGCGACGAGGCGCTGGTCACGATCATCGGCTGGCTCGGGCGGCAACGCCCGTGAGCGCCAGGGGGCGCAGGCGCGGGCGGGGCGAGGCGGCGCAGTCGCGCCTCGGGCCCTTGATCGCGGCGGCGCTGGTCACGGCCTGCGCGCTGGCCTGCTCCGACGCCGTGCTCGACGCCCGCAAGGACAGCCCGGCGGCGCAGGGCGCGGCCCCGCCCCTGGCGCGCCTGCCGCCAGACCTGGACCTGAGGCCCGAGGCCCAGATCTGCGACGACGACACCTCCTGCTCGGTGACGCGGGGCCTGCCGGGCCAGCGACCCGAGGCGCTGTGCTGCGCCACGTGCAGGACCACGGCGGTCGCGCTCAACCTGGACAACGCGACGCGGGTGGCGGAGTGGAAGCGGGGGCTGTCGTGCGAGGAGGTGGCGTGCCCGGCGATGGGCCAGTGCGTCGAGCAGCGGCGCTGGCCGACGGGGGCCTGGTGCCGCGCCGGGATCTGCGCTCTGAGCTGGCCCTGAGGGAGGGCTCAAGGCGCCGCTAGTCGGAGAGGTACTGGGCCAGGACGACCGTGACGTTGTCGGTGCCGCCGTGCTCGTTGGCCTTCTGGATCAGCCGGTTGCAGGCCAGCTCCAGATCGTCGTTGCACGACAGCACCGTGTCGCGGATCTCCGGGTCGGAGACCATGCCGTTGAGCCCGTCGGAGCACAGCAGGTAGATGTCGCCGTCCTGGGGCTCGTCGCAGCTGACGTCCACCCGGACGGTCTCCTTCATCCCGAGGGCCCGCACGATGACGTTCTTGTGCGGGAAGTTCTCGATCTCCTCGGGCGTCAGGTCCTTCATCTTGATGTAGTCGTTGAGCAGCGAGTGATCCTCGGTCACCTGGATCATGTCCCCGCCCCGGATCCGATAGACCCGGCTGTCACCGACGTGCGCGACGTAGGCGTGCTTGTCGGTGAAGAAGGTCACGACGATCGTCGTGCCCATGCCCTTCTGCTTGGCGTTGGCCAGAGCCGACTCGTAGATGCTCAGGTTGGCCAGCTTGACCGCCGTGCACAGCCGGCTCTCCTGATACTTGCGGTCCTTGTCCATCTTGAAGGGCCAGGTGATCTCATCGTCCTCCTCGGTCTCCTTGAAGAACTTCGCCAGCGTCTCGACCGCCATCTGGCTGGCCACCTCGCCGCTGGCGTGACCTCCCATGCCATCGGCCACGATGTAGACGTTCTGGTCTGCATAGAGGAAGAGCGAGTCCTCGTTATGGTCCCGCTTCATCCCGACGTGGGTGTTGCCTGCGTAGCGAATCCTCATGACGGCCTTCGATCCTGTCAGTCGTGGAACACCTGTGGGTAAAAATCCCCCGGTTGGAAAGCTAGCACGAGCGCCGAAAGGGGGTCAATTCCTGCCCTCACTTCTCAACCAAGGATGATCTCCAACCGCGGCCCGGCCTCCAACAGCACCTCGCTGTGCGCCCGGTGCATGTCCCCGTCGATGGTGTAGAGGATCTCCCGGTCGGAGCGAAAGAGCGCGCGGCTGGCCACCGCGTCGCGGATGATCGCGTCGTCGGCCCGCTGACCCAGGCGCAGGCGCGGCAGCTGCCTGGCCACCGTCATCCCCGAGGCGCGCACCGCCGCGACGTGGAAGGCGCCCTCGCGCTCCTCGCAGCGCGTAAAGGGCCGCCACCCCAGCCCTATCTGCTCGATCGTCCCGACCAGCACCGCCGTGTAGGTCTCCTCCGGCCACGTCTCGCTGTCCATCTCGATGCGCGCCTTGAAGCCCGCAAAGAGCCGCCGCGACAGCGGGCCCCCGACGATCGCCGAGCCCAGCGCCTGGATCAGCAGCCGGGCCGCCACGGGCGGGCTCGGGTTGCCCGTCTCGTAATAGGCCTCCAAGAAGCTGGCCGCGATCCCATTGCCGAAGATGAAGCCGTAGCGCACCCCGGTGTCGTCCGTAATCTTGAGCAGGTCCCGAAAGGTCGTGTCGAATTCCTGACCCGTGTAGTACTTCTCGACCAGGTTCAGCAGGATCGCCCCCGGCGCACCCCGCACCCCCACCGCCTCCGAGATCGTGTTCATCGTCCCGCCGCGCAAGAAGGCCACCTTCGGCAGCGGCGTCTCCCCATAGACCTTGATGAAGGTCGACAAGGTCACGTGGTTGGTCCCGTCGCCGCCGTTGAGCGCCAGCACGTCGATGGCGTTGTCCCGGAACTCCTCGGCGACCCGCTGGACGTCCTCCAGCTGGTTTGTCGGCTGATGGACGTCATCTCGCCCGAGGATGTAGCCCAGGCGACGCATCTGCTCGGGGAAGCGGCGGTTGCGCCGGCTGTGAGGGTTGGTGACGATTCCGATCCCAGGCATGATCCCGCCCAAAGTGGTCCGCGGCTCTCGCGAGCACACGGGTCTAACCGGGATCGACCGCCCGTGTAAAGGACGCACCCCGACCCGGACCTCCAATCCCGCCGCCGAGAAAGACCCTGAGCGCGCCGACCGCCGTCAGAAGCCATCTGGAAATGAAAGGCCGAGTTGTGGGAGGGCCGAAGGGGTCGTTTCCCAATGGCTTCTCAAGGCAGCACCTCGACCTCGACCAGCTCCCCGGCGTCGAGGCCACCGCAGCCGACGGGGATGCGCGCCAGGCCCGTGACCCCGACCATCGACAGCGGGTTGCCGCTGCCCTGATCGGAGGCGGGCTCGAAGAACCAGCCGCCGGCGCCGTCGGCGGTCAGGCGCCCGCGCTGGAAGTCGAGCCGCTCAGGCGTCGAGCGCATCCGCGCCGAGGCCCGCGCCACGACCACGGGCAGGGTCACCTCGGAGAGCCCCAGAGCCCGGCGCATGGCCGGGCGCACGAACTGGAAGAAGGACACGAAGGCGCTGGCCGGGTTGCCCGGCAGCCCGATCAGCGGCACCCCGGAGCGATCGACCCCGAAGGCCAGCGGCTTGCCGGGCTTCATCTTCACGCGCCAGAAGGTCAACGACGCGCACAGCTCCTCCATGACCTCCTTGACCACGTCGAAGTCCCCCACCGAGACCCCGCCGATCGACACGACCAGATCCGCCCTCGACAGCGCCTCGACGAAGCGCGCCCGCGTCTCATCGACGGCGTCGCGGGCCACCGGCGTCAACCTCGGGATGCCGCCGGCCTGGGCCACCAGCGCCGAGAGCATCCAGCCCGACGCGTTGACGATCTGCCCCGGCCCAGGCACCTGCCCCACCTCCACGAGCTCGTCGCCCGTGGCGATGATCGCCACCACCGGCCGCCTCACCACCGAGACCACTGGCCGCCCGAAGGTCGCCAGCAGCCCGATCTCCCCGCCCCCGATCATCGACCCCGCCCCCAGCGCCTCCTGGCCCGCCTTGACGTTGACCCCCCTGAGGCGCACGTGCGAGCCGCAACCATGATCTGGAAGCGCCCGTATTTGCACGCGATTCTCTTCCATCGCGCCATCGTCGGTGTCTTCGCGCATGACGACCGTGTCGGCGCCCGCCGGCATCTGCGCCCCGGTCATGATCCGCGCCGCCGCGCCCGGCGGCATGGGATCGGGCGAGGCGCCCGCGGGGATGTGGGCGCAGACGGGCAGCGAGGCGGGGCGGCCCTCGGCGACGTGGGCCACCTCGGCCCAGCGCACGGCGTAGCCGTCCATCGCCGAGTTGTCGAAGGCGGGGTGGTCATCGGGCGCCAGCAGCGGCTCGGCCAGCACTCGCCCGAGGGCCTCGGTCAGCATCACCCGCTCGGCCGGAAGGGTCGAGAGGGTCTTGAGGATGGCCTCGCGGGCCTCATCGACGGTCAACATCTGACATCTCCTCGGGGGATCGCCCCAACCAGCGCCCCATCGCCGCCAGGACGCCCTCATCGACGCGGCCTGGCCCTTCGCGGCGGTGGAGCGCGTGTGAGAGCCCGGCCAGCAGCACGACCTCGGCCTCCGAGCGGCCCTGGAGCGCCCCGAGCCACGCCCCCTGATCCTCGTCGTTGGCGTTCTGGTCGTCGCCCCCGGCGATGACCAGCAGCGGCCCTCTCCAGACCTCCAGCATCAGGCGGGTCTGGTCGGTGACCGCGATCCAGTCGCGCCAGAACGACACCCGCGCGTTGAGGAAGACGCGATCGTCGTCGAGCCTCCCGGAGCGGATATCGCGCAGCGTGGCGTGGAGCAGCTCAAGCTGCTCCATGCTCCGGCTGAGTCGATCGGTGGGCATGGCCTCGGCGTGGGCGTTGAGCTGCCAGAGGGCCTGCCGGGCGATCACCTCGTCGATAGGCCCGAAGGTGGCCGAGAGCAGCACGAGCTCGCGGGGCTTGATCGAGACGCTGGCTTGCAGCGCCAGGGTCGCGCCCTGGGAGTAGCCGGCCAGGGTGAGGTCGTCGGCGTCGACGTCGGGCTGGGCCTGGAGCCAGACGGAGGCCGCCTCCAGATCGCCGACCAGATCGCGCCAGGTGGCCCCGCGGGCGACCTCGGGGGGGTAGGCGCAGTCGGGGTCGGACAGGGCCGTGCAGGTGCGCTTGTCGTAGCGCAGCACGGTGAAGCCCAGAGCGCTGAGGCCCTCGGCCAGATCGCGCAGGACGGGCACGGGCTGGGCGAAGTGGCCCGCGACGTCCTCGTCCATCCAGCCCTCCTGGCTCATCGGACCTGAGCCGTGGACCAGGACGACGGCCGGGTTTCCCCGCGAGGGCGCCTCCTGCCCCTCCCAGACGGGGCGATCGACGACGCCCCGGAGCCAGATCTGGCCGCCGGGCGTCGGCAGGCTCCGCAGGCGCACGACCTCGCGCTCGACGCGCGCGGGGCGGAGCGGGCGGCAGCCCTCGCC
>SYOX01000152.1 GCA_005804885.1 Pseudomonadota bacterium
TCGGCGGGGTCGGGTGAGGGGGCGGGCTGGCGGGGCACGCGATCGAGAGCGCGACCAGGGCCAGCGCGAGCGTCACCTCAGGCAGCGCCAGGCGCGGGCCGGGGCGGCCGATCTGAGGCGCCTCGATGAACAAGAATCCCTCCAGAACGGGCTCTGTGGTTCATCCAGAGCCAACGCGGCAGATGTTAGAGCCTTGTCGGGTCCGTGGCCAGATTCGCGCGGTTCAATTTGCACCTCGAAACGACCGAGAGTAGTTTGGTGGCCGCTGCTCAAGGCGGTTGAGCTCCCCTGGAGGATCCCATGACCGTCGCCAGAACACCGCTCCTGTCCCTCTCCCTCATGATCGCCGCCGCCGGGCTGGCGGCCTCCCTCGTGGCCCCCGGCCTGGCCGAGGCGTGCTCTCCCCCGCTGTCCGGGTGGTTCTTCATCGATACGGTCCCCGCCGACGGCGACGTCGACGCCCCCATCAACGGCGTCGTCGCCGTCCGGGTGGCCTTCTCGGACCCCTCCGACGCCCTGCGCTTTCCCTCCGAGGACGAGATCGAGCGCTCCGTGCGCCTGACCTTGACCCGCGACGGCGACGAGATCATCCCCGGCGACCTGGAGGTCGATCAGGAGCTCGGCGAGCTGCGCTTCGTCGCCGCGCGCCCCCTGGCCGAGGGCATCACCTTCACCCTCCGGGTCGAGCTGCTCAACAGCGCCCTGAACCTGGAAGGCGACTCCATCAACGAGGACCGCTCGATCTCCTTCACCACCGGCGACCGCTTCGACGAGGCCCCGCCGGCCTTCTCGGGCCTCCAGAGCGTCGAGCTGACCCAGCACGCGCTGCCCGTCAAGGACTGCTGCCCCGCCCCCGAGGAGTTCTGCGTCAGCATGTGCAGCTCGCCCTGCGACTGGTGCTGGACCGTCGACTTCGACTACGCCCCTCAAGCCGACCTCACCTTCCGCGCCGTCGACGACGAGTTCGGACCCCGCAGCATCAGCTACCTCATCTACAAGCTCGACTCCCCCGACGCCGAGCCCACCGGCCCCCCCATCGTGCGCCGCTTCGACGCGCCGGGCGCCCAGACGCTCCACCTCACCTTCCCCCTCGACGCGCCCGGCCCCTTCTGCTTCCTGGCCCGCGCCGTGGACATCTACGGGCGCCGAGACGGCAACGACTCGGTCCTGTGCCGCACCCTCGACGAGCTCAGGCCCATCGCCGCCGTCGAGGTCCCCGAGCCCGACAGGAGCCAGTGCGCCGAGACGCCCGACCTGGACGCCGGGATGGAGCCCGACGCCGACGACCAGCCCGACGCCAGCGACCCCGACAGCGGCGTCGTCGGCGAGCCCGACGCCAGCGTCGACCCCGATGAACCCGATGACGAAGACGCCCCGGTCGTCAACGCCCCCGGCGCTGGACAGTGCGGGTGCACGACCCCGACGACCCGACGGGGGGCGCCCATCGGCGCGCTGGCGGCGCTGCTGGGCCTCGCCCTGACGCTTGCGCGCCGACGTCAGGCCTGACGCCCAAAGGACACCCCGGCATGGACGCCACCGCTCGCCTCGCCCTGACCCTCTCGCTCTGCCTCCTGGCCTCCTCGTGGGGCTCGCCGCGACCCGCGCAGGCCCAGCCGACCCTCGGGACCGACGAGCGCCCCAGCGCCGACGAAACCCCGGATCTGCTCGTCGACGCCCTGGGACCCTGGGCCGGCCTCGTCTACGATGTCACCTACGGACCCGGCGACGGGGGCCTCGACGCCTTCGCCCTGACCGCCACCGGGATCTACCGCTACCGCACCGACGAGGCGCGCTGGGAGCTTCAGCTCCTCGCCCCCATGCCCGCCCCCGACGCGCCCCTGCCCTTCACCGTCGACATGGTCCACCTCGTCGACGGCTCCCGCGCCCACGAGGGCTTCTACGACCCGCAGAGCGTCTCTCTCCTGGTCACCGCGCGCGAGTTCATCGTCGCGACCGACGACGGGGGCGTCTTCCGCGCCACCCGCGGCGGCGGACCCTGGACCGCCGACCGCCCCCCGAAGGAGACCGCCTTCGGCCCCTCCGAACGCCGCACCCCCGTGCGCCTCTCCGTGGCCCCTGGCCGCCCGGAGATCGACCAGCTCTTCCTCCTTCGCAGCGACCCCGACCCCAAGGGCGGGCCAGAGATGAGCCGCCTGTGGCAGACAGACTCCACCGGAAGTTCAAAATCCGCTGTAGAATCAGGTACTAACGGGAGCAAGCCCGGCAAGTGGCGAGCCCAGGACTGGCCCGGCCGCGCCGTCCTGATCCAGACCGCAGAGGGCGGCGGCGGCGCCTCATGGCGCGATCACGGCTTGACCTCTCGGACGGCCGCCGACGTGCAGGTGGATCGCTTCCTGCGCGTGCGCTTGACCGGCGACGGCTCCACCCGCCTGACCGAGATCGAGTGGGCCAGCCTCCTGGGCGCCTCCTCCAAGGCCGTCCGCGAGGGCTGCGGCGGCGCCACGGGGATGCTGGAGGCCGTCACCTCGGCCGGCTACGACGAGCCCCCGTTGATGGTCGCGCTCGGCCCGAGGTCTGTCTGCGTCTCCACCGACGGCGGCAGCCTCTTCACGGTCCGAGGCGGCCTCTTCGACCGCGAGGGCTCGCTTGAGCGGGTGGGCGACGCGATCTCGGCCCTCGCCTTCGCGCACAAGCCGGCCTCCTCCGGGGTCCGCATCCTGGTCGGCACCGACGAGGTCTTCAACCCCGAGGGGCCGGCAGGGCGAGCCTTCGGCGGCAGGCTCTTCATGTCCGACGACGCCGGGGCCACCTGGCAGGATGTCACCCCGGAGATCGAGGGGCCGGGGGCCTTCCTCGGGCTGGCGGCCGGGCCGCCGATCAAGGGCGAGCGCGTCGTCTGGCTCCTGACCGCGCGGCGAGGGCTTTACAGGAGCCGCGGCGATGGCCTCGGCTTTGCGCTGGCCTCGCAGGGGATCAGCGCGCAGCCCGTCCACGCGCTGGCCGCCGATCCCGTCTTCTCCGGCGACGTCTGGGCCGCCAGCCCGACCGGCCTCTACAAGTACGGCAGCACCTGGACCCGCGTGGACATCACCTCGACCCGCTCGCTGGGTACATGGCCGGCCAACGCGCAGCACACGGGGCAGTGGTGGGCCGGGACCTACCGAGGGTCCGTGATCGTGCGCGGCCGGGGGGGCCGCACCGAGAAGCACGAGCTGGCGCCCCGCGACCCCGCCGCGCCCCCGATCGATCTGACCACGACGATCGGCGAGCTGCCCCGCCCGGTGCCGCTGGCCGCTGGCGTGCGCCCCATCATCCTGGTCGTCCCCACGGGCCTCGAAGGCCTGGAGGACGCCGGCTACGCCGTCGAGCAGGACGCCGGCATCTGGCGCCTGTCCAAGGGCGCCTGGAGCCTCGTCCCGCCCCCGATCGAGGGCCCGATCCGCATCCAGGCCATGATCCCGGCGCCGCTGAACGAGCGCCACCACGGCGCGCTGATGTTCACCGCCGAGAGCGTCGGCGGCAGCACCGTGGGCGTGGCGTGGCTCCACGATCCCGCCTCGGGGTGGCAGCGGGCGCTCCTGCCGGGCGGCGACGTCGCCCAGGCCGCAGCGCTGGCCGGCGGCCGCGTCTGGCTCTCGACCGTCACCGGCCTGCTGATGACGGTGAAGACGCAAGGCGGGAAGATCGAGTTCGAGGCCCCCATCGAGGGGGAGCACCACTGCGGGCTGCTGGTGTCCAGGATCGACGATCAGCTCGTCTGCCTCCAGCCGCCCGCGATCTCCGGGGGCCGAGGGCCGGGCCTCAAGGGCGTGCTGGCCCGCGCGTGGGTGGCGCCGCTGGAGGATCTCAGGCCCGGCGCGGGCCTGGGGGCGCGCGCGGCGCGCTGGCGCCTTGAGGCCGTCAACCCCATCGGCGCCGCCTTCGACGCGCCCGTGTCGGCGACCTCCTCGCACCTCAAGGACGTCGGCGAGCACCTCTGGATCACGCCCGGGATCGGGGTCTTCGCCCGCCCCGTCGCGCTCGACGCGGTGCTCCCGCCGGAGGTCGACAAGGACGGCGAGCCCTCCTTGTCGGCGTGGGTGGCGCCGGTGGCCATCGTCGCGGCGCTGGTCCTCGTGGCGCTCATGGCGGTCGGGTGGTGGCGGCGTCGGCGGCTGGCGGGGCGGGCGCTCGGGGCGGCGGCGGACGTCTGAGGGCGGCCAGCGGCGCCTCATACCAGACCACAGACGAAGGTCTTGCTTGGTGGGCGAGGACAGGGGGATGGCCTGGGCCTGGGCCTGAGCGAGGCTGGTGCATCGCACCGCCCAGTGATGGCAAAGGCTCAGGGCGCCGCCTGGACCGCCCACAAAGTGAGTCTCTCGGCTGTGGTCTGGTATCAGCGCATCTTGAGGGGGACGTTGAGCTTGAAGTCGAAGTGGCCGCCCTGGCCGTTGATGCTCGCGTCGAGGCCCTGCCCCTCGGCGAACATGGCCAGCGGGTTGCCCAGCGGCAAGCCCAGCGAGCCGAGCATGTTGCCGATGCCCTCATAGGAAAAGAACATGAAGAACAAGGGCTTATCCAAGGCGCGAGCCAGAGCGACCTTCACCGGGTCGGTGTCGGGCGTCGCCTTCTGGCCGCCCTTGAGCATGTTGGTCAGCCTGGCGCGGGGATCGGCCGGGTCCTGGACCTGGATGCAGCGCTTCTCCTTGCAGATCAGGTCAAACTGCATCGGCTTGCCCATCCCCATCTGCGTCATGAACTCGCCCATGCCCGGCTCCATGGCGCTGAAGTCGTAGGCGATCAGGGTGCGGTCCACGGGGACGCCGTCGAGCTGGTACACGTCGGGCTGGAACGTGATCGTCATGCCGTAGGTCTTGAGCAGCTGCGCCTTGACGTCCTCGCGGCCGTAATAGGTCGACAGCTTCAAGAAGGACTCGCGGTAGGCCTTGGGGTCGCTCACGTTGAAGCTCTGGACGAAGCCGCTGGCGAAAGGGAAGCCGCCGTCGATGGGCGTCGAGGAGGTCATGCCGGGCTCCAGGTGGGTGAAGAGGTCGTTGAGGGTCGCGGCGAACTCGGCCGTCTCGGTCAGCTCCTTGGGGAAGAGGCCGCTCATGAACTTGTTGGCCACCTCCTTGAAGGCGCCGTCGGCGGCGTCGAAGTCGATGCTGGCGATCATCGCCATGCCGGGGTTGGCCGGCAGCCCGTCCACGCCGCTCATGTCCCCGACCGGCTGGGCGTCCAGGAAGCGCCTCACGACGCTGCCCTCCTTCATCCGCGCCACCGCCTGGAGGCTGACCAGATCCGGGTCCAGGCTCACGATGATCTCGCCCCGATCCGTGTCCTCCGAGAAGCGCTCGATGAGCGAGAACATCGCCTGGGCGTTCTGGGCGGTCGCCTCGGCCATGGGCATCCCGGTCATGCCCATCGACGTGTTCATCAGCTCCTTCATCTGCGCCATCTGCACGCGGAACTGCTCGCCGTAGATCCGCATCAGGTTGGTCGCCTCGAAGCCGATCACCAGGTCGCCCTCGGAGGCCCTGGCGCCGGCCATCGCGTCGATGGCCCCCTTCCAGACCGCGAAGCTCTCCGGCCCCCACGTCAACACCGCCTGATCATTGATGAAGTTGACGTAGAGCCGCCCCGTCGGCGACGCGAAGGTCTCGTAGGAGAGCGCATTGCCGGCCACCTGCTCCTCGGCCTGCTGGAGCTGGGCCTTGAAGGCCGCCTCCCCCTTGATCGGCACGAGCGCGATCACCTCGGGCATGGACTCGGCGTCGTTGACCACGACGAGGACCTTGATGGGCTTGTTCGTCGCCAGCCCGTCGACGCTCTGCCACCCCATCGCGTTGCGGACCTCTTCGAGCAGCTCCGGCAAGAGCGGCGGCGCCCCCGGATCAAAGCGCGTCAACAGCGTGTGCGCCGTGCTCGCCGAACGCTCCAGATCGGGCACGATCGCGTAACCGAGGACCTTGTCGCCCATCGGCGCCACCGAGAGGCGCTCCTTCGACGCGGTCTGCTGGGCCAGCGAGTCGTCGCCCGACCCCTTCGATGTGCTGCAGCCCACCAGGGCGACGAGCGTCAGCATGGCAAGAGCCCTGAGGGCGGCGGACGGTGTTCTCATCATCATCTCCTTCTCTCCTCCAAGGGGGTCATCGCCGGCATACAATCAGAGGTCGAGGGCCGAGCGCAAGCGCGCCCCCCAGATCGACGATCAAAGCGACGACCCAGGACCCGCTCAGCCGCCCTTATTCTTGAGGAAGACGACCGACGGGAGCACCTGGAAGCGCGCCTTGTAGGCCTCGAAGAGCGCGTCCGGGACCCCGTTGGCCAGCGATCCCAGCCCGAGGATCACGTCGGGGGCGCCGTCGTAATCGACGTCCCCCAGGTCCATCGTCAACCAGCGGCCCCAGACGCCCTCGGGGGCGCCGGAGGGGTCGAAGGTCCAGCCGCCCTTGTTCTCCAGAAACGCGAAGGTCTCGGGCTGCGGCTCGTCCTCCCAGTCCGGGAAGAAGGAGATCGCGGCGATGTCCAGGTCGCCGTCCCCGTCGAAGTCGGCCGGCGTCGCCTTGATCGCCCCGTAGAAGGGGAAGAACATGCGCTCGGTGAAGGTCAGATCCCCGTTGTTCTGGTAGATCCGGACGCCGTGGTAGGGCTTGAGCGGGGGGTTGTGGATCTCCATGTTGTTGCCGTTGACGACGACGAGATCCTTGTGGCCGTCGCCGTCAAAGTCGGCCATCGCCATCGCGTTGTGGCCCCAGCCCGGCGCCCGGCTCATGATCACCACGCGCTCGAAGCGCTCCCCGCCCTTGTTCATCCAGGCCACCACCTCCTGGCGCGCCTGCGCGGTCACGATCACCACGTCGGGGCGCCCGTCCTTGTCCAGATCCTCGATGGCGCCGTCGAGCGCGCCGGCCTGATCGCTCAGCACCGTCTCGCGCCACGCCCCGGGCAGCGGACCGGGCGGCAGCTTCGCCGGCGCCTTGTCCCGCAGCAGGTCGAAGCTCTCGGTCGCCCACAGCATCGACAAGCGCCCGAAGCCCACGCCCGCGTAGCCGTCCCCGAAGCCAATCACCAGCAGATCCGCGCGCTTATCGCCGTTGACGTCGGCCGTGATCGAGCGCGTCAGGCGGTGGTAGGACGACAGCAGCACCCGATCTCGCCGCGCCTGCCCTTGTTCAAATCCCTCGATGTCGACCACGGCCCCGGTGCCGGTGTCGTGATCGAAGCTGCCCATCACGCTCAGCCGCATCCCGCCCTCATAGAACTCCAGGCCGACCGGCTCGGTGGCGAAGTGATCCTGGCCGACGCGCTGGCCCGTGGTCGTGTCGTAGGCGCTCAGGCTCAGGGTATGGCCCGACCCCACATAGAGCCTGGGCTTCGAAGGGTGCAGGCGGACCAGGGTCACGAGGTCGTTCTTCGGGATGTCCATCGGCGGGATCACGCCTCGAAAGCGCGCGCTGACGGGCAGCCTCGGCCTCTCGATCCGCATCTGGGCCTGGGCCGGGGCCGCCTCGACGTAGTATCGCTCGATCGCGGCCAGATCCTCCCCGTGCACCGTCGGCTTGTCAGGGATGAAGGCCTCCAACGCGATGCGCTTGAATGGCCCATCGTTCTTCCGATGCCCGAAGTAGTTGCCCATCCACGTCATCACGAAGGGCCACGCCTCCTTCGGCAGCTCCTCCGGCGCCGGCACCGCATGACACCGCCCGCAGTGGCGCCTCGCCAGCTCCTCGCCTCCCACGCCCGAAGGCCTCAGCGCCTCCTCGGGCGTCGCCTGCGATCGATCCACGCCAGACGGCGCGCGGTCGAGGATCGCCCAGGCCACGACGCCCAGGCCCGCCAGGGCGCCCATCAGCGCGATCAGATGTCGTCTGTTCATCCGCCCTCATCCAAAGGAAGGGAGACACAGCCCGCAACTAGACGACGCATCAAGATCCGAGCGACTCAACCATGCGAGCCGCCCAGGTCAAGAAGCCCATCAATTATTTCACCTTTATCGGTTTAAGACTATCTCGCGATCAACACATGAATTGATCCAGTTGAGGAGGAGCGCCGACCATCGAAGTAGATCCGGTCTAAGACAAAGCTTACCGGCCGCTATTCCGCTGTGCTTCACAGCAGCCGGTGAGTTTTGTCGTTCGGTATCCGTTGTTCTTGGTTCATTTTGACATTGCCGCCTTGACTTCATGGTAATGCTGCTTAAATCTCGCGATCCATATGTCGTTTAGTAGTCTGTTGAATAATGCGAGCATGCCGTCTGGGCTGACAAGATCCGGGCTCGTTATATCAATGGACGCCCCATACATCTTAGTTGTCGGAATATTGTTTTTATTGCCACCCATCCAGTTCTTGTAGAACTTGGCAGACTCCCATCCATAGTTGATGATCGAAACGGGCTCGCCGTTGTGTATCACGAGGATCATCGTTTTGCGACAATCACACTCGGGATCAGTGCAATACATGTCAACAAAGCTGTACTCTCCGTCAGGCAGCAGTGAGTTTTGTGTGACTGATATCGTGCGCACTTGGTGTGCATCTCCGATGATCTCGCCTGCGGGCATGAATTCCATGCTGTCGAATATTCCTCTCTTCTTTTGTGCCGAACGTCGGCGGTGACGGGGCCGCCGCCAAAAAACTATGATTTCAAAACCCGCGTCGTCGTCGACTCCCGTTCACCTCTTCGTTCGGCCATTACAGCAGAGTTCTCGTGGGCTGATGGCCTTATTGAGCCATCGAGGCCGTCAGGGACGTTGTTCTCATGGTTCACGAGGCGAGGGTTCCGCTATATGCCGCCCGCAGGCGGGATACCTCCCCGAGACTATGCCGCCGGTGGGTGGGATAAGCAACCCCTTCGCCGGTGCTGTGCCGCAGGCGGGATCACCGCCTCCCAGGCGTCATTCCGCTCGCACACCAAGACGCCCTCGCCGATCCCTGAAGCCCTCGGGCGCCGCTGTCGCTGGCCCTCACCGCCGGGCGGCTGGGAGGGCGGCGTGGACACCTCTCAGATTATGAATGGCCGTTCATTCAACGCCTTGACGCGGTGGGGTGGAGCGACTAATGAATCAAGCGCTCCGCCTCACGGCGGAGGCATGAGGACCTACAGGTAAAGACGCGGAGAGGACATGATCAAGCAGATTCGCAAGGTGGCGGTCCTGGGCGCAGGCGTGATGGGCTCGGGGATCGCGGCGCACCTGGCCAACGCGGGGGTCCCCAGTCTCTTGTTGGACATCGTGCCGCCGAACCCGAAGGCGGGTGAGGACACGACGAGCCGGTCCTATCGGGATCGCTTCGCGGCCGGTGCGCTCCAGAAGTTGCTCAAGACGCGTCCGGCGGCCTTGTTGACCCCGCGCGATCTGAGCTTGATCGAGGTGGGCAACTTCGACGACGACCTGGGGCGCGTGGCCGAGTGCGACTGGATCGTGGAGGTGGTCGTCGAGAACCTCGCGATCAAGCAGGCGCTCTTTGAGCGCATCGAGGCGGTCCGTCGGCCGGGGACCTTGATCACGTCGAACACCTCGGGGCTGTCGATCGAGGGCATGATCGAGGGTCGCAGCGAGGACTTCCAGCGGCACTTCCTCGTGACGCACTTCTTCAACCCCGTGCGCTACATGAAGCTGCTGGAGCTGGTGCCGGCCTCGACCACGGACCCGAAGGCGATGGCGCTGCTGTCGCGCTTCGGCGAGGAGGTGCTGGGCAAGGGGATCGTGTACGGCAAGGACACGACGAACTTCATCGCCAACCGGATCGGCGTCTACGGCATGATGAAGACGATCCAGGCGATGGAGGCCGGCGGCTACACGGTCGAGGAGGTCGACAAGGTCTTCGGGCCGGCCACCGGCAGGCCGACGTCGGCCGTCTTCCGCACGGCGGATCTGGTGGGCCTGGACACCTTCGTCCACGTGGCCCGGAACTGCTACGACACGCTGGTCGAGGACGAGGAGCGGGACGTCTTCTTGATGCCGGCCTTCGTGGCGCAGATGCTGGAGAAGGGCTGGCTGGGGCAGAAGTCCGGCCAGGGCTTCTACAAGAAGGGCCAGGACGCGCAGGGCAAGCCGGCGATCTTGTCGCTGGATCTGGCCACGATGGATTACAGCGAGCAGGGTCAGGTGCGCTTCGCGAGCCTCGACGCGGCTCGGAAGATCCAGGACGTGGGCGAGCGGGTCAAGAAGGTCGTCTTCTTCGACGCCGCGGCGGGGGACGCGAAGGTCGCGGGCGAGGGCGTCGAGCCGGATCGGGCCTCGCAGCTGGCCCGCGCGGTGACGCTGGCGACGCTGGCCTACTCGGCCGGGCGGATGGGCGAGATCGCCGACGACGTGGTCAACATCGATCGGGGGATGCGCTGGGGCTTCAACTGGGAGCTGGGGCCCTTCGAGACCTGGGACGCGCTCGGGGTCAAGGACGCCATCGTGGCGATGACGAAGGCGGGCCTGAAGGTCGCCGACTGGGTCATCGAGATGGTCGAGCGGGGCTGCGGGAGCTTCTACAGCCAGGGTGAGGGCGGCGAGGCGCTCTATTATGACGTGGCGCAGAAGGGCTACAGGCCCGTGCCGCGCTCGGAGCGGGATCTGTCGCTGGGCTACCTCAAGCAGACCAGGGGGGTCAGCAAGGTCGCCGGCAACATCAGCGCCTCGCTCTGGGATACGGGCGAGGGGATCCTGGGGCTGGAGTTCCACAGCGCGCTCAACGCGAAGCTCAACCCCATCGACGACGACATCGTGGCGATGATGGAGAAGGCGGTCGAGGAGCTTGAGGCCAACTTCGACGGGCTGGTGATCTACCAGGACAGCGAGAATTTCTCGGCCGGCGCCAACCTGCTGCTGCTCTACATGAACGCCGTGCAGGGCAACTGGGGCGAGATCAGCAAGCTGATCACGCGCTTCCAGAGCGCCAACCAGGCCATGACCTACAGCTCCAAGCCGGTCGTGGCCGCGCCCTCGGGGCTGACGCTGGGCGGTGGGGCCGAGGTCGTCATGGGGGCCAACGCCGTCCAGGCCTTCGCCGAGCTCTACATGGGGCTGGTGGAGGTCGGCGTCGGGCTCATCCCTGGCGGGGCCGGCAACCTGAACATGCTGCGCAACTGGTACGGCCCGGTGGCCGAGGACAACGACTTCGATCCGCTGCCCTACCTTAAAAAGATCTTTATGATCATAGGGATGGGAGAGGTGGCCGCCAGCGCGGAGCTGGCCCGCGAGAGGGGCTTCTTGAGGGCGGGCGACGGCGTCACCCTCAACCGCGACCACCTGCTCTTCGCCGCCCGGCAGAAGGCGCTGGGGATGGCGCGGGCCGGTTTCCGGCCGCCGAGGCCGATCAACTACCGGCTGCCGGGGCGCTCCGGGGCCGCCACCATCGACATGATGCTCTACTCGATGGAGCAGCAGCACCAGATCAGCGCCCACGACCGCCTCGTGGGCGCGAAGCTCGCCTCGGTGCTGACCGGCGGCGACACCTCGACGACGACCACCGTCTCCGAGGCGAGGCTGCTGGAGCTGGAGAGGGAGGCCTTCTTGAGCCTGTGCGGCGAGCCCAGGACCCAGGAGCGCATCCAGTACATGCTCAAGAACAACAAGCCCCTGAGAAACTAGGAGAGGCCCCATGACCCGAGAAGTTGTGATCGTCGAGGCGCTGCGAACCCCCTTCACGAGGGGCATCAAGGGCGCCTTCAAGGATACCCGGCCCGACACGCTGGCCGCCGAGGTGATCAAGGCGCTGCTGGCCAGGGCGCCCCAGCTTGACCCGGCCATGATCGAGGACGTCGTGCTCGGCTGCGCCATGCCTGAGGGCGAGCAGGGCATGAACGTCGCCCGGCTGGCCGGCTTGCTTGCTGGCCTGCCCCACACCGTCCCTGGGATGACCGTCAACCGCTTCTGCTCCAGCGGCTCCCAGACCATCGGCCTGGTCGCCGACCGGATCGCCGTCGGGGGCATCGACGTCGCCATCGCGGGCGGGACCGAGAGCATGTCCATGATCCCCATGGGCGGCAACAAGATCTCGGCCAACCCCGAGCTGATGGCCTCCAACCCGGAGGCCTACATCTCCATGGGCGCCACCGCCGAGCTCGTCGCCCAGCGCTTCGAGATCAGCCGCGCTGACCAGGACGCCTTCGCCTGCGAGTCCCACCGCCGCGCCTCGGCGGCCTGGGAGGCCGGCACGCTGGCCGAGGAGGTCGTGGCGGTGACCACCCGCGTCCAGACCCCCGAGGGGCCCCGACAGGTCACCGTCTCGCGCGACGAGGGCCCCAGGCCCGACACCACCATCGAGGCGCTCAGCGCCCTGCGCCCCGTCTTCGACCCCACTGGGTCCGTCACCGCCGGCAACGCCTCGCCGTTGACCGACGGCGCGGCCGCCGCGCTGATGATGGACAAGGAGACCTGCGAGCGGCTGGGCCTGTCGCCGCTGGGCTACTTCCGGACCTACGTCGTCGTCGGCGTCCCGCCCGAGATCATGGGCGTCGGCCCCGTGCCGGCGATCCGCAAGCTGCTGGAGAAGGCGGGCCTGACCCTCGCCGACAGCGACGCCGTCGAGCTCAACGAGGCCGTCGCCAGCCAGTCCCTGCACTGCATCCGGGAGCTCGGCCTCGATCCCGCCAAGGTCAACCCCAACGGCGGCGCCATCGCCCTGGGGCACCCGCTGGGGACCACCGGCGCCCGCCAGGTCGCCACCCTTTTGCGGCACCTGCGCCGCACCGGCGGGCGCTACGGCGTCGTGTCGATGTGCATCGGCGGCGGCATGGGCTTTGCGGCCCTCGTCGAGGCCGCCTGAGCCCTCGCGCCCCTGATCCCCTTCTTGCGCCTCTTTTCAACCATCGTTTGCCTAGTCGTGTCGATAAAGTGTACCTTCAATGATCAGATCGGCTCGGAAGGCCGATCGGGATCAAAGAAGGAAGACAAGCCTATCGCCAGGGCAGGCAAGACACGCAAGCGACAGGGATGGTCATGAGTGCGAAGCGTTCGGTGGTTTTGGACATCGCCGGGCAGCGCTTGAGTCTAAAGACCGATAGGGACAATGAGTCCCTCAAGGCGTTGTCCAGTTTCGTGGGGGATCAAGTCGAGGCGCTCCGAAAGGCCGCCCCCCAGATTCCAATGGAGAAGGTCTGTCTCCTGGTGGCCCTCCAGATCGCCGACACGCTCTTTGAAGAGCGCCAGAGCGCTCAGGGGATCTACGAGGAGTTTGAACAGCGCTCGCAGCAGCTCTTGCGGCTCCTGGATGATGAACTCGAGGAGGCCCCGGCCCAGTCGTGGTCGCAGGCCCCTGTTGTTCCAGGGCCGCCTCAGGTGCTGCGCCGGTAGGGTCCTTTAAAAAGGGTCGGATGTCGTCGAGGCGACCGCCAGCGGCCGACAGGATCGCGCGACAGAAGCGCGCGCTGCGTCTTGAGATGCGCGCGCGCCGGGAGGGCGCCCCTGAGGGGCTCATCGACGAGGCCTCCGCGCAGGCGGCGGCCTTCGCCGTGGCCTTTGAGCCCTTCCTCGCGGCCCGCGTGGTGGCGCTCTACAGCCCGCTGCGCGGGGAGCTCGATCCGATCTGCTGGCTGGAGCGACCCGAGGCCGCTGGCAAGACCTTCGTGCTGCCCAGGACCTGCCCCGATCGACGGCTGACCTTCCATCTTCCGACCACGATCCCGATCGCGCCGGGCACCCCAGGGTGCACCGAGCACCTCGTCGGCTCCCTGATCCCAGGCCCCTTCGGGATCCTGGAGCCTGTCGGGCCTCCGATCGAGTCGAGCCTCATCGACCTCGTGGTGGTGCCCGCGCTGGCCTATGACCTGCGCGGGAGCCGCCTCGGGTACGGAGGGGGCTACTACGACCGGTGGCTGGTGCAGCAGCGCCCGGAGCTGTGCGCGGTGGGGCTGGGCCATGATTGGCAGATCGTCGAGGCGTTGCCGGTCGAGGATCACGACCGGCCCGTCGCGGCCATATTGACGCCTACGGGTATCGCGCCATGCGCGGCCCGTTGATCGAGGGAGCCGGTCGGCAGGGGGACGACCGGGGCATCTCCCATACACCCCAGGAAGAGGTGACACGATGGTAGAAATCGTGCTGGTGGGCCTTCTGGCGCTGGTCATAGGCGTCGTGGGGGGCTACTTCGCGGGAGCCAACAAGGCTCGGGAGCTCAACCGCGGCGAGCGGGAGGAGGCTGAAAAAGAGGCTCGGCGCAAGACCGAGGCGGCCGAGATCGAGGCCGACAAGATCCTCAAGGGCGCGCGGGAGGAGTCTCGCGAGCTGATCCGCAAGGCCGAGGCCGATGCGGAGGCGGAGGCCAAGGCCGCCGCCCTCAAGGCGCAAAAAGATCTCAAGGCCAACCTGGAGAGGGAGCAGGAGGCGCTGCGGATCGAGGCGGAGAAGGCCGAGCAGCGGGCCAATGAGCGAGAGCAGAAGTTCAGCAAGCGCGAGGGTTTGCTCGACAAGCGGGACGAGAACCTCGACCGCCGCGCGGAGATGTACGACGGCAAGGAGCAGGATCTCAACAAGCGCGACAAGGCGCTCGCGGCCCGCGAGCAGGGCCTGGTTGAGAAGGAGAAGGAGATCGACAAGCTGATCGCGCAGGCCGGGGAGAAGCTCAGCGAGGTGGCCGGCTTGAGCCCCGAGGAGGCGCGCAGGCAGCTCATCGAGAAGATGACCGGCGAGGCGCGCATCGAGGGCGCGCGGCTGATCAAGAACATCGAGGATGAGGCGATCGCGGAGGCGGATCGTCGGGCCAAGAAGGTCATCGGTGTGGCCATCCAGCGCTACGCCGGCGAGTACGTCGCCGAGCGGACCGTGACGGTGCTGCCGATCCCGAACGACGACATCAAGGGGCGGATCATCGGCCGCGAGGGCCGCAACATCCGGGCGCTGGAGGCGGCCACGGGCATCAACCTCATCATCGACGACACGCCGGAGGCGGTGGTGCTGTCGGGCTTCAACCCCGTGGCCCGCGAGGTCGCCCGGATCTCGCTGGAGCGGCTCATCGCCGACGGCCGCATCCACCCCTCGCGCATCGAGGAGGTCGTGGAGAAGACCCGCGGCGAGGTGGACAAGCGGATCAAGGAGGCCGGCGAGCAGGCGGCCTTCGAGCTGGGGTTGCACAACGTCCACCCGGAGCTGCTCAAGCTCGTCGGGCAGCTGCGCTACCGGACCAGCTACGGCCAGAACCAGTGGAAGCACTCCATCGAGGTGGGCTTCTTGTGCGGGATGATGGCCTCGGAGCTGGGCCTGAACACCAAGATCGCGCGGCGCGCCGGCCTCCTGCACGACATCGGCAAGGCCGTCACCCACGAGATGGAGGGCAGCCACGCGGTCAACGGCGGCGAGTTCTGCCGCAAGTTCGGCGAGGACCCCATCGTGATCAACGCGGTGGCCGCCCACCATGACGACGTGCCGCCCAAGTCGGTCTACGCCCACCTCGTCATGGGCGCCGACGCCCTCAGCGGCGCCCGCCCCGGCGCTCGCCGCGAGATCCTGGAGACCTACATCCGGCGTCTTGAGGATCTGGAGCGGATCTCGTGCGAGTTCGAAGGGGTCGAGAAGTGCTACGCGGTCCAGGCCGGCCGCGAGATCCGGGTCATCGTCGAGAACGACAAGGTCAACGACGAGCAGGCCAACTTGCTCAGCAAGGACATCGCTCGCCGGATCGAGAAGGAGCTGACCTACCCGGGCCAGATCAAGGTCTGCGTCATCCGGGAGCTCCGCGCGGTCGATTACGCCCGCTGATCCCGCCGATGGCGGCGGCGCGCCCTCGGGCCTCGACGGGTCTGGCGAGCGCGCCGCCCTTGACCTCTCCTCCATCTTCCTTAAATGTGCTGTCCGACGGCCCCACCCACGCGCCGGGGCGCCCCATCAGGGCACCCGCGCGCCCAGATGAGCGACCGCTGATGAGCCCATTCAAGAGCAGCGTCCTGGCCGAGATGGCCTGGCGCGATCGCATCGAACAGACGACCCACGACGCGCTCGACGAGGAGCTTGCCCAAGGGTCGGTCACCCTCTACGCCGGCTTTGATCCCTCGGCCGACTCCCTGCACGTCGGCAACCTCGTGCCCATGATGGGGCTGGCCTTCTTCCTGCGCCACGGCCACCGGCCCGTGGCGCTGGTCGGCGGCGCGACGGGTCGGATCGGGGACCCCTCGGGCAAGTCCACCGAGCGCTCCCTGCTGAGCGTCGAGGAGATCGATCGCAACCTGCGCGGCATCCAGGCCCAGCTCCAGGCCGTCTTGAGCCGCGCCCTGACCATGCACCCCGAGGGCGTCGTCGATCTGATCGACGATGTCTCCGACGGCGTCGATCTGGCCGACGGCGTTGATCTGGCCGACGGCGTCGATCTGGCCGACGGCGTCGATCTGGCCGACGGCGTCGATCTGGCCGACGGCGTTGATCTGGCCGACGGCGTTGATCTGGCCGACGGCGTCGTTATCGTCAACAACTTCGACTGGTTCTCGGGCTGGAGCTACATCGACTTCTTGCGCGAGGTCGGCAAGCACTTCCGGGTCAACGCCATGTTGACCAAGGACTCGGTGCGCAACCGCCTGGAGAACCGGGAGCAGGGCATCAGCTACACCGAGTTCAGCTACATGCTGATCCAGGCATTTGATTTCCTTCATCTTTTTGAAAGCCATGGGTGCTCGCTCCAGATCGGCGGCTCGGACCAGTGGGGCAACATCACGGCAGGGACGGAGTTGATCCGGCGCAAGCTGGGCCAGCCGGCCTTCGGCTTGACGATGCCGCTGTTGACCGACACCTCGGGGCGCAAGTTCGGCAAGACGGAGCAGGGCGCGGTGTGGCTGGACCCGGCCCGGACGAGCCCCTACGACTTCTACCAGTACTGGATCGGCCGAGAGGACGCGGACCTGGGGATGCTGCTCAAGACCTTCACCTTCCTGCCGAGGGTCGAGATCGAGGCGCTGATCGCGCAGGTCGAGGCGGGGAAGAACACGGGTCAGGTGCAGCGGCGGCTGGCCTACGAGGTGACCTGGCTCATCCACGGTCAGGTCGAGGCCGACAAGGCCGTCCGCGCCAGCCAGATGCTCTTCGGTGAGCGGATCGAGGGCTTGAGCGACGCGGACCTGTCCTCGATCTTCGCCGACGTGCCCTCGATCGAGGTGGAGCGGTCGCGCTTTGAGGGTGAGGGGATCGGGCTGGTGGACTTGCTGGCCGAGGTGGGGCTTCAGGCGTCCAAGGGGGCCGCGCGGCGGCTCGTCAAGCAGGGCGGCGGCTACATCAACAACGATCGCGCCGACGAGGAGGCGCGCGTGACGGTCGCGCAGCTCGCCAGCGAGTCCATGATCGTCTTGAGGGCTGGCAAGAAGTCCTATTGCGTGCTCAAGCTGGTCTGAGCGGTTGCGGGAGAGAGTATGGGCTTGCGATCGTCGGGTGCATCAGCGAGGGGGCGTGGCTGGGCTGCGAGGGCGGCCTCCTGGGCGTGCCTCGTGGGGATGAGCGCCGCCGCGCTGCTGGGCGCGGGCTGCGCTTCTGCGCCCTTGGAGGTCGGCGAGAGCGCGCTCAAGCCGCCGCCTCGGGACGTCTCCTTCGAGGTGAGCATCCACCCGCGCTACGCTGCGGTGGAGATGCTCTTGCGGCAGCCGGGCGAGGCGCCCATTGCGCTGACCCTGCCGGACTGGAAGGGGGCGCAGGTGTCCGTGGACATCTACGACGTCCACGCCTGGACCCGGGACGGGAGGGAGGCCCTTGAGGTCACCAACCCCTCGCCGGGCCGCTGGCTCGTGTCGGGCTCGGCCTCCCGAGACTTCTTCGTGCGCTACGTCGTCGTCGGCCACCGCGAGGCTCTCTCGCCTCAGGTCGGGGATCCGGACTCGGAGCTCGTGGCCCTGACGGGCGCCGAGCAGTTCTTGTCCTGGGGCCACGGGATGTTCCTGACCCCCGAGGTCCCCAGCGGGGATCGGGGCTGGGACGAGGCGCGGGTGGAGGTCAAGGCGCCGACCGGTTGGCAGGTGCGCACGTCCTGGGGCAGGGCCAGCACGAGCCTGCCCAGCTTCGAGGCGCTGCGGCGCGGGCTGATCATGGCCGGGGACTGGGAGGTCAGCGAGGCGGACCTCAAGGGGGCCTTCGTCCAGGTGGCGGTGGCGGGCCAGTGGTCGACGCCCAGGGAGGAGGTGCGGCGGATCGTGCGCAACCTCGTCCGGGTCCAGTCGGAGGTCTTCGCCGGCTACCCCAGCAATGCCGCGCTGATCACGATCCTCCCCATCGACGCCGGGTCTGTCGACGCCGAGGAGAAGCCGGGCGCCGAGAGGCCCGCGCCGCGCCGCGCCCCGGAGCTCCCCGCCAACGCGGTTGCGGCGCCGGTTCGGCGCGCGCGCGTGCTGGCCGAGCCGGGCGGCGCGGTCTTCTACCTGCCCTCGGATCTGGACCCAAAGCGGGATCTGGCGTTGATAAAAACCTTGGCTCACGAGCACTTCCGCCTGTGGAGCGGCCAGCTCTTCGCGCCCAGGCTGGAGGCTGATCCCGGCAGCTCCTACCGGGAGGGGCACGCGGCGTGGTTCTCCGAGGGGGTCTCGGAGTATTACGCCGTGCGCACGCTGCTGGCCATGGACCTGATCTCGGTCAAGGACTTCATCCCGCTGCTCAACGGCTGGATCAAGGACTATTACAGCAACCCCTTCGCCTTCAACACGCCGCGCGCGGTGCTGGTGGCCGGCTACGGCGAGCGGCCCGCGCTGCGGCGGCTGGCCCAGGTCAAGGGGTCGCTGCTCGGGTTGATCCTGGACGTCGAGCTGCGGGCCAACAGCCAGGGGCTGCGCTCGCTCGATCAGATCATGCAGAAGATGGCGCTGGCCTTCTCCCACCGCGCCTCCGGCTACGCCGGCGACGACGTGCGCGCGATGGTCGAGGAGTTCACGGGGCAGTCCTGGGCGGCCTTCTTCGAGGCCTACATCGACGGCGTCGAGGTGCTGCCGCTGGCCGACCTGTCGCGCGGCGGCGTCATCGTCCTGGAGCTGCCCTTCCCGATCTACGATCTGGGCTTCAAGACGGGCACCGGGGTCATCGTCAACATGCCCATCACCGAGGTCGCCGAGGTCTCCGAGGCCGCCGACGCCGGCCTCAAGGTCGGCGACGTGCTCCGCTCCATCCAGGTCGAGGAGGGGGAGGTGAGCAAGCCCGTCAAGGTGACCGTCGAGCGCGAGGGGGTCCGCCGCCCGCTCCGCTTCGAGTTCCTGCCCACCCGCGACGTCGACATGCCCGTGGCCACCGAGCTGACCGGCCTCTTCGAAGACTGGTTCCGGCCCTGATCCGACAGATCAGTCCGAGAAGACGATCAGTCCGAGAAGACGATCAGTCCGAGAAGACGATCAATCTGAGAAGACTGCCAGCAGGATGAAAATCAGCGCGGTGATGAAGAGCAATGTCCCGGTGACGACGCTGGCGAGGATGACGAGCGAGCGCCACTCGGCCCACCTGTCCGTCTCCGGCGGCGGGGCGGCGGGATCGGCGATCCCGCGATCGCTGGCCGAGTGCGCGGTCGCCCGCAGGATCTGCGGGGCCTCGTTGTGCCGTCGGCGCCGCGCGGGGGTCGGCGCGGCGCCCTTCGCCGCCTCGCGCGCCGACGGGGCCTCGTCGCTCGGGTGGCCTTCGTCGGCCGCCCCGGCCTCATCGACCGCCTCGGGCTCCGGGGAGGCCGCGCCCTGATCGGGCGCCTGGGGCGAGCCCTGAGATCGCAGCCCGAGGGCTTTGAGGTGCTTCTCGTTCCAGACCGAGGTCTCCTTGTCGCCGAGGGAGTCCTCGTCCTCGGAGAGGGAGGCGGCGCGCTCCGAGGGGAAGATCGAGGTGTGCTCGGACGGAGTCTCTTCGAGGGGATCTGGGAGGATGCGGTGGCGGCCGCGGGCGCTCAAGACGTCGGTGCTCTCCTCCTCGTCCATCCAATCCAGGTCGGGCTTGAGGGCGATGGGATCGACCAGCGTGGTCGGCAGCGCGTGGACGTCCTCGCCCTCGGCGCGCCGCAGCGCGATCGTCTCGTGGATGATGGCCTCCTGCGCGTCGCCGTCGAACTCGGCGACGACGGGCGCGGCGGGCCGGGCGCCGACGTAGGAGGAGAGCGGTCGGGTCTCGGGGCCGGGCGTCTGGATCTGGGCCAGGGCGGGGTCGCGCAGGGCCTTTCGGAGCGCCGCTGCGTCGGGGTAGCGGGCCTCGTAGTCTGCATCGAGCGCCCGCAAGAGGACGGGGCCGAGGGGCCCGTTCATGAGGTCGACGGGCAGCGGAAGCGCGCCGTGGGTGTGAGCCCAGATGCACTCGAAGGCGTTGAGCGCCTCCACGACCGGGTGGCCGGTGAGCATCTCAAGCAGGATCAGCGTCATCTGGTAGACGTCCAGCGCAGGGGTCGCCACGTTGCCGGCCAGGTACTCCGGGGCGAGGTATCGGGGGGAGCCGAGCAGCTGCCCGTTGCCTGTGCGGGAGATGGCCTGCATGGCCCAGATCCGGGCGACGCCGAAGTCGACGACCTTGAGCAGCTCGCGCTCGGTGCCGGGGTGGACGATGAAGAGGTTGGGCGGCTTCAGATCCCGATGGACGATCCCGAGGCGGTGGGCCTCGGCCAGCGCCTCCAGCGCCGGCAGCAGCAGACGAAAGGCCCGCTTCGGGGCCATCGCGCCCCCCTCGGCCAGCGCATCGCCGAGGTGGTGGCCTTCGAGCAGCTCCATCACGATGTAGGGCTGCCGGGTGGCGTCCATCAGCCCGTAGTCGAAGATCGTCACCACGTTGGGGTGCTGGATCTGGGCGCTGGCCCTGGCCTCGATGACGAACTTCTCCTCGATGAGCTTCTGGACGTCCGCGTCGTCGATGAGGTTGAGGACCTTGATCGCCACCCGCCGATCAATGTTGAGCTGGCGCCCCTCGTAGACGGTGGCGAAGCCGCCCTCCGCGATCGCCCGGTAGATCTCGTAGCGCCCCTCCAGGATCGTCCCTGTGGGCACGTGGTGAGGGGCGGCGTGTCGCTGGGGGCCAACAGTCATGGAGTGCGCGTCTCAAGGTCGCCAGACAAAAGAACTATCCCCCCACAAGCCCCGCCCCGTCAATCGATCTTGCGCGCCGGGGGCATCCCCTCGCCGCCGCGCAGCGCCCGGTCGTGGAAGAGCAGCAGTTCGAAGGAGCCCGGGCCTTTGACGAAGCGCTTGTCGTGGTGACCGGGCAGGATCGTGAAGCGGTGCTCCAGGCCCGCCCGCGTCAGCCGCGCCGAGAAGGCCTTGAGCCCCTCCTTGAAGGGGTCCTGCGCGCTGGTGGCCACGTTGAGCCGCCGCGTCCGCAGCACCCCCAGGTTCCGGGCCACGAGCTTGTCGATGGCCTGCGCCCTCGAGTTGACCGAGGCCTGCTGGCTGCCGATCGCCCCGAAGCGCTCCGGGTGCTTGAACCCCACCCAGGTCGACAGCAGCCCGCCGAGCGAGATCCCGTCAACCCCCCACCCCCCGGCGCTCGACGGCACCCGCAAGTGCTTGATCGTATAGGGGATCAGCTCGTCGAGCAGGTAGCGCTCGTAATCGGAGCGCTCCAGCGACCCCTTGAGCACGTTGGGCGGGTAGGGGCACACCAGGATCACGCCCTCATAGGGCACCTCCCTGAGCGCCGCGTTGTAGCCCTCCAGCGCCTCCCCCTTGATCAACCCCTGGAAGTCGCCCGGCGTCAGCGCGTCGCCCCGGTGCAGCGCCGCCATCGCCGGCACCACCCCGTACTTCTCCACCCACCCCCAGGCGCCGGCCCGGTTGCCCCGCACCGACTCACCCAGCCCCGCGAAGGCCAGCACCGCCGGGTAGGACTTGCCGCTGGCCTCGTAGCCCGGCGGCAGCACGAAGACGACGTGCTGCGGGCCGACAAAGGCGCTGTCGATGATCGCCTCCATCACGACCGGCTGCGGACCCCCCGACGGCGCCCGCGCCCCCTCCGGCGCCTGCGCCGTGACCGGCGGCGCGGCGGCTCGCCAACCCTCCGCCCCCTTTGCCCAGACCCCCATCGGAGCCATTGTCGCGGCGCAAGCTATTGATATCAGGATTGTTTTCATGTTCTGCGGCGACACCTCGCTCGGGGTGGACAGGAGCCCGGCGGGAGGCCCGCCCCAGGCTCGCCCGCCATCCTATCACATCCGCGCACCCGAGGCCCGCCGCGCTCTGGCGCGACCCTACCGCACCGTGACCTTGACCTCGGCCTCGACGCGCCCCCGACCGACGCCGAAGACGTGCACGCCGGGGATCGGCGCCCAGGTCGCCGTATAAGGGGGGTGGACCTCGATCAGCGGCTCGCCGTCGACAAACCAGGTCAGCGGCGTGTGCCCGTGGGCCAGCGCCGTCGTCGCGCGCAGCGTCAGGCGGCGCGCCTCGGGCGGCGCGCTCCGGTCAACCAGGATCTGGTCCCCCGGCAGCGGGTGGGTGATCCGGATGTCGCCCCCACCTGCCCCCCGACCAGGGTCATGCGCCCCCTCACCCTCCAGGTCGGCGGGCTGCGCGGGGCACAAGGGGGAGAAGCCGGCAGGCGCGGCAGACAGGCCCTCCCCGTGCGCCCACTCCAACCAGGCTGGCGGCACGCGGACAAAGAGGCGGCGCTCGACCCAGGCCCGATCGCAGCCGGCGCCAGCCCGGAGCCCATTGCGGGTGTCGATCGCGACCTTGTGGTGGATCGCGCAGGACGCCGGGCCCGCCGGGCGATCGCCGCCGAGGCCCGGAGGGTCCGAGGCGCCCTGGCGCCCGTCGATGAAGAGCTCCTGGCGCGACGCTGGGCAGTCGGCGGCGGCCGGCTGGCCGCTCAACGCGCAGACGGAGTGGCGGCGGAGCCCGCGCGGCATCGGAAACCACAGGGCGTCGGCGGGGTTGGCGGCGGTCGGGTGAAGCGCCTGGAAGATCTGGCGCAGGATCGGCGCCGCGCCCGTCGAGCCGCTGACCTGCTGCATCGGGCTGCCGTCGAAGTTGCCCACCCAGACCGCCACCGTATGCTCAGGCGTCGTGCCCACGGCCCAGTTGTCCCGAAAGTCCGTGCTGGTGCCCGTCTTGGCCGCCACCCGGAAGGGCAGCGCCAGCGGCCCGTGCAGATCGAAGCCGATCGACCGGGCCGCGTCGTCCTGCAAGACGTCCAGGAGCTGGGTGCTGACCTCCCGGCTGAAGACCGCCCTCGGCGGCCCGGCGATCGCGCCAGGCTCTCGCCACGGCGCCACAGGCCGCCACGCCCCCAGCCGCCCCAGCGCCGCGTAGGCCGAGGCCAGCTCAAGCAGCGTCACCTCCCCGTTGCCCAGCGCCAGCCCCAGGCCGTAATGGCCTGAGCTCTCCGTCAGGCTCTCGAAGCCCGCCACGCGGAGCCGCCCCAGCAGCGCCTCGGGGCCGACCTCGGCCGCCGCGATGACCGCCGGGATGTTCAGCGAGCTGCCCAGCGCGTCCCGCAGGCTCACCGGGCCGTGGAAGCGCTGATCGTAGTTCTTCGGGACGTAGACGCCGCTGTCGGTGGAGAACTGCGTCGGCAGGTCCGCGAACATGTCGGCGGCGGTGCCGCCCCGCTCCAGATACAGGCCGTAGACGAAGGGCTTGAGCGTCGAGCCCGGCTGGCGCAGCGCCACGACGCCGTCGTTGGCGCCGAGCTGCGCGGCGTCGTCGTAATCCCTCGACCCCACCCAGGCCAGCACCTCGTCGCGCCGGTTGTCGATCACGATCGCCGCGCCCTGGCTCACGCCCCGATCCGCCACGCGCGAGATCTGCAGCCGCACGATCCCCTCGACCTTTTCTTGCAACTCAAGATCCAGGGTGGTCTGGACGATCGCAGGTCGGGCATCTCCGAGCCGCTCCAGGACGCGATCGGTGAAGTGCGGGGCCAGGACGTGGCCCTGGCGCGCCGAGGGCGCGGGGCGCTCGGGGGAGGCGAAGACGAGGGGCTCGGCCAGCGCGCGGGTGCAGTCGTCCTCGGAGATCGCGCCGCGGTTGCGCATCAAGAGCAGGAGGCTGCGCTGGCGCTGGACGGCGCGGCGGCGGTGGCGCAGCGGCTCGGTCAGGGTCGGCGCCTGGGGGATGCCGGCCAGCAAGGTCGCCTCGGCCAGCGAGAGGTGGGCCGCCGGCTTGCCGAAGTAGCGCCGAGCGGCCGCCTCGACGCCGAAGAGCTGGTTGCCGTAAGGCGCCCTGTTGAGGTACTGCGCCAGGATCTCCTCCTTGCCCAGCGTTCGCTCCAGCCGGATCGCCTCGACGGCCTCCATCGCCTTCTGCGCCAGCCCTCGTCGGCTGGGCGCGCCGGTCAGCTTGACGGTCTGCTGCGTCAGGGTCGAGGCCCCCGAGATGACACGGCCAGCCCGCGCGTTGTCGACGAGCGCCCGCCCGATCGCGATCGGGTCGACGCCGACGTGATCCTCGAAGCGCTTGTCCTCGGTCTGGACGGTGGCCAGCTTCATGTGCGGCGAGATGTCCGCCGGCTCCAGCCAGCGCGCACGGCCCTCCTTCTCGGGGTTGAGCAGCTCGCGCAGCAGCCGCCCTTCCCGATCCACGAGCCGGGTGCTCGTGACCGTGTGCGGGGCCAGCCGCTCGGCGGGGAAGGGGACGGCGAGGATCCAGATCGCCACGCTGACCGCGGCGACTGCGCCAGATAGGCAGATTAGCTTTGTTTTCTTGAAGCGCGAGGCTCTGGGGGGAGCGGGGGAGGCCGACATCGCCGTGTCCTCTGCGGGGCTACTTGATCTCGAAGGTGAAGGCCTCGGTGCGGCCGTAGACGCTGGGGTCGTACATCTCCTCGGCGAAGGCCGCAGGGACGGTGAAGCGGCCCAGCGTCGTGGCCCGCGCCAGCGTGGTGTGGGTGATCACGCCGGCCGGGAGGTAGTCCGCGAAGAGGACGACGCGGTCGTCGCGCTGCTCGATCCGGTCGAAGTCGTGCTGGCCGTACCACCAGTCATCCCAGCCATCCAGGTCGGCGTTCTCCTGGTCCATGGCCTCCGAGAGCGAGGGCGCGACGGTGGCGAAGCTCGTGTTGACGGGCTCCAGGCCGGCGGGCAGCGGCGCGTTGATGGCGACGTAGTGGCGCTCCTCGGGGGCCACGATGGTCAGGCGCACCTTGACCATCTCGCCGGGCTTGACGGACTTGACGGGCTTGTCGGCGTCGGGGCCGCTGGCGCCCAGGACCTCCCGCTTGATCGTAAAGCCGTTGTCGAAGGCCTCCGTCGGCGGCTTCGTCGGGGCGAAGGAGAGCTTCATCGTGTAGTAGAGCGGGCCGGCGGACCCCTCGCGCACGATCGAGATCACCTCGCCGTGGTGCTTGAGCAGGTCGCTCATCGGGATGTGCAGCTTGCGCGGCTTCAAGCCCCGCTCCTTGAAGCGCGTCGACATGACCACCTCCTCGCCCAGCCCGATGTGGGCGACGAAGGCGGGGGTCTCCTTCTCGGTCTCGTGGAAGAAGCGCATCAGCGAGACGACCGCGAAGGCGTTCTCCTGGGTGCTGAGCCAGCGGCCGCCCCTGCGCGCCGCCAGCAGCCCCCGCGAGAACTTCGTCACCAGCGCGTCGTCCGGGCGCGCCATCATCAGCGCCATCAGCGCCACGCTGTTCGATCGCACGTCCGAGTCCATGATCTCCCAATAATACTCGCGGCTTTCGTCGACCGCCAGCGTGGCCTCGGCGCCGTTGATCTGGGCGCCCTCGAGCATGTCGGCCAGCAACACCCGCGACATGCGCTCGTCGCCGCCCGACCTCATGATCGCCATCGCCAGCAGCCCTTTGCCGAAGCTCCCCAGGCGGCCGCGGGATTCGAAGAGCGTGCTGTGGTAGGCGGGCTCGGCCTCGTCGGCCTCGGCCAGCACGTAGGCCGCAAACGCGCGCGTGTTGTCCAGCGCCTCGGCTCTCCACCAGCTCTCCGTGGCGACCTCGTCGCGCAGCACCTCGCGCAGATAGCCCATCAACAGATCGAGCTTCGCGGCGTCGACCTTGAGCCCCTCCGTGCGCGCGGCCATCACCAGCGCCAGGCCGCCGTAGGCCGACCCCCACGGGTGCGAGGTGTCGTCGCCCGGCCAGTACCCCAGCCCCCCGTCGTAGGTCTGCATGGAGAAGAGGCGGTCGAGCCCGGCCTGGGCGAACTTGACCACGTCTCCCTCCTTGATCCCGGGCAGCTCGACGTCCCCCATCAGCCCCCGCATCGCCACCAGCGGCAGCGTGCTGCCGGTCGTCTGCTCCACGCACCCGTAGGGGTAGCTGACCAGGTAGTCCAGCCCCGGCAAGAGATCGGCCATCGCCGTCGACGCCAGCTCGATGTCCAACCCGCCAACATCACTCCGAATCTCCTCCGGCAGCGAGAGCCGCTTCCACACGCGGTCGATCCCCTCGCCTCTCGCCATCACTGCTCCCGTCTCGATCTGCGTCCGCGTCACCGCCGGGAAGCGCACCGGCAGCTTGAGCTCCACCGCGTCCTCGGCCACGAAGCCGTCCAAGGCCACCGCCTTGAAGCGGAAGATCGCCTCGCCCGGCGCCCCGACCACGGCCGGGAAGACCACCTCGCGGGCCTGGCCCCGCCCCAGGTCGATCTCCGCGCTCTGGGCGCCCGTCAACTCCACCGGCCCCTTGACCTCGGCGCTGACCCGCACCCTGCCGGCGCTCTCCCCCACGGCCTGCACCACCGCCCGGACCTCGAAGGTGTCCCCGGTCGAGGCCACCCGCGGCAGCGAGGGCCGCAGCATCAAGGGCTTCTGCACCTGAACGCGCGTATCGCCCGACCCGAAGCGGTTGTCCGAGCCCGCCCCGACCGCCATCAGCCTGAAGGCCGTCAGGTTGTCCGGCAGCTTGAAGCTCACCTTGGCCTTGCCCGACGCGTCCGTCACCACCGTCGGGATGAAGGCCGCCGTCGTCGCGAAGGCCGCCCGATAGTTCGCAGCCTCCCCGCCGCCCTCGCCGCCGCCGCCCTCGTCGCCCTTCTCGCCGTCCTCCTCGCTGGCGCCGTCGACCCGCGACACGATCGCCATGCGGCTCTCGGCCGTGATCACCCCCAGCGAGGCCTTCATGTAGAAGTCCGCGATCGGGTTGGGCGTCTTGTACCCCGTCAGGCTCAAGACACCCTCGTCCACCGCCATGAAGGTCACCTCGCCCGACACCGGGTTGCCCGCCGAGTCCTTGACCAGGATCTCCGCGTTGACCGTCTCGCCGGGCCGGTACACCCGCCGCTCAGGCTCGACGCTGACCGACAGCACCTTCTCGGTCCTGTCCACCTCCAGCGCCACATAGCCCATCTTGAAGGCCGGCTTGCCCGGATCGATCGTCGTGCCGTCGTCGTCCTTCGGCTTGTCCTCACGACCCCGGATCAGCGTCACCGCCACATAGGCGTTCGGCAACATGTCCTCGGTCACCGGCACCTCGATCGTCGAGGCCGAGCCCCGCAGCAACACCGCGCGCTGCTCCAGCACCCCGCGCCGCTCGACCGTCACCAGCGCCCTCGACTCACGGAAGGGCGACTTGACCATGATCCGCGCCTTCTCGCCGACCTTGTACCGCTGCTTGTCCGCGATCAGGTCGATCCGCTCGTCGTCGCTCGACCCCCACCACGACCAACCCCCGCCCCACACATAGAAGCTCGTCGAGGTCTCCACCGCCCGGTTCTTGTCGTCGCTGGACGATCCCTTGAGCACGTAATAGCCAGGATCCTGGATCGTGAGGTCACAAGACCGGGCCGTCGTCGCCGTGTTGACCGCGCAGCTCGTCACCAGCTTGTCCTCGTTCTCCGTCACCCACGTCGAACCACCCCCCGTCATCGACTTGCGCACCGAGGTCCAGGTCCGCTTCACCAACTCCACCGACACCCGCCTGCCCGCCTGCGCCTCACCCTTGACCCCCACGGCCACGACGCCGAAGGACTGCGGCTTGCCCGCCTCCACGAGGTAGCCCGGCCGCTTGAGCCCGACGTAGAACTCCCCAGGGTGGATCTTGACCCGCGCGCTTCCCGAAACCACCTGCCGGTTGATGTCCGACACCGACGCCTCCACGATCAACTCCTGCGGGCCCTTGAGCACCGCGTCCGGCATGATCTCCAGCGACCGCTCCACCATCCCCGCGCCGTTCAAGTCCTCCTCGCCCTCGCCCAAATGGCTCGATCCACTCGAATCCTCATTCCACCAGTTGTCGTAGGTGTTGTCCCCGAAGGCATACTGTTCGAAGCCCACCGGGGCGAAGCTCGTCTCCTGACGGCGGGCCAGCCACCTGGCCTTGGCTCCGCCCATCGGCGCCCCGAAGAGGTACTGGCCCGAGATCGACACGGCCGCCTTCTCCCCCACGATCACGTCGCTCTGGGCCGCGCTGACGACCACCTCGAAGTCCGGCGCCCGGTAGGCCTCCACCCGGAAGGAGCCCGAACCCTGACCCTGCGCGTCGCCGTCGATCCCGACCGGCACGGCCTCGATCGACCATGTGCCCAGCGGCGCGTCCTTGCCCACCGACACCTCCGCGCTGAAGCCGTCCAGGTCCGTCATCTCCACCTCCTCGTCCACGACGAGGTTGTTCTGCGCGTCCTTGACCCTGACCCGCGCCCGATCGACCGGCAAGAGCTCCAGCTTGCGACCCCGATCCATCCTCAGGTAGCCCTTGATGTAGACCGTCTCGCCCGGCCGATAGACCCCCCGCTCGGTGAAGACGTGGCCGCGCAACGCCACCGCCGGCGCGTCCCAGTCGTAAGGCTGGTTGAAGCGATAGGGCTCGATCTGCGTGTTCCAGTCGTTCAAATCCAGGAAGCTGAGCTCGTCGCCCCGCGTCGCCAGCAGCACCCTGGGCCGCTTGCCCCCGAAGGTCTTCAGCCCTGGCCCCACGGCCAGCCCCTCCTTGTCCGTCTTTCCCTCCCACAGCAGCTCACCGTCGGGGCCGCGCAGCGCCACCCGCACGCCATCGAGCGGCTCGGCCTTCGACAGGCTCGTCGTCCAGACCAGCACCGACTCAGGGCTGTACTTGGCCGTCAAGCCGATGTCGGTGACCTGCAGCACGCTCTTGTGGTAGTTCTCGCCGTTGTAGGAGTAGCGCTTGTCGTAGGCGTCCGAGCGCACGTCCACATAGACCACGCCGGCCTGCTTGTCCCCCAGCGCCTCCGACAGCGCGATCCCGTAGGTCTTCTTGACGTCCGTCGTCAGCTTGACCCCGAAGGGCCGATCCACCACCGCCTTCAAGACCCCACGCTTGAGCTCGTCGCCGCTCGACCACCCCGAGTAGGTGCTCAAGAAGGCCGGCAGCTGCGCCTCGCTCAAGGTCGCCATGCGCAGGCGCACGTCCGGCGTGTTGATCAGCGTGATCGGGAACTGGAGCTTCTCGCCCTGGGTGGGCTTCTCCAGAAACTGGAGGCCCCGGTCCATCGTGATGTCAGGCAGGTGGTGGCCGACGGCGATCTTCCCCACGAAGGGCTCCGAGAGCGCATTGCCGAGGTCGTCCGTGCACTTGCGCGAGAAGCTCAGCTCGTAGGTCGTGCCCGGCTTCGGGTCGCGGGGCCGGAAGGTGACGTGGCCCGACCCGCTGTAGCCGTAAGGCTCTCCCATCGCGATCGGGGGCTTGACCGTCACGCACCTGGCGATCTTCTCGGCCGTCACGGGGTTGGAGAACTCCACCGACCAGGTCGCGTCGGGCGTGCACTCACTCCACCCGCAGCGCGCGCTGAGCGCGGCGAAGGGACCGTAGGTCGCAAAGCTCCTGACCCACTGCCCCGACAGCGTGAGCGCCCCGTTGACCGGCTTGAGCGTCCCCTGGATCGTCACCCCGTAGGCGGCGCCCGTGGCAAAGCCGCCCGCAGGGCGCACCATGAAGGCCGTCCCCTCCGCCACCTTGTCCCCGCCGCGATCCACCAGCGTCGGCGAGATGATGGCCTTGACCGGCGCGCTCCCCTGGGTCATCTGCAGCGAGGACTCCAGCTCGGACAACGCCACGGGCAGGTTGAACTGGATGAAGATCTGCTCGTCGGGCCGCAGCCGCGCGTTGTACCACGACGGATCAAAGCGCCTCACCTCCAGACCCGGGGTCGAGAAGGAGAAGCGGTGGTCGCTGCCCAGCGCCTGCCCATTGAAACCCCGCAGCCCCTTGGGCACGACGACCTCGAAGCGGGTCGCCATCGGCAGCGCCTGCGAAGGCACGAAGCTGATCGTCCGATCCCCCAGCCAGCGCAGCTCGCCCTTGATCGCCGGCGAGATCTGCAGCGGCGACGGCCCCTGACCGCTGCCCGCCTCCATCGGCTGGTTGAAGGACACGTTGATCGCCCTGAGCGTCTGGATCGTCCCGGTCGGCTCGCTCAACGTCACCTCGACGGGCGTGGCCTTGACCGGCTCGGCGGAGACCTCCTGGTTGGCGGGGAAGGGCGCCACGACGTCATTGCCCGAAGGCATCGACATCCGGATCGGGTTGTCCGTGCAACCCGCCACCGACACCGCCACCGCACACAGCGCCAACCCCCACGCCGATCCACCACCCCTCGATCCTGCCATGTCCTTCGCACCCATCGTCTCTGCTCCCGTCAACCCGCTACACCCATCATGGCCCTGGCGCTCTACACCAACCGCAAGGCCCATGCCACTCATCCAACGCCGGACGCTTCTCTCCAAAGGCCTTCATGCCGCGATCGACCCGATCCAATCAGAGCGCGATCTCCAGCGCAAGCCATCGCTGAAAGAGATCGTGTCTATGAATCGGAGACACGCGCGTGGTGACGCTCCGCGAGGTGCTTCCGGCTCAAGGACGCGGTCGAACAATAATCCCGTTGAAGGCGCAACATCGCCAGGGATGTGTCCGACAACCTCGCCCGCGTCGGAGGGCAGGTCCTGAGGCTGACGCTGGGGGGGATCAAGCGGCAGGAGGAGAGATGTCTGACGGGGAGAGATTACAAGGGGAGTTTGCCCTGGAGGGGGTGGCGTCGGGCGTGCACAAGCGCTTTGATGGCTTCGCCAAGTCGCTGCTCGGGGTGTTGCTGGGTCGTCATGGGGAGGTGACGTGGCCGGAGGTGGCGCAGGTGACGCCGCCGGCCTTTCTTGGGGCGCTCTACACCCCTTTGCAGGCTGACGTGGTCTTTCGGCGAGGCCGGGCGAAGGCGACCGCCTTTCCGAGGCTGTTGGAGCTGGCCGGGAGGGGGTCGATGTGGGAGCCCTTCAGCACGGAGCCTGGCGAGGATGATCTCCTGGCGTGCGTCGAGAAGGCGCTCACCTACAGGCGGGCGCTTTGCCGGCGAAGCGCTCGCCGGTCGGAGGGGCGCTCGCTCAGGCTCTGGATCCCAGTGCCGTCGATGTCTGCGCCCTTGAGGCGAGCGTTGATTCGAAGAGGCTTTGAACCCGATCCCGACGAGCCGGCGATCTGGAGGATGCCCGGGGACTGGCGGGTGGGCGTGCTGGTGCTCAACGCGCTCGTTCGTGATCTGGGGCGGCCGGACGACGGCCTGTTGCCGCTGCTGCTGTTGGCCCGAGGGTCGACGCTGCGTTATGCTGTTGAGCGACTCGATCACCTTCATGGTGAGGAGGTCGAGGCGATGTGGTTCTTGGTGGAGTCATGGCACCGATCGGCGTTCAGGGCGCCTGCCGAGGTGCTCGATCCGTGGACTCAGGAGTTGGTGGACATCATGGGCAACATGTTGATGAGCGCTCGCCATGTGGCGCGCACCGAGGGTCGGGCTGAGGGTCGGGCTGAGGGTCGGGCTGAGCTTGTTCTGGAGGCGCTGTCCTCGGTGGAGCCTCCGCTGGAGCGCGAGGAGCGAGACGCCGTGGTGGCTCAAATCGCTACGATGAGCGCGGGCGAGGTCGTCGCTTTGATGGGCCAGGGGCCCGAGGGGATCCTGGCGGGGTTGGGCTTGCGAAGGGTCTGAGGGGCCTCGGGAGGGGCGCCTCGCGCGGCATCGGGTGATGCGGGGGGGTCAGCGGGCCTTTCGGAGCGCTCGGAGGATGTCCTTCAGGGAGCGGTCGAGGGCCTTGAGCTCGTCGGCCTCGATGGGCTGGCCGCCGAAGCGAACGTCCATGTAGCGGCGGATCAGGGCGGCGGAGGCGCCGCGGGCGGGCAGGTCGGCGGCCTCAAGGCGGGCGAGCAGGGCCTCGGGGCCTTCGGCGGGGCCGTGGTCGATCCCTGAGGCGGTCAGCGCGCCGCGCAGCCGGGTGTAGAGGCGCGCGATGCCCTCGTGGCTGACGCGGCCCTTGAGGCGGGGGCGCAGCCGGCCGCCGAGACCCCAGGCGACGCCGTAGAGGGGGGCAGCCAGCGCGTAGGTGCGGGCGAGCCAGTCGGCCTCGGGGCGCCACATCAACACCGCGATGGAGAGGCTGCCGACGAGGGTCGAGGCGATCACCAGGCCGTCGCGCCAGTCCAGCCGCGCGGCGCCCCGGATCCTGAGCCCGATCCAGGCCACCACGGCGAGCAGCGCGATGAGCAGCGCCGGGACGACATTGCGCCTGAGCGATTCGAAGAGCTCCAGCAAGGACATCTGGAAGTCCATCGGATCGACCTGATCCTCCTCGCCGCCGCCCAGGGCCGACGTGGCCTGACGGATGAGCTCCACCTGCGTCTCCAGGTCGTACTCGATGACGTACTTGATCCAGCGGAACTTGAGCGAGTCGTAGAGCCGGACCACCCCGTCCATGAAGGCCTCCTGATCGCTGACGTCGGCCGCGGGCGGCGTCGCGTCGAAGCCCACCCAGTCGTAGGGGCCAAACCAGACCTCGGCCCAGGAGTGCGCGTCGGCGTTGCGCACCGCCAGGAAGTCGTCGTACTCGTTCCACTTTCCGCCCATGAAGCCGTTGACGCTGCGGGCCGGGATGCCGATGGAGCGCAGCAATATCACCAGCGCCGTGGAGAAGAACTCGCAGTGGCCCCGCTTGTGGGTGAAGAGGAAGGCGTCCAGCGGCGGCTCCGCGCCGGGATCGGGGAGCGTCGTGGTGTAGGCGTAGTTCTGGCGCAGGTGATCGACGATCGCGACGGTCCGGTCGTAGTCGTTGTCGAGCCCGGCGGTGATCTGCTCGGCGAGCCGTCGGACCCTGGGGTTGGCCTCGGGCAGCTGGGTGTAGGCGCCGTGGATCCGCGTCGGGAGGCGATCGCGGCCCTCCAGGCGGGCCCAGGTGCGCATGTCCGCCGTTGGGAATGGCCCCCCCCAGCTCTCGGCGGCGTACTGGACCCCGATCTTGCCCGCGCCGTGGTAGCGCAGCACCCCCCCTTCGTCGATGCTGAAGCCCCGGTTGCGGATGAAGACCGGCACCCCCTTGTCCTTGTCCGCCAGAGACACCGTGATGGCCGGGTGCAGAGTGAAGATCACGTTGGAGTTGATCGGCTCGAGGTAGATATCCTGGCGCACCAGCTCCTCAGGTCCCCCCGAGTAGCGCCGCAGGTTGTAATTCGACGCGCTGTCGGGCGGCAGGCTGCGGGTCTCGCGCATCTCCGCCGCCGACCACCCCACCCCGTCGTAGTGATCGAAGCTGATCCCCCTCCAGTAGAGCGGCCCATCCTGCTTCGGCCTGCCCTCGGGGAACTGCACCCGCATCACGACCGTGTTGTCGGTCTTGATCGTCCCGTGGCTGCCCAGGTCGACGCTCTCGGAGAAGCCGCTCATCTGAAGCCCCTCGCGCGACTTCTGGGCGAAGAACCCGAAGCCGAGCCGAGGGAAGAGGAAGAAGAAGGCCACCGAGGCGGCGAAGCACACCACCGCCATCGCCGTCAACAGCGACAAGTACCCGACACCAAACAGGTTCTTCACCCTTCGGCCGCCGCGCCGGGCGTTCTCCTCAAGCTGCCTGCGCAGGTGGTAGACGGCGAAGATGACGACCCCGATCAGGACGTAGAGGGCGAAGAGGAGGCCAAAGAGCAGATCCTCGTTGAAGGCCGTGGCGGCGGCCATCAGCAGGAAGCTCAAGGCGAGCAGCTGGAGGTCGTCGTCAAGCCGCGAGCGCTGAAAGAGCTTGGCCGTGGTCAGGTAGAGGATGAGGTAGACGCCGACCTGGACGACGCCCATGCTGGTGAAGCCCAGCAGGTAGACCAGCAGGCCGATGACGCAGACCGTCAGCGCCGTCCACCAGCGCCCGAAGCGATCGGGGTCGATGCGGGGCCTCTCCCAGAACCAGCTGACGATCAGCGCCAGGGCCAGGCCGACGCCGATCGCCGGGGCGAAGGCGCCTCCGGTCCACAGCGAGAGCAAGGCCAGGGTGACCAGCGCGTAGGTGCCATTCTTGTGGAGCTTTGGCAGATCAAAGCCGGTCGAGGAGGCCCCCGTCATGTCCGCACCATGGCCAGCACCTTGCCCTGAGCGGGGGCCGGCGGCGCCCCTGCTCCGACGACGATGCAGTTGTCCTGCGCCGCCGTGGCGAAGCGCGGTGAGGGCGACAGGGCCGCCCGCTGGCCCTCGTCCAGCTCCGGGTCGCCGTGGAAGGCCGCCAGCGCCAGCGCGCGCAGGATCCGGTCGAAGTGCCCCGCGCCGGTGTTGACGGGGATCGACTCGTCGAGCGTCGCCAGCCCGACGGCGAAGCCGCGGGCCAGGAGCTGCTGGGCCAGCCCCGCGCAGAGCCCCACGGCCTCCTCAAGCCGGGCGCGGTGGGAGGGGGCGGGCGAGTCGCCCGCTCCCCAGCGGTTGTGCAGGCAGAGCACCACGGCGCGGGTTTCCTCCTCCTCGCTCTCGCGCACCAGCAGCTCGCCCCGGCGCGCGGAGGACTTCCAGTGCACCGCGCGGGCGTCGTCCCCCTGGCGCAGATCCCGCAAGCCGTAGAAGTCGCCGCCGCCGCCGATGCGGTGTCGGCGGACGTCGCCCTGGGGCCGCGCCGCGATGCCGTGGATGTCGGGCGGGTCCAGCGGCATGGGGTAGACGATCACCTCGGCGGCGGTGTCGAAGTCCCGGCTCTTGCGAAAGAGGTCGAAGGGGAAGCGCGTGGCGACCTCAACGCCCTCGATCCGCCAGCGACCCCGGCGAGGCCACGCGAAGCGGTACTGGCCGGTGGCCTGGGCGTGGTTGGGGGCCACGCGCATGAAGTAGACCGCGGGGCGGTCGACCAGGGGGACGCCGACGATGCGCTCGAGGATCTGGATCGAGAAGCTCGGCGCGCGCAGCTTGTGGTTGATCAGGGTCACCTCGGCCAGCGCGGGCTGGCCGGCGAAGATCCGCTCGGGCAGGCGCCGGTGGACCTCCAGCTTCTGAAGGACGGACTCGGACATCACGCCGCTGATGATGATCAGCGCCAGCATCATGCCCAGCAAGAGGTAGAGCAGGTTGTTGCCCGTGTTGATCGCGCCGAAGCCGATCAGCAGGGTCATGCCGGTGAAGTACTTGCCCTCCCTCGTGAACTCGAGCTTGCGCGGCGGCTTGAGCCGCCTTCGCAGCCCAGCCCGCCAGTCCGCCATGCCGCTTGAGCGCTTGCCGCTCGGGGTCGCCGTGGTGCTCGCCATGCTCTCGTCGTGTTCGGGTCCGTGTCACCCCAAGGCGCGCTCGGGTTGCCGGCCAGTATGGACCAGGGCGGCGCCGCATTGCCAGCGAGGCCGACTGGCGCTATGACCGGAGGCGGACGAGGTGACCCTGACCCTCGCGCCGCCCGACGGGGCGCCGCTGGGCGGGCGAGCCGCCTGCCAGGGCGACCGATGGCACTGACCGACAGCCAGCTCGAGGCGGCGCTGCGCGCCATGGTCGAGGCGATCCAGGCCGGGATCGGGATCGAGACCTGGCTCCAGAACGACGCCGCGACCATGGCGATGCCCGAGCCGCTGCGCGAGGCGCTGCGCGCCTCGATCCAGGCCGGCGGCACGCTGACGACGGCCTTCGCCCGCACGGGCGCGCTCGGCGACGCCGAGCTGGCGCTGCTGCGGGCCGGCGAGAAGCGCGGCAACCTCGACGCCGCCCTGCTGGCCCTGGCCGACGCCATCGCCCAGCGCCGCAAGGACCGCCACGACGTCCTCAAGGGGCTCGCCTACCCCGCCTTCCTGCTGGCGGCCGTCGGCTGCATCCTCCCCCTGCCCCGCATCTTCACCGACAGCCTCCTGAGCTACCTCGCCGTCGCCGTCTGGTCCCCCGCGCTGGTCCTGGCCGGGGCGCTCTTCGCCCTCGTCGTCGTCCCCCGCCTCAAGGCCACCTCGCCGCTGCGGACCTTGCCGGCCCGCGCCGCGCTCCGGCTGCCGATCCTCGGGCGCGCCTTCGAACGCGGCCACCACGCCACCTTCCTCGACGTCCTGGGCCGCTCCATCGCCGCCGGCCTCTCCTTCCCCGACGCCCTCCGCTCCGCCCTCGTCGCCAGCGGCAACCCTGGCCTGCTGGCCTTCGAAGGCGCCTCGCTGCGCATGATCGAGGATGGCTCGAACCTGACGCAAGTTATTCAAAAGGCTGGTGTTTTTCACCCTGAGGTGATCGCCGCGGTGGCCCAGGGGGAGCTGACCGGCAAGCTCGACGAGACCCTGCCGCGCGCCGCCGCCAGAGAGCGCGCGGTCCAGCGCCGCGCGATCGTCACCCTGCTGGTGATCGTCATCGCGCTGGTGGCCCTCGTCGTCCTGGCGATCATCGTCCAGGGCTTGATCTCGGGCGTGACCGGCTACTTCGACCTGATCGACAGCCAGATCGGCCGCGAAGGGGGGATCGCGCCGCCTTGACAGGCCAGGTGCCTGCGCTCGGGCGTCCCCCCTCAGCGCCCTCCGCCGTCGACCTCGACGGCGGCCGCGTCCGCGTTGTCGGGGGGAGGGCTGGGGGCCTTGGCCGAGAGGCCCAGGAAGACGGCCAGCAGCGCGACGGCGGTCAGAGCGATCAGGGACAGCCCGAGGGCCAGCAGGATCAGCGGCAGGCGGCTTGCGCGCGCCGATCCGGCGGGGATCCTGGCGCGCACCGTCGGCGCGTCGGCCGCAGCGGAGCCGGCGGTCAGCGCCGGGGGGGCCTCGGGGACGACCCACTTTGTGGTGGCGCCGTGCTCGGGGTCGTCCGAGGTGAGGGTGACGGTGACGGCGGCGCGCGCCAGGGCGGCGCGGGGGTCGAGGCTGTCGGTGGAGGAGGCCGCTTCGATCTGGCCGCGGGTGGGGCCGCCCGCGCCAGGGCGGATGCGGGGCTTGAGGGGCTCGGGGGTCTCCTTCTTGAGCAGAGAGTCGCGGGCGGCGCGGGCGTCGGGGAAGCGGTCGTTGGGGTCGGCGGCGGTGCAGCGCTTGTAGAAGGCGTCGGCCCAGTCCGGGATCGAGGGGTCGAGGGCCTGCAGGGAGGCGCGGGGGCCGCGCGTCCAGGCGAGCTGGGCCTGGTAGGCCTTCAGGGCGTCTTTTGAGGTCGGCGGGTGGGGCAGCTTGCAGGTCAGGAGCTGGTGGAAGAGGATCCCGGCGGCGAAGATGTCGGCGCGGGCGTCCAACGGCGAGCCCCGGAGCTGCTCAGGGGCGGCGTAGCCCAGGGTGACGTTGACGATGCCGGGGGCGGTGAGCTGGGCGCCGCCGATGATCTTGGCGATGCCGAAGTCCAGGATGCGCAGCCGCCCGCTGGGCTCCAGGACGAGGTTGGCCGGCTTGAGGTCGCGGTGGATGATCTCGTGCTGGTGGGCGTAGGCCAGCGCGTCAAGGAGCTGATCCATGACGCCGACCGCCTCGGGCACGCTCAGGGGCGTGTCGCCGATGACGGCCGCGATCTCGCGGCCCTCGACGAACTCCTGGACGAGGTAGTAGGTGCCCTCGAAGGGGCCAAAGTGGTAGACCTTCGGGATGGCCGCGTGCTGCAGGCGAGCCAGGATCAGCGCCTCCTGGAAGAAGCGCTGGACGACCGTGGGGTCCGAGACGAGGCTCCGGTGGAGGATCTTGAGGGCGAGCCGGCGGCCTTCGGGGTCGCGGACCTCGTAGACGGTCCCGAAGCCGCCCTGGCCCAGCTCGCGCTCCAGCGTGTAGTCGTCGATCTTCGCCATCTCGCCGTCCCCGCCGACCTTTGCGCGACGATCACACGGTTGAATCGAGGCTGTCAACGCGGCCGCCTGGCCTGCGCTGCTCACACAGGTCGACCGCGACCTCGCCAGGGTTTGCGCCTTTGGTCGCTTTATGGTGTCATGGGGGCCGCTCGAAGGCTCTCTGGAGCCCCGGCATGTCGAGCCAAGGCCGAACGCCTGGGTCTGGATTCAGACGGGATGATTTGGAATGAGCGTTGCCCCTGTCCTGATCAGGAAGTTGCCCATCGGGCTGGTCATTGACGGTCGCTATGAGATCACGGGCTTCATCGGCGCCGGGGGCTTCGCCCAGGTCTACGCCGGCCGTCAGATCAACGTCGAGCGCGCCGTCGCCATCAAGGTCCTCAACCTCTTCAAGGAGCAGGGGATCTCGCCGGCCGACGTCCGCCACCAGGCCTCCCGGGAGCGCTTCGTGCGCGAGGCCAAGGTCATGGCCAGCCTCAAGCACACCGCCGTCGTCAGCGTCCACGACTTCGGCTTCCTGGCCGAGACCTCCCAGCCCTACATCGTCATGGAGAACCTGGAGGGCCACACCCTGGAGGCCGAGCTGTCCAACCACGGACCCATGGCCCCGGCCCGCGCCCTCAAGCTCGTCGGCCGCTGCCTTGAGGCCCTCGGCGAGGCCCACCAGAAGGGGATCGTCCACCGCGACCTGAAGCCGAGCAACATCTTCATCGTCGCGCCCGGCACCCCCCAGGAGGATGTCCGGCTGCTCGACTACGGCATCGCCAGCATCTCTCAAAGCAAGGACGACCGCCTGACGGCCACCGGCCAGATCATCGGCACCTACCGCTACCTGTCGCCCGAGTACATCAAGGGCCGGATCGCGCTGCCAGCGCTGGACGTCTACCAGATGGGCCTGATCCTGACCGAGATGCTCACCGGCCAGCCCGTCGTCGAGGGCGGAAACCACTTCGCCACCCTCATGGTCCACGTCGAGGGCAGGATCGAGCTGCCCGAGGCCCTCGTCGCCTGCTCCCTCGGCCCCGCCCTCTGCAAGGCCCTGGCGACCAACCACGCCGCGCGCTTCGACGACGCCAACGCCTTCCTCAAGGCGCTCTCCGACGTCGACCCGGACGACCTCCCCAAGCCCCCCGCCGCCGCCCCCACCGTGCGCTTGAGCGAGGTGAGCGCCTCGCCGCGCTCCATCGCCGTGCCACCCTCCCGCATCAGCAGCACCGAGGTGCGCGCCTTCACCCCCGCCGAGGCCCCTCGCCGGATCCTCATCCCCACCGATCTCGACAAGGCCCTGGCCGACAAGGCCGCAGAGCGCGAGGAGGAGCGCAAGGCCGAGCGCGAGGCCAGGCGCGCCGCCAAGGCCGCCCGAGCACGAGACAAGGAGGCCCAGGAGGCGACCCTGGCGCAAGAGACCCAGGCGGAGCCCCCGGCGCCCGAGCCCCCGCCCGCCGAGCCCCAGAAGCCCCAGGAGGCCCCGCCCGCCGCGCCGCCCCCTCAAGCCAGAGGGCTCGACCCGCGCCTCTTCGCCGGCGTCGTCGGGGCGCTGCTGGTCGCCCTGCTGGCCCTCGCCGTTGCCTGGAAGTTCTCCCCGGGCGACTCTGCCGGCGGAGCCGCAGCGGCCGCCGTCACCATCACGCTGATCTCCGAACCCCCAGGCGCCACGCTGCTCGAAGGCAGGACCGTCCTCGGCAATGCCCCCCTGGACTTCCGCTTCGACTCGACGACCTCCCCCCCCAAGCAGATCGAAGTCCGCCTCAGCGATCACGCCCCCCAGACCGTCACGGTCTCGCCCACGGGCGCCCCCTCCGTCCACGTCAAGCTCGACCCCAGGACGCCATGATGGGCGCCGCCCGCGCCTGATCGCTTGGCCCGCCCATCGCCTGTTTGACCCGCATGTATATGATTTGATGGATGTTCTTGCCTGATGCGCGCGAGGCTCAGGGGAGCGCGCCGGCGTTGATCCAGCGCTCGATGAGGCGCTGGGCGTCGATGGAGAGCTGATCGTAGCCGGCCCAGGGCGGCGGCTGGGCGGTGCCATGGCGCAAGGGGTAGTCCCAGAGGATCTTGTGCATCAGGTAGGAGGCCGGGGCGTCGAAGGGGCGCACGACGACAAGCTCCGGTTGCTGCTCGGAGGCGACGCCGACCATCGCCTCGCGGGTGACGGCGGGCAGCTGCCACTCGGGATCGAGGTGGCAGACATTGCAGGGGGCGAGCAGGGGCTCGATCTCGGCCCAGCGGGGCGCCTCGGGCTCGGCGGGGGCCGGGGGGAGCGGCGCGTCGCCGGAGAGGAACTGGATCAACGCGGGGCCCTGGAAGGGCTGCCCGGTGACCGAGGCGATCGCGTCGGGGTTGAAGGTCAGATCGTAGATCAGGCCCGGCTCCAGGGGGCGGCGGGTGGTGACGACGAGCTGCTTGTCGACCATGCGGTAGTCGGCCCGGACGGAGGCGCGGACGCCGCCGCTGTTGAGCGCGGCGGCGTTGAAGAAGGTCAGCGGCGCGGGGTCGAGGTAGGTGTTGAGCGAGGCCGTGAAGACGGGCTGCTCGGCGACGGGGCCGCCGTCGGGGGAGGGGTCGATGGCCAGGATGCGGACCGAGGGGTCGTAGAGGTCCGCAGGCAGCGGCGGGTTGTCGACGCAGGCCAGCGCGGCCGCCGCGAGGGTCGCGGCGATCGTCAAGGCGGTCGCGTCCTGGTGGAGGCTTCGGCGCATGGGCGTCCTGGGCGGGTCGCCGGGATCGTGTCGCGGACAGAGTAGCTCAGACCTTGATGTCCTTCCACTTCCCCTCCCAGAACTTCCAGCCCATGATCATGGCCAGCAGGAAGATGTAGGAGGCGCTGGCGACCCAGACGCCGAGGAAGCCCAGGTCGATGACGTTGGACAGGAGGTAGGCCAGCGGGACGAGGCAGGTGAAGTGCAAGATGAGCTCGACGATCATGACGAACATGGTGTTGCCGGCGCCGAAGAGGGCCTGGGTGCAGATGATGCCGATGGCCATGAAGGGCATCAGGACGGCCATGATCCGCATCCCGGTGACGCCGGTGGCGATGACGACGGCGTCGTCGCTGATCAGGTCCAGGGCGTGCTCGGGCCAGATGAAGACGAGCAGGCCGATGAGGGTCATGAACGAGGCGTAGATCCGGACGGACTCCCAGCCGTAGCGGCTGGCCATCTCGGGCTGGTCCTTGCCCAGGGACTGGCTCACGAGGGTGGCCGTGGCCGTGCCGAAGGCCAGCGACGAGATGAAGCACAGGCTGGAGATGTCGAAGACGACCTTGGTGGCGGCGCTGTAGACCGCGGGGCGGTTCTGGAGCATGACGTGGGTCCAGTCGCTGGCCATGGCCGTGCCGACGAGGCTCTGGCCGTCCAGCAGCGCGCTCTGGTGCAGCGCGTAGGGCAGGGCGCCCTGGCCGGTGTAGATGCCCGTGGCCGCCATGGCCTGCTCGACGGCGGCCTCGTCGAGCAGGCCGACGATGCGCATGAACATCAGCACGCCGGCCATGACGAAGACGGTCGCCAGGCCGCTGGGCACGCTCAGGCGGGTGATCTCCCAGATCACCCGCCGGCTGACGTTCTGGATCCTGAAGTGGCGGAAGTTATTGCGGTATTTTGGCGCCAGAGTCCAGCCGAGCATGATGAAGAGGCCGATGTAGGTGGAGATGAGGCTGGCCCAGGCGGCGCCCTCGACCTTGAGCTCCGGGAAGATCCAGATGCCGAAGATCAGGTAGTAGTTCAGGATGAGGTGGACCACGTTCATGACGATGGCGGCGATCATGTGGTGGTGGGTCTTGCCGATGCCATCGAAGAAGGACTTGACGGACATGGTGGCGACCATCGACAGGACGCCGAGCAGGCGGATCTGGGTGTAGGGGACGCCGAGGGACAGGACGGCCTCGTCGTTGGTCAGGAAGCTGAACATCCAGGGGCACAGGGCGTAGGAGCCGATGGAGAAGATCGTGCCGGTGATCAGCGCCAGCAAAAGGCTGTTGGTCAGAACCTGTCCGGCGGCGGGCAGATCCTGGGCGCCAAAGCGGCGCGCGGTGATGGCCTGGGTGCCGACGCCGATGGCCGACAGGCACCCGCCCACGATCCAGATCAAGGGCAGGGAGTAGCCCAACGCGGCCTGACCGGGGATGGACACCGAGGGCTCCAGCTTGCCCACGAAGAAGGTGTCCGTGATGTTGATGAGGGTCTGGGTCAGCATGGCGAAGATGACCGGGGTCGCCATGCGGACGATCGTCGAGGTCAACCTCGGGTCGGGCAGGAGGGCCTTGATGAGGCCACCATCGGGTTTCGGCATCGAGGGGGTCCTGGGTGTTGAGCCGACATTCTCCCAAAGGCCGCTCGGCGCGGCGCCGGGCGTGGCGAGGAGGCATAGAATGGGCGATATGTCCGACCCTGTCTCCTCAAGCTCATCAGGGTTCTAGTGCATCGCGCCCGCGCTTGTCCAGCGTTGGCCCGCCGATCGTGGGAGACTCGACAGGGTCAGCAGCCGGCTTCATCGTTTGAAGATGCGCGGCGGGCGGTTCGGGGGCGCGGCGCGGGGTCGATCAGAGGTTCTTGAGGGCGTCGCGGAGCTCGCGCCTGCGCTTGAAGTCCCACCAGGGGACGTCGAGGGCCTCGCGGGCGAGCCTGCGGGCCGTGGCGGCGCGGGTCTCGTTGTCGTCGATGGCCTTCTGGGCGCTCTGGCGCCAGTCGTTCCACTCCAGGAGCATCTTCCGGGCGCTTTCGAAGCCCTCCAGGGCCATGGCGCGCTGCTCAAGGGCGCGGTCGAGGCGATCGAGGGTGTCGTCGCGCTGCTCGATGGCGAGGTCGAGCTGGGCCATGACCTTGTCGCGCTGGGCGAGGACGCGCTGGAGCTGATCGGCGGTCTGCCCGCGCAGCTGGACGGCGCGGGCCAGGTGCCGCATGGCGTCGTCGCGCTCTTCGACGAGGCGCTCGGCCACGGCCAGGGCCTCGTCGCGCTGGGCGGCGACCTGGTGGTGCTCGTGGAGCAGGGCGCGGTTGGCCTCGATGGCCTTGTCGCGCTGGACCTGGAGGTGCGCGAGGCGCTCGTGGGCGCTGCGCAGGAGGGCCTGCTCGGCGGCCTCTTTTTCAAGGGCGGCGTCGCGCTCGCCGATGAGCCTGTTGCGCTGGGCGATGGCGAGGCGCTGGGCGTTGTCGGCCTCTTCGAAGGTGTAGGTGGGCGGCTCGTCGCCGTCAGGATCGATGGCGCGGCGCAGCTCCTGGGGCGGCAGGCAGGCGCGGTAGCGCGCGCCGGAGCCGACGAACTGCCGCTCGACGTCGCCGCGCTGGATCAGGGCGCGCAGCTGGAGCGGGGAGATGGACAGGTGAGCGCACAGCTCGTCCCGATCCATCCAGGCGCCGCCCTGATGGGCTTGCGGCAGCGGGTGCTCGTTGTGCCTGAACCTGAGTCGTCCAGAAGCCTTGAGGGGACGGATGGCCTCCATCTCAAACCTCGCTGTAGGTGTGAGGGTATGTCCTCATGATGAAATGTAAGTGCGCGCCGCCTCTGAAGTCAAGCAGGCGGCTCATCGCCCGCCCTGTTGCGCATCGACAGCGGCGAGGTGAGGTCCTATATTGTCGCGGCCTGGGATCACTTTGAGAGGGGACGGGCGGCCCCGCAGGAGCAGATATGCAGCAAACAGCCAAAGTTCAGACCTACTTCACCGATCGAGCGCGGCTCTTTGACGCCCTCTACGAAGAGGAGAACGCGGCGACGCGGGCCTTCAACAAGGTCTTCAGGCGGCCGATGTTCACCCGCTACGTCCTGACGCTCGGGGCGCTCGGGGACCTCAAGGGGCGGCGGATCCTGGACGTCGGGTGCGGCTCAGGGCGCTACGCGGTCGAGCTGGCGCTGGCCGGCGCCGAGGTCGTGGGCATCGACTTCAGCCCCGAGATGCTGGTGATGGCCAACGAGCGCGCTCGCGCCGCCGGGGTCCAGGACAGAGTCACCTTCATCGAGGGCGACTTCATCAAGTGGGCCGGCCAGGTCGAGAAGCGCTTCGACGTCGCCTTCGCCATGGGCGTGCTCGATTACGTGGACGACGCGCCGGGCTTCATCAAGATGATGGCCGACGTGGCCGACGAGGTCATCGCCTCCTTCCCGAGCCCGACGCCGGTGCGCATGCCGCTGCGCAAGCTGCGCTACAAGATGCGGGGCTGCCCGGTCTACTTCTACTGGCGCTCGGAGATCGAGCGGATGTACCGCGGCGCGAGCCTGAACAACCTCGACGTCCGCCCGCTCGGGCTGGGGGGCTTCTGGGTCCACGGGCGCCGCTGAGCCCCGCGCGGAGCGATGTCGATGAACCCTGCGACCTTTCAGGGGCGCCACGGCCTGTCTTTTGACGTCGAGTGCCACTACCAGATCGTCTGGAAGGACTGCCTGGGCCTGACCAGGGCCCCCACCGTCGAGGTCGAGCGCAACACCGACTACCTGCTCGGCCTCCTGAGCGACAAGGGCGTCAAGGCGACCTTCTTCACCCTCGGCAATGTCGCCGAGCGATACCCCGCGCTGGTCCGCCGCGTCGTCGCGCAGGGCCACGAGCTCGGCGTCCACGGCCACGATCACCACTACATCCACCAGATGACCCCGCGGGCCTTCCGGGAGGAGCTGCGCCGCGCCCTGGGCGCGCTGGAGCAGACCGCCGGGGTGAAGATCGAGGGCCACCGGGCGCCAGCCTTCTCCATCGGCGCGCAGAACCGCTGGGCGCTCGACGTCCTGCGCGACGAGGGCTTGCGCTACGACTCGTCGATCTTCCCCATCAAGGGCCGCCGCTATGGGGTCCCCGACGCCCCCAGGGCCATCCACCGCCTCGACAACGGCCTCTTCGAGGTGCCCCTGACCGCCATCCCGGTCGGCGCCCGGCGCGTGCCCGCCGTCGGCGGCGGCTACTTCCGCCTCTTCCCCCTCGCCTTCACCCGCTGGGCGCTGGGGCAGTGCGCCCGCCAGGGGGTGCCGGCGATCACCTACTTCCACCCCCACGAGTTCGAACTGACGCGCGCCCGGGTCGGCCTCGACGGCTGGATGGCCTCGCCGCGAGGCGCGGCAAAGATGTTGCGGATCAACACGATGCAGAACGTCGGCCGCGGCCGGTCGATGCGCGCCAGGCTGGAGGCGACCCTCGACGAGCATCGCTTCGGCCCCATCCGGGAGCTGCTGCCGGCCTCCTGAGGCGACCCGGGCGAGGGCCGGGCGAGCGGGCGCCGCGGCCTGGGGTGGCGTCCGATTTGTGGGCTCCCCTTTTCGATGGGGTGGCGCGCCGGGCGAGTGGTGTTGTATGTTGCATCCGCGCCAGGGCCTCGGCCCAGGGCGCGAGACGAGGTGCGCTGGCGCGGAGCGTCGGCGTCCATCAAGGGAGGTGGGAGAGCGCATGACCCAATCGATCTGGGAGTACATCATCGGCTATGCGCCGGACGGCGATCCCTACACGGTGACCTTCTTTGACTACCACGACGACACGCTCTACCGCGATCTGCCCCTGGACGTGCTGGGCCAGCACGGCTGGGAGATGGTGACGGTGGTGCTCAAGCCCGACCCCCAGTCCGGCGCGCGGCGCTACGAGTACTTCTTCAAGCGCGACAGGGCCGAGGGCTACGCGGCCGGCTTCTCGCGCTCGACGAAGAACTGACGCCTCGCCCCCCCTCCTTGAAGCGGCCTGCGCCGCAGATCAGCTGTTGGGCGGGTTGCCGAGGATGGTGGGGTTGAGCACGTAGCGCGCGGCGACCTCGTAGGCGATCTGCCCTTCGCGGTAGAGCTTGTTGACGGAGCGGTCCATGGTGGTCATGCCGTCTCGCGTGGCCGTCTCCATGATGTTGACGAGCTGGTGGGTCTTGCCCTCGCGCACGATGTTGCGAACCGCCGGGGTGCCCAGCAGGATCTCGAAGGCCGCGATGCGGCCGGAGCCGTCGGCGCGCGGCAGGAGCCGCTGGGACAGGACGCCCAGGAGGCTGGAGGCCAGCTGCGAGCGCACCTGAGGCTGCTGGTGGGGCGGGAAGACGTCGATGATCCGGTCCATGGTCTGGGCCGCGTCGTTGGTGTGCAGGGTCGCCAGCACCAGGTGGCCAGTCTCCGCCGCCGTGATCGCCGCCGAGATCGTCTCCAGATCCCGCATCTCTCCCACGAGGATCACGTCCGGGTCCTGCCTCAAGACGTACTTGAGGGCCTTGGCGAAGCTCTGCGTGTCGGCGTGCACCTCGCGCTGGTCGATGGAGGCCCGCGCGCTCTGGTGGTTGTACTCGATCGGGTCCTCGACGGTCAGGATGTGGCAGGAGCGGCTCTGGTTGACGCGGTCGAGCAGGCAGGCCAGCGTCGTGGTCGTGCCCGAGCCCGTCGGGCCGACCACCAGCAGCATCCCGTGGGGCCTGTCCGCCATGCGGATGACGATCTCCGGCAGGCCGAGCTCCTGGGCCGAGGGGATGCGCGAGGGGATCGTCCGCAGCGCCGCGGCCATGTGCCCCTTCTGGAAGTAGGCGTTGACCCGGAAGCGCACCCCTGTGTCGATCGACAGCGAGAAGTCGATCTCCTTCTCCAATTCGAAGATGGTGCGCTGCCGGTTGGTCAGGATCGAGAAGAGCAGCGTCCGCATGTCGCTGTCGGTCAGCGCGTCGGTCGGCAGGCGGTGCAGCGCGCCGAGGATGCGGAAGATGGGCGGGCGGCCGACGGACAGGTGCAGATCCGAGGCGCCGTGCTTGATGCACAGCGTCAGCAGGGTCTTCATGTCCAGGTTGCTCAGGTTCTTGAGCGCGCCCGGGTTGCGGAAGGCGTCCACGCCGGTCTCCAGGCCCTGCACCGAGAGCCGGAACTCGTCCGGGTTGCTGGCGTTGGCCAGCCCCGTCTCAAAGGCGATCTCGCCCTCCTTGTGCAGCGCCAGCAGCGCCTCGTTGAAGGTCTGCATCCCCGGGTCGTTGCTGGACCTCATCAGATCGGTCAGCTCCTCGATCCGATGCTCCCGGATCAGCCGCGTCACCGCCGGGGTCACCGTCAGGATCTCCGTGGCCGGCACGCGACCCCCCGCCTCGGAGATCTGCGGCAGCAGCCGCATGCACACGATCCCACGCAAGCACAGAGAGAGGTCCAGGCAGGCCTGATCGCGCATCTCCTCGGGGTAGAGCCCCACGATCCGCTGGAGCGACTGCGCCGCGTTGATCGTGTGCAAGGTCGCCAGCACCAGGTGGCCCGTCAGCGCCGCCGCCATGGCCACCGTCATCGTCTCCATGTCGCGGATCTCGCCGATGAGGATCACGTCCGGGCTCTCGCGCACGACGTGGCGCAGCGCCGTGTGGAAGTCCACCGTGTCCGAGCCCACCTCGCGCTGGGTGATCCGCGATCGGGCGTCCTTATGGATGAACTCGATGGGATCCTCGATCGTCACGATGTGCGCGTTTCGGGTCCGGTTGATGTGGTGCACCATGGCCGCCAGCGTCGTCGACTTGCCCGAGCCCGTCGAACCCGTCACCAGCACCAGCCCGCGCAGCTCCCCGGCGAGCTTCTCGACCGGCTCGGGCAGGTTCAGCTCCGCGAAGGACAGCTCGCCGCTGGGCAGCGCCCTGGCCACCATCGCGTGCTGCCCCTGCTGGCGGTGCATGTTGAGCCGATATCGCCCCCCCCTGGCCGTCGTGTAGCCCACGTCCAGGTCGCCGGTCTCGTCGTAGCGCGCCCGCACCGCCGGCCTCAACAAGCCCTTGAGGAAGTCCTCGACCGCCTCATGATCCGTCGGCGCCAAATCAAGTTTCCTTACTTCACCCTTGATTCGCATTGCGGGCGGCTTGCCCACATTGACGAAGAGATCCGAGGCGCCCATCTTCTCCATGGCGGTGAGCAGCTTTTCGATGTCCACGTCGGCTCCTGGTGGCGTTTGAGAGGGGTTCCCTGCTTCCATGAGGTTTATAACCCAGCGGCCCCGAGAGCGCCCAACGATTTGTCCTGCGACCGAGGCGCCCGCCAGCAGGCTTTACTTCCCCGCCCTGGTGGATATACCTGTCTCGGCCCTGCGCGCGGCAGGGCCAGGACTGCAAGGAGGCCAGATGGGGCAGGTCGAGAAGGTGGTGATCATCGGTTCGGGTCCGGCGGGGTGGACGGCGGCGATCTACGCCGCGCGGGCGAGCCTCGACCCGCTCGTCTTCGAAGGGGCGCCCAGCGAGGTGATGATCCCGGGCGGTCAGCTCATGTACACCACCGACGTCGAGAACTACCCCGGCTTCCCCGAGGGGGTCACGGGGCCGGAGATGATGCAGCGCTTCCGCGACCAGGCCGAGCGCTTCGGCACCCGGATCATCATGGACGACATCGTCCAGTGCGACTTCTCCCAGCGCCCCTTCTTGCTCAAGAGCGCCGACAGCGGCGAGGTCTACGCCCACACCGTGATCATCGCCACGGGCGCCCGCGCCCGGTGGCTGGGGCTGCCCGAGGAGGCCAGGCTGGCCCAGACCGGCGGCGGCGTGTCGGCCTGCGCGGTCTGTGACGGCGCGCTGCCCTTCTTCCGCGGCAAGCACCTGATCGTCGTCGGCGGCGGCGACACCGCCATGGAGGAGGCCCACTACCTGACGAAGTTCGCCTCCAAGGTCACCATCGTCCACCGGCGCGAGGCGCTGCGCGCCAGCAAGGTCATGCAGCAGCGGACCCTGGAGAACCCCAAGATCGAGGTGGCCTGGAACAGCGCCGTCGACGCGGTCCTCGGCGGCGACTTCATCACCGGCGTCAGGCTCTCGGACACCGTCACCGGCGAGCTGCGCGAGGTCGAGTGCGGCGGCATGTTCGTCGCCATCGGCCACCACCCCAACGCCGACTTCCTCGGCGGCGCCATCACCCGCGACGCCGAGGGCTACGTCCTGGTCGAGCCCGGCGGCACCGCCACCAACGTCGAGGGCGTCTTCGCCGTCGGCGACGTGACCGACAAGGTCTACCGACAGGCCATCACCGCCGCCGGCATGGGCTGCAAGGGCGCCCTGGACGCCGAGCGCTGGCTGGCCGCCAAGGGCATCCACTGACCTCCCGTCCGATCCGACCCTCCACCCTCGATGTGCCGCCCAGGAAACGCCTGCGCCCGAGGGCCCAAAGCGGCGATCTCTCCGCGTCATCCACCGCCATTTGTCGCGTAAGTCTTTGTCCTGAAAGGGCTTGTCTCAGGTCGAGAGGGCGCGCGCGAAGCTCTCCAGATCGGGGCCGGGGCCGGGCGCGGTGCTCAGCGCGGCGCCGTCCTTGCCGCGCTCGCTCAGCTCAGTCGCGCCGCCCTCGGCGCGATCCAGCGTGAAGCAGCGCACGGTGGCCGGCGACTTCAAGAAGAGCATCTTGCGCGTCTCCGGCGTCGCCACGAAGCCCACGAAGTGCGCCTCGCCTGCACACGCCGGCGCCGGCATGGTCACGATCGTAATCTTCACCTCGCCGGACTTGCGGATGGCGACGTGCAGCCCATCGGGGGGCATCCTGTCGCCCTTGCCGACCTCCTTGCCGACCGTCTCCCAGATGTCCATCAGGAAGGGCGTGGACATCGGCGAGGCGAGCAACTCCAGCATGCGCGGCGGGCCGGAGAGGATGGTCTTCGGCAGGGCTGCGTGGGCGAAGCGGGCGTGGTGCGGGCGTGGGGCGTGGTTCATGGCGTCTGCCTGAGCGTCCGGGTGAGGGTTGATCGCAGGTCCATTGTGAGCGCGCCGGGGCCTTGGGGTCAAGGTCGCCGGCTCGCCCTGCAAATCCATTGACGCCGACAAGATGTGCTGTTAAAGGGTTGCCACCTTTGAGGTTGTTGAAAAAGGGGGCCCTGAGATGCGCGCGATCGTGGTTGGAGTTCTGGTGGTGGTGGGGTTGGCGGGCTGCTCGTCGACGATGGCCGAGCGCACCGGGCAGGGCGTCGGCCCTGAGGTGTCCCTCGCGCCCTCGGTGGCCTCGGAGGGCGCGATGATCGGCACGATCAAGCTCCAGGATCGCAGCGTCCAGGTCCACGCCTCGCCGCGCGGCCCGCGCTTCACCGTGCTCGGCCAGGCCGGCCAGGTCCTGGCGCAGGACATGAGCGAGGTGGAGATCCAGGCGGCGCTGCCGTCGATCTATGAGGTGATCAAGACCTCGGCGGCCGCGATGGAGGGCGGGGCGCTCGACGCGAGCCTCGACGCGGACCTCGCGCCGCTGCGCCTCGACGACCAGCCGGGCGTCTTCGGCCCCTCGCGCTGAAGGGCGCCGGCCCAAGCCCCGCGGAGGCGGATCAGCCGCCCTCGGTGTCCCTGTGGACGGTGTCGGGGGCAAAGGCGGGCAGGCAGACGGCGATGTAGCTGGCGCCCTCGGGCGTGCTGTAGCGTATCCACTCGCCGGGGCTCGTGATCAGCGCCTGCCCAGGCCCGACGTCGATGGCGCCGCCCTCGAACTCCACACGGACGCGACCCTCAAGCACGAGGGTGATCTCCTCGAACTCGGGGGTCTGGCCCGGCTCGACCCAACCGGGCGGGGACTGCATCCTGGCGACGCTGACCGTGGCGTGGCCCGTGTTGACTCGACCGACAAACTCGTCAATGAGCTTGGGCTTGTTTCCTGCGGCCTCGATCCGGGTCGGGGCCTCTATCAATCTCGGCATCGCGCGCTCCTGGTGCGGTTGAGGTCGGCGGCTCCCTGTCGGCGTCGACCCGTGTGGGGCATGCCAACTTCGGATAGCCCGGCTTGGCGTCGGGCGCAAGGGCAGGGAGGATCATGCACGACTTTGACAGAGACACCGCCCTGGCGTCGATCGGCGACAAGGCCTGGCGGGCCGAGCTGGGGGAGGGGTGGTGCGTCGGGCCGGTGCCCAACGGCGGCTACCTGATGGCGATCGTGCTCAAGGCCATGGGGCAGCACCTGCCGCACCCGGACCCCTTCACCGCCACCATCCACTACCTGCGCCCCGCCCAGATCGGCGCCGCCGAGATCGAGGTCGACGTGGTGCGGATCGGTCGGGGCCACTCGACGGCACGGGCCACGCTGAGCCAGGAGGGCAAGGCGCGGCTGACGGCGCTGGCGACCTTCGGGGATCTGAGCGCGCCCGACGGCCCGGACTTCATGCCCGCGCGACCCCCCGACGAGGCGCCACCCCCCGAGGGCTGCCTGCCGCTCAAGGCCACCGGCCTTTGGGTGCCCGAGGTGGCCCGGCGCTTCGACTGGCGCTACCCGCCCGAGTGCCTGCGCTGGTTCCAGGGCCAGGAGCAGGAGGCTCGCCTGGGCGCCTGGATCCGCTTCGAAGACGGCCGACCCAACGACCTGCTCTCGCTGGCGATGTTCTGCGACGCCTTCCCGCCGCCGGTCCGCACCGTGATGGAGATCGGCTGGGTGCCGACGATCGAGCTGACGGTCCACTTCAAGGGCAAGCCGGCGCCCGGCTGGGTGCTGGGCTGGTTCAAGACCCGCTGGTGCCAGGGCGGCTACCTGGAGGAGGACGGCGAGCTGTGGGACAGCCAGGGCCGCCTCGTGGCGATCTCCCGCCAGATGGCCCGCGTCCACGCCCGCACCGGCCACGGCGAGCTTTAGAACTTCAAGCCCCCCACGCTCCTCGCACCGCCCCCCACAAGGGGGGACGGGCTCGTCGGGTGGGGCTAGAACGCTGACCGGTTTGACTCCCGTCGGCCAACGGGCCGACAACGACGCCGTCGGCAAGATCGATGCCGGCGTCGTCGATGCGAGCACAGCTTGTGCCGGCGGGCCAACGGCCCGCCTGTGCGTCACCCGCTGGGTGCTCCTCCTTGGCCTCGATCTTGCCGACGGCGTCTTCGCTGTCGGCCTCGCCGGCCTCGGTCCCTCAAACCAATCAGCGTTCTAGAAACTCAGGGTGGGCTGCGACCTCTCGGTCGCAGACCAGCGCACGACCGAAATCGACACCTGGGGGCGTGAAAATCCCAATCCACAGGCCCACTTCGACGCGCTGATCCGACCCTGCGATCCGCCCTCTCCCGCCCGCTGGCCTGCGCCCGACAGGGCGCAGCCCGCCCAGGCATCCAAGCCCCACCCGACGAGCCCGTCCCCCCTTGCGGGGGGCGGTGCGAGGAGCGTGGGGCGCTCGTCGTGCGTTGACTGGCCGGTGGCCACCTTCTACATTCGCGGTGTTGGCGTTGTTTTCAAGAGGTGAGCCATGGTGAAGATCTGGGGTCGTCAAGGAGCGCGCGCGGCGTTTTGTTGTTGGATCGCGTGCTCTTGCGCGGCTTGTGGGGCGAGCGAAGAGGGCGAGGATGTGCCGGAGCAGACCCCGGAGCCTGAGCCCGAGGCTGAGCCGGAAGGTGACCCTCTGCCTGACGGGTGCGACGCGCTGGTCGAGCCCTCGGACGACGATCAGGAGGCGCTGCAAGGGGCCTTCATCGACGCGGCCAGCGACAGCACGATCTGCCTCGCCGCCGGGACCTTCTCCTTCAAGCAGCAGCTGAGCCTGGGCGCCGACGGGGTCACGATCCGAGGCGCTGGCCCGGAGGCGACCATCCTGGACTTCACGGCCCAGGACGTGGGCGCCAACGGCCTGCGGGTCACCGGCAACCGCGTCACTCTGGAGGACTTCCAGATCCTCAACACCCCCGGCGACGGCATCCGCGTCGACGACGTCGAGGACATCACCTTCAGGCGCGTCCATGTCATCTGGGAGGCCGAGTCCTCCCAGGACAACGGCGCCTACGGGCTCTACCCGGTGGGGTGTCAGGGGGTGCTCATCGAGCAGTGCCTCGTGGTCGGCGCCCGCGACGCGGGGATCTACGTGGGGCAGTCTCGCGACATCGTCGTGCGCGACAACGAGGCCCGCGGGAACGTGGCCGGCATCGAGATCGAGAACTCGCTCGACGCCGACGTCCACAACAACCACAGCCACGACAACACCGCGGGGATCCTCATCTTTGATCTGCCCGACCTCGATCAGTTCGGGGGCAGGGCCAAGGTGCGCGACAACCTCATCGAAGACAACAACCGCGACAACTTCGCCCAGGCCGGCAACATCGTCGCCCGCGTCCCCAAGGGCTCGGGCCTCTTCATCCTGGCCTCCGACGACAACGAGATCCACAACAACGACATCCGGGACAACGACTCCTTCGGCGCCGCGGTGGTCTCCTACAGCCCCGTCCTGACCGGGGAGATCCAGGAAGACCCCAACTACGACATCTTCCCCCAGGGCAACTGGATCCACGACAACACCTTCGAGGGCAATGGGACGGCCCCCGACGTCCTCCTGCGCGCCATCCAGACCGATGTCCCCTTCCCCGACCTGGCCTGGGACGGCTGCGAGGACCCCGAGGTCGACAACACCGCCAACACCTTCACCAACTGCTTCTCCGACAACGGCGGCGCGACCTACCTGAACTTCAAGCTCTGCGGCGGCGAGAACGAGACGGACATCACCCCGGTGACCTGCACCCACCCGGCCCTCCCCGAGATCGACAAGTGATCCCGCCTCGATCCCCACGGCGCACTCTGGCGCTGCTGATCTCCCTGGCCGCCGCGATCTGCGCCTGCGCCGAGGAGCCCGTCGAGCCCGCCCCGTCCCCGTTGGCCTCTGCGGCCGACCGCGAGGCGCCGCAAGAACTGTCGGCCTGGGGGTTTTTCGAAGGGCCGATGGCGGCGCAGCGGCCCGCGGCCGGCGTGCTGCCCTATCAGGTCGCCGCGCCCCTGTGGGCCGACCACGCCGAGAAAGGCCGCTTCCTCCTCCTTCCCCCCGGCCAGGGCGCCATCATGGGCGAGGACGAGGGCTGGGTGTGGCCGCTCGGGACGATCTTCATCAAGACCTTCTTCTTCGATCTGGACCGCAGGGACGCCCAGCAGGGCGAGGCGCGCATCGTGGAGACGCGGCTGCTGCGCGTCGAGGAGGAGGGGCTCAAGTCCTACATCTACGTCTGGGACGAGGCGCAGCTTGAGGCGACCCTCAAGAAGACCGGCGAGCGCGTCCAGATCGCGCACGTCGACGAGGACGGGCAGGCCGCCGAGCAGCTCTACCTCGTGCCCAACACCGAAGAGTGCAATAACTGCCACGAGATAGACGACGAGCTCTTCGCCCTGGGCCTGACCGTCTCCCAGCTCAACAGGCCCGTCGAGCGCGAGGGCCAGCAGGTCAACCAGCTCCAATGGCTCGCCGACCAGGGCGCGATCACCAACCTCGACACCTCGCCGGAGCAGCTCGTCGCCCTGCCAGACCCCTTCGACCCCGCCAGCGGGGATCTCGACAGCCGCGCCCGCGCCTACCTGCACGGCAACTGCGGCCACTGCCACCGGGAGGGCGGCGGCGGCGGGCGCTCCGGGCTCAGGCTGGTGTGGTCGGAGGACAGGGATCGGCGCGTGGGCGTCTGCAAGGGGCCCGTGGCGGCGGGCTCGGGCTCCGGGGGCCGCACCGCGGACATCGTCCCCGGGCGTCCCGACCAGAGCATCTTCATCTTCCGCATGGGCTCGACCGATCCCGAGATCAAGATGCCCGAGCTGCCCAACCTCCTGCCCGACGACGCCGGCATCGCGCTCATCACCGAGTGGATTTCGAAGATGCAGCCCGAGGGCTGCCCCTGAGCCCGCCGCTCCTCGCGCGGTGACTTGGGAGATTCAGGCGAGCGCCGTCGTCCGGGATCGGGAGAGCCTTTGGGCGAGGCTCCCTGTGGACCCGCCGCTGACCCTTTGGGCTCATGGAGCGGCGCCAACCTCAGGGCGCGATGTGTGTGATATGTTCGGCGATGTGACGAAAGCAGGCTGACCCTGACGAGGACTCGGCTCAAACCCCAGGACACCACGGCTGGAGCGACGACATGACCAACCCACTTGCGACCTTCGAAACCTCGATGGGGACCTTCACCGCCGAGATTTTCCTCGACGTGATGCCGATCACAGCCGGCAACTTCCTCAAGCTGGCCCGCGAGGGCTTCTACGACAGGCTGCACTTCCACCGCGTCATTGATAACTTCATGATCCAGTTCGGCTGCCCCTTCAGCAAAGATCCCAACGACCGTCGATGCGGCACGGGCGATCCGCCCAGCGGCCCCATCAAGGACGAGTTCCCGCCCAACGCGAAGATCACCAACGGCAAGTACACGCTCTCGATGGCGAACACGGGCCGACCCAACAGCGGGGGCTCACAGTTCTTCATCAACACCGTCCCGAACCCCTTCCTCGACTGGTTCAGCCCCGGCGAGTCCCGACACCCCGTCTTTGGGCGCGTCGTGGGCGGCACCGAGGTCATCGACTCCATCGGGAGGGTGTCCACCGACGGCGATGACCGCCCGAGGAGCCCGGTTCAGGTCTTCTCGATCACGGTCAGCGGCGCACCCCGATAGGCGCGCTCGCCGTCGTTCTCTCGACAGCGGAACCCGCATCGGGGCTCCCTCTTCGGCGCGCTCGCCTTGCGAGCAGGCCCAGCGGCAGGATGAGGGCGGGGAGCGTCCACAGGTCCGTCGGGTCCATGGTCAGATCCACCATCCCAGGCCCCCCCACCGCTTGCCCCGACCCCAGCCACGACACGATCAAAAAGGGCCACTGCAGCAGACCCAGGCCGTGGCGATAGAGCCAGGCGAAGGGCTCGAAGAGGTTGATGGTCGCCATCACCAGCCCGGTCAGCGCCGCCGCCGTGACGCCGACCGCCCTCAAGGCCCCCTGCCCGAGCGCTCGACCCCTGGCCTGGGCCAGCAGCTCGACCACCGCCACCAGAAGCAAGGGCACAAAGACCAGCGAGGCCACGTCCGAGAGCTTGCCTGTGAGCCCATTGCCCCACAAGCCCTTGAGCAAGTGGTCGTTGATGATCCAGATCGCCAGCGCCGACAAGGCGACAGGGTGCAGGACCACGTCTCCTGGCGCCCTCATGGCCGCTCCACCACCTTGAGGTCAAAGGCCTCGCCGCCGGGCGGCTTGCTCTCGCCGAGCCCCTCCAGGCTGACCACGAGCTTCACCTCGACGGCCGGGAGCTTGTCTCCCTGGCGTCCGAGCGTGACCTTGAGCCGGCAGGTCTCCTCCGAGCAGATCGGCAGCTTGTCCGGGTTGTCCTGCCCGCTCCCCCGCCATTCCAGCTCCCCTCTTCGCCCCTCGCCCTTCTGATCCGGCGAAGGGGTCATCTTGAAGGCCCTTGTTTCGGGCTCGGCGCCTTCGAGGGTCAAGGTCCAGTCGGGCGCGTCGGCGGCCCCTGGAGCCTCGATGGAGATGTTCAACAGCCTGCCATCGTTCAGGTTCTTGCTGGACGTCGACAGGTCAAGGTGCACGGCTTGATCACCCTCGGCGAAGTTGAGGGGCTGCGTGGCCGACAGACTCCACCGAGGCTGCGAGGTGGCCACCATGGTCAAGAACCCCAGCGCGATCACGGCCAGGACGGCTGCTCGCCGCCAGTCGAGGCGCGTCGAGCGCCCCTTTCCTTCGAACTGCATGGGACCTCCTGTCACGATCAAGGGCGCAGCAAAGATGAGGGAGCGCAAGGCGACTCCGAAGCCAGACGGCGACGAGCCGACCCTGACCCACACCCCCGATCGTGCACCCTGACGGCCTCGGATGCAAAGCCCGCTCGCCCTGTGTTCTCACACACCCACATTAAAATGTAAATTAGCAATTAATTTATATTATTTCAGTGTGTCGATGCCTTTATGGCGCCACTCTGTCCATCTGGCTCCTCGACCTGAGATTTCGCGGTCGAAGATACCTGGTCCTGGTGTCGCTGCCCCGCTTCCAGTCGAACCTGTGCTCTGTCGGTCGTGCTTGACAAGCAAGCCCATCATCCCCACATATACTCCCAACAACAGTCTTCACGGAGTCAATCACCCATGCCGCACACATTTTCATCACCCATTTATCTTAAAATACAATTTTTTCTTATGGCGCTATCTGTATCCTGTGTTGATGAATCCCCGCCGTCATCGATTGATACGGAACAAAATCATCAAGAGCATACTAAGACGGCTACAGTTCCCCTTCAAAATTTCAGACCATACCGCCACCCCATCTCAGGTGTCGGCGATGCGTCTCGATCGGCCTTCCAACGAGGAGATCTGGCGACGATAGACAGAATTTCATCAAATGAAAGAGGCGAGAGAGTCGTGTATTCTGGTTTGATGCAAACCAATAAGACTTCAGCCCCATCAAATCTCGTACCTCTCGCGAACGCCCCAACTTCAACGCGCCCCAAAGTCGATCCGGCCCTCGAACAAGCTTTATCAATATCAAACTCCTCCGATGCCATTGTCTTTTTCGCCGAACCAGATGGTGTTGAAAATTACAGCACATGGCTTGGCGCGATCCTCTCGATCAGGCAAGGCACGGCACAGGATGACATCCTCTTTTTAAGGGAGACCTTTCTATCCGAAAGACAAAGCCTTTTTCAAAATCGGGCGTTCTCCATCATTGAGCAAACCGACGCTTGCGGTATGGATGTCTTTTACCTCTGCTCAGGGATGCCGTGCTTTCTGGCCCGGATCAGTCACGACTGCCTCTACACGTTGGACGAACACTCGCTGGTTCAAAAAATTGATGCCTCAAAGGACGGTTCCATTGAGGCAGACGGTCTTGAAATCGAAAAGGGAACCCAGCTGTCGCAATTTGTCGACAACGATTACGAGGGATATGTATACTCTGGTAGTGAGCGTTTGCATGGCGCCGTGATCGAACCGTCGAAGGCAACCGACCCAAATCAAGGTCCTCCGAGGGACACACATTTTGGTTTTCGTTCGTTTTCTTCTTCATGGTCCCGAGTCACGGAAACGGAATATTGCTCCAACAACGGCTGTACGCGTTCACCACGTTCTGATGCTTTGAACTTGGTTTAGCCAGCAAGGCCGATGGCAGCGAGGTCGGCAGGCTCACTGGAGGGGCGATGGGAGGGCTCGTCGGCGGACTGGGGCAACAAACTGGGCGCTGGCAGCCCA
>SYOX01000153.1 GCA_005804885.1 Pseudomonadota bacterium
CAGGCTGAAGTCCTTGGAATCATAGAAGAATCGAAGGGGAGAGAGCAGGGCCTTGTTCCCCTCGAAGGTGACCTTCTTGGCGTTGACGCGGGCCACGAAGAACTTGGTGCCGGCCTCGACGTAGGGTCGCAGCACCGGCTCGGCCCCTTGCGGGATGTTGTACTTGTTGTCCCTGAGCCACTTGTCCAGCGCGCCGGAGTCGTTCGCGCTCAGGATCACGATCTCGTACTCCCCTACCTCGAACTGCGCCTCGATCTTGACCGCTTTGGCCTCATCAACCACGGCGCCTTCGGCAAAGGCGACGCTTGAGGGCATGGGCAACTCTTCGTAAGGGGGCATCACGGCGCAGGGGTCGACCTCCCAGTATTCGACGAGGCGCGGGGCGGCCATCTTGTCGACGCGGTCGAAGATGTCCTTCGAGAGGGTCTTGACGTTCTCCTTCTGGAGCACGACAGGCACCGGGATGACCATGGCGAAGTCGCTCGGCGGCCCCTCGTAGTTGTTCTGCATCGACAGGACCGTCCGGGTGCCTTCGCGCATCAGGACGACCTGGGTGGCGTTGGCGAAGAGCTGCCCGTCGGCGCCCGAGACGTAGAACCCGCAGAAGGCCTCCGCGGGAGTGGGGGTGGCGGCGAGGCCGACGGCGGCGATGAGGAGCGCGCCGATCGGGCCGGAGATCGTGAACCTTGAGGTGCTCATGATGGGCTCCTGGTGGGGGTTGGAGTTCTATTCGTGCCCGGAGTGGCCCTCGAGATCAAGGGGGCGAGGGGCTCTGGCGCGAAAAAGGACGGGGCTGCGGTCGAAGCGGTTGAGCAGGAGGAAGGGGAGCATGAGGAGGCCAGAGAGGCCGGCGTAGAAGAGGCAGGTGTACAGGACGTGGCCCTGCTCGGGCTGGCCGGAGAAGAAGAACTGGACGAGCAGCAGGGCGATGGCGGTGTTGCGGATGACGACCTCGATGGAGAGGGTGGTGGTGTCGTCGTCGAAGCGATTGGCGAGGCGGCAGAGCTGGGGCACGACCAGGGCGAGGGTCACGCCGAAGGCGACGATGGCCAGCGGAGGGCCAAAGCCGTACTCGGCGATCTCCATGCGGCCGCTGCCGAAGGCGGCGATGGCGACCAGGAGCATGAGCAGGAGGCTCGCGCGGACGCTCCATCGGGCCACCTGGTCGGCGCGACCGGGCCACTTGCGGTAGACGATCATGCCGGCGGCGACGGGCACGAGGAGGCACCTGATGATGTCGATGATCATCTGACCGACGGGCATCTGGAAGTCGGCGGGGAGGTAGCTTGAGGCCGTCAGCGAGAGGATCGTCGGGATGGTGACCATGCACACCAGGGTGGTGGTCAGGGTCACGGCGATGGAGAGCGGGACATTGCCGCGGGCCAGGAAGGTGAAGAGGTTGGAGGTCGCGCCGCCGGGCACCACGGCGATCAGCAGCAGGCCGAGGGCCCAGCCGGGCGACATCCCGAGGATCTCGATGAAGGCCAGCGCGACCAGGGGCACGAGGATGAGCTGGAGCCCGAGGCCGATGCAAAGCCCGACGGGGTACCTGAAGATCAACGCGAAGTCGCGGACGCTCAGCGTCGCCCCCATGCCGAACATCGCCAGGATGAGCTGCGCGGGCACGATCCAGGTTTCTGCGAATTCATACACAGGAGCACTCCCGTCGACGGTCCAGGCGACACCTCGGGATCCTTTTACACTGAGGGGTCGACGGCGTCACCTGCGGGGGTGGCGGCGGATCTGGAGGCGAAGGCGTCGAGCAGAGAGGGCGAGAGGCCGGCGAGGACGATGAGCAGCGGCCCCAGGGAGGGCTGAAGGAAGACGCCGGAGAGGCCAAGGAGGGCGACGACGGTCACAAGCGCGACGCGCGCGGCGCAGTAGCGACGCAGCCAGGCGCCTTTGAGTCGCGGCAGCGCCAGATCCAGGGGCAGGAAGAGGAACAGGTACTCGTTGAGCCAGAGCTCCTGCTCCGTGGAGATCAGGGCCAGCGTGAACATCAGGGCGCCGACCGCGCCGATGACCCCGGCGCCGATCGCGCGGGCCGCGCGCCGGGGGCGCGGGCTGCTCCTCAGGAGGCTCAAGGGCACCAGCAGCGCGCCGAGCACGAGGCCGGCGGTGATCAGGAAGCGCGCGCCGCGATCGGCGGGGGCGTCCGACACGGGGCCCTTGCGGGCGCTGATGATCTGGGGCGCGACGCCGAGGTGCTCCTGGATCTCCTCGCGCATGACCTCGGGCATGAACATGGCCTGCCAGCGCGTGCGGGGGGTGTCGATGACGCGGCTCATGAGCAGCTCCGAGGAGACGCTCAAGAGGGCGCTCGGGGCGAAGCCCTCCCGGACGTACTGGCGCAAGGTGTCGCCCTCGTCCTGATCGGTGGCGGCGCGCAGCTTGCCGCCGGTGGCCACGTCGATGTGATCGCGAAGGCGCGTGGCGCAGTTGTCGTTGAAGTGGTGGTAGATGAAGTTGCGGTTCTCGGGCGTGGCGTCCAGCGCGAGGCGCGCGGCCAGCGCTCGCGCCGCCTCGTCGGTCAGCGGCAGATCCTGGCGGTAGAGGGTCCTGTCGAGCCTCTTGTAGGTCTTCATGACCCGGGCGAGGCTGACCTCCGAGACCCAGAAGGTGGCCCGACCCCGCAAGACGCCCCAGATCAGCGGGAGCGGGTCATTGAAGTCGGCGGTGCCGTAGTTGTAGCACACGCCGTTGGGGTAGGTCTGATCGAAGACGCAGGCCGCCGCGTGCCCGAAGCGCGAGAAGGTGTCGTCGCCCGGCCCCATGGTGTAGAGGGAGACGATGGGGACGGTCCCGGGCGCAGGCGACACGGCGGCCTCCTGGGCGGAGGCCGCGCTGGCGGTCAACATCCCGAACGTTATCAACAAGATGGCGATTGAGAGCCTGTTCACCGGGGACCTCCATCAGACACGGGGCGCAAGTCTTCGAGGGCGGCGTGGCGACGCGCTGAGGGGCAAATCAGGCTGCAGGCGAGGTCAAGGCGGGCGTCAATTGCACAGCGGGGTGACGTCGGAGCCGGCGTTGACCCAGTTGGTCAAGGCCTCGATCTGGTCGGCGCTCAAGGGGTCGCTGCCCAGCGGCATGGGGCTGCCGAAGGGGGCCGGGTTGCTCAGCTTGGTGATCACCGTGCTGCCCTCGGCGTCGCAGGGCGAGAAGGTGCCGTCGCGGCCGTTCTTGAGGCCGTCGAAGGTCTCCAGCGAGAGCCCGCCGCCGAGGAAGCCGCCGCCGCCGTGGCAGTTCTCGAAGTTGCAGCTCGCCGCGAAGATGGGCAGCGCCGTCGAGGCGAAGGTGTCCCCGCCGCCGTTGTTGTCCTCGGCAGGGGGCTCCTCGCCGTCATCCCCGCACGCCCCGAAGGCGATCAGCGACAAGGACAGGCAGGAGAGCAGGAGCAAAAGACCTCGGTGATGGTTGCGCATGATGTAATCTCCCAATAAATCAAGAGGACAAGGCTGATCAAGGCGATTGATCCTGGACGACGCCAGGGGAACTTCGAGCCTGAGGCGAGTTTCATACTCCCAACCCGCCCCAGGCGCAACCCCGAACCCTGATGACGACCTCAGAGCCCGGTCGGCTCGGCCTCCCCGGGTATCGCCAGGAGCAAGGGCGCCAGATCCGAGGAGCCGCCTCCGAGATCAAAGCGCAGCGGCGGGCGCCAGATCGAGGGCTTGGGCTTCCAGATCACGGGGCGCGTCGTCGCCTCTTCGTCGGGATCGGTCAGGGCGAGCGCCGCCGGCTTGACGCAGATGACGGCCAGGCCCATGGCGTCCTGGCGCTCAAGGCCCGCGGGGCAGTCCACCCCCCGGACGGCCTTGAGGCGGTTGCTCAAGAGGCGGTTCTGGAGCTCCAGGCGCTCGACGCGACCCTTGAGCGCCGCCACATCGTCGCCGCCCTTCACCCCGAGCCCGCCGCAGCCCGTCAGGAACGCCAACGCGCACACCGTCGACAAAACGCGCATGCCCACCTCCCGTCCGAGGTCCTCTCTGGACAGTCTAGACAAGAGCGCGCCATGATGCGACCCCTCTTTGCCTCTTTTTCACAAGCGAGCGGCGACCGCCCTCGCCCCCTCGGTCCCGCCGGCCCGCCGGCTACCCCGCGGCGGAGAGCTTGCGCGTCGAGAGCACCGCGTGGAGCCCGCGCAGGCGCCCGTCCTCATCGACGACCCCGATCACCACGACGCGCCCAGCCTGTCGAGGCGGCATCCCCTCGGCCTCCATGTGGAGCGCCGGCAGCCCGTTGAGGGGCCGGATCTCAAGGCGCGTCGAGGTGGCCTGGCGCTGGAGCTTCTCGGCCAGCCCCACGTAGAGCCCCAGGACCCTCCTGCGGCCGTGGAGCGGCTTGAGCGCCGACAGGAACTCGCCGCCGCCGTCGTGCAGCGCCCTGACGTCCTCGGCCAGCAGCGCGCCGGCGCCCTCGACGTCCCCAAGCGCGAGGCAGGCCATGAAGCGCTCCAGCGCCTCCCGCGTCCGCCGCCGCGTCGCCTCGTCCGGCAAGCAGCGCGCCCCGTCGTAGGCCGCCATCGCCCGCCTCGCCCGCACCAGCGTCGCCCGGACGCGATCGTCGCTGATCCCGAGCGCCTCGGCGGCCTCCTGGCCCGAGGCGCCAAACACGTCCCTGAGCAGGAGCACCGCCCGCTGCTGCGGCGTCAACACCTCCAGCGCCAGCAAGAAGGCGAAGGTGACGCTCTCCAGCAGCCCATAGCGCCGATCCGCCGCCTCGCCTGTCTCAAGCGCCTCCCCGTCGAGGCCGGCGCGCTCGACCTCGACAGGCGAGGGCAGCCAGGGGCCGACGTAGCCACGGCGCCGGCGACGCCGCAGCAGATCCCTGGACAGGTTCATCGCCACCTTCACCAGCCACGGCCGCCAGGGCCGGGATCGATCCGAAGGCGGGCGCTCGATCGCGCGCACGAAGGTCGCCTGCACCAGATCGTCCGCGTCCGCCGCGCACCCCGTCATCCGGTAGCACACCCCCCAGATCGCCGACCGGTGCTCCCGATAGATCGACTCCACCCCCCCCTCCTCCGATCGCCCCGCGCCCGCAAGCTCGCCCTGATCCGCCCGCAACCCCATCGACGCCCCCCATCGACCCCCGCAGGACAGCAAACACCGAAACGCCGCCGCAGACAACGCGAGCCTCAGGCGACCCGACACACAGCCCTGCTCCTCGCCAGAATCGCCTCGGCGGCCCGCTCCGCGCTGGCCAGGCTCGCGTCGGCGAGCATCCCCCGATCCCCCACCCAGTCCCCCACCAGGAAGACCCCCTCGATCCCCTCGATCTCCACCGACGGCCTGCCCGCCAGGCCCCCTCGCTCCGCAAGGGCGTGCGCACCGGCCACCGTCATCCTCGGCAGCGCCCTCCTGTGGACCACCCTGCCTCGCCAGCCCGGCTGCGCCACGTCCAGCAGGGACTCCAGCGCCTCGATGTCGGCGCCCGGCTCCGTCACCTCGCCCGGAGCGAGGTACTTCATCGCGTGGATCACCCCGCCGCCCTCCGGCGCCAACGCCGCCGCCCCCGAATGCACCGAGGCGTAGAGCGGCGCGTCGAGCCCCAGCAAGAGCCCGCCCTCCGGCCTCGGCAGCCCGTCGAGCGCGACATCCAGGCAGGCCGCCTGGATCGGGACGAGCCCGTCGAGCGCCGCTCCCAGCCGCCCCGCACCCAGCAAACCCCGCGCCATCGAGGGCGGCCCCGCCAGCACCGCCGCCTCCGCGCTCCCCTCGCCCTCATCCCAGGCCACCGACCACCGCCGCCCCTCCCCCTCCAGCCGACGGGCCGCGGCGCCCAGGCGGATCTCCACCCCGGCGCCGCGCGCGGCCTCCTCCAGGCCCCGCACGATCGTGCGCCACCCCCCGTCGAGGTAGAGGACGTCCCCGACCAGCGCCTGGCGCACCTGCGCCAGCGTCGCCCCCGCGCTGGAGCGCTCGGGCGCGTTGGCGTAGGTCGACACGCGCGCCAGCGCCTCGAAGAGCGCCCGCGCCCTGGGGCGCTCGAAGCGCGCGTCGATCCACCGCGCCAGCGGCAGCCCCTCCTGCCCGCGCCCTCCCGTCGCCACGGCCGCCGCGACGCCTCGGCCCACCTCCCAGCGGTCGCCCCAACTCCAGCCCTCGGCGCCGAAGGCCGCGCCTGCGCCCACGGGCAGCGCCACCGCCTCTCCCTGCCAGAGACCTTGAGGCCGCGGCCCGCGCGAAGGCCGCCCGCCCCTGACCCGCACCCCCAGCGCGCCAAGCACGCGGGCGCCGTGGCCGGTCCTGTAAAGCGCGTGGCCGCCGAGGTTGAGCAGGTATCCGCCCTCGACCTCCGTCGTATCCGCTCGCCCGCCCAGCACCCCGGCGCGCTCAAGGAGCAGCACCCGCTGGCCCGCTCGACCCAGCATCGCCGCGACCGCCAGACCCCCGATCCCGCCGCCCATCACGATGGTATCAAAGTGCGTCATCTCGCCCTCCATGTTGCGGGCCGCCCGGACTTGAGCGACCGCTCATCCAAGACCACGCCCTGCGCCCGCCCCATGTGACGGAGCGGCACTTTTTGGGGAGCCGAGGGCCGCGACAAGCCGCTCTGGCCAGCCAGGGCGGGATCTGTTAGAGGAGACCGCGTCGAGAGCGCTCGCTGACCCGCTCCAAGGAGGGCCGACATGGACAGGATCAACAAAGGGACCGTTCAGGTCTTCACCTTCAAGGAAGGGCTGCTGTCGCCCCTGGCCCACGATCTGCGCCTGGATCTGAAGCGCTTCGAGGTGGAGCTCGACGGCGAGCGGGTCAAGGGGCGCTTCTGGCCCGCGACGCTGACCGTCGACGGCGTGATGAAGGGCAACCAGCTCGACCCCGATGGCCTCAAGGACAGCCACAAGCGCGAGATCAAGGACAACATCACCGGCAAGATCCTCAAGACCGCCGACCACCCGCTGATCACCTTCAACGGGCGGCGCCAGGCCGTCGGGCTGGAGGCCTGGAAGGTCGAGGGCGAGCTGGAGATCTTGGGCCGCCTGGCCTCCGTCGCCTTCTCGGCTCGCCTGGACGGCGGCGCGATCAAGGGGGAGGTGGAGCTTCAGCAGACGCGCTGGGGGATCGCGCCCTTCAAGGCCATGGCCGGGGCGATCAAGCTCAAGGACACGCTCAAGCTCGTCTTCAGCCTCGACGCCCCCTGAACGCCCCAAGGCCCCACGCGAAGGGCTCAACCTGCCGCAACGCCCTGCTGGCGAGGCGCCCCATTCGGGGCTATCCCATTGAATCAACGACACTTTTTCATTGACCGCGGGGAGCGCTGATTTTCGCCGATCCTGGGGAGCGCCGATCTCAGGCGCGGGGGGCCTCGTCGGCGCCCTCATCCTCGCGGCGCAGGCTCAGGGCGATCCAGACGGCGATCAGGGAGGCCGCGATGCCATACCAGGTGATGGCGTACTCGACGTGCTTGGCCGGCGGCAGGCTCAGGGGGTTGCGGTAGCCGTCGAGCGGCAGTTTTTCCAGATCGATGGGATCGCCGACGGCCTCCTTGCCGGATCGGATGAAGAGGGTCGCGTCGAGCCCCTCGACGGTGGTCGACAGGTGCGCCAGGATGCCGGAGATGTCGGGCGAGCGCCACTTGACGTACCCGAGGATCTCGCCGATGGGCTCTATCTTCGCGGTGGAGTAGCCGGGCTTCTGGATGCGGCCGTGGATCGTCACCTCCGGGTTCGCCTTGACGGCGTCGAGGTAGGAGGCGAGGCGATCCTCGGGGACCCAGCCGAGGTAGACCATGACCTTGGGCGGTGAGGCGCCCTCGACCTGCAAGGGCATCAGGACGCCGAGGCCGGGGCGCGCGAACTTGTAGATCGCGGTGACGATCTGCGCCTCGGAGACGACGAGGCGGCCCTTGAGGGCGACGCGCCGGAAGTGGAGCTTGTCGGCCCGGTCGGGGGAGGTGAAGGAGGCCAGCTCGTCGACCGGGGGCAGCGCGTCGTGCTGGGCGTGGTAGCTGGCGAGGGTCTCGGTGGCCTCGAAGTAGCGCCTGGCCTGCCAGGTGCCCAGCCCCAGGAGGGCGGCGAGCATGAGGGCCGCGACGAGCGTGGGGACGAGCGGGGGGCGGAAGCGGCGGCGCCCGCTGTTGGTGTCGGCCTGCGTAAGCTTGTCGGTCATTGCGCTATCTCCCGGCCAGGTGCTTGAGGGCCGCGTTGAGCTTCACGAGGTCCTCTTCGGACTTGTCGAAGAGCCCGCGGATGTGCCCCTGCCCGTCGACGAGGACGAAGCGGAGGCTGTGGGCCGTGTCGATGGGGGTGGGCCGCTCAAGGGCCGCCTTGCGGTCTTCGAGGGTCGCGGCGCCTGCGGCGTCCTTCCGGATGATGGGCAGCATGAAGCCCTCGGTGACGAGGGCCTCCATCTGGGCGTAATCGCCCCGGGCCAGGCGCCACAGGTTCGGGTCGACGCCGTACTCGTCGCCGAAGGACTTGAGGCGATCGGGCGTGTCGGTGACAGGATCGACGCTGATGGAGACGAGCTGGACGGGGAAGTCCGGGCCGGGCGCCCAGGTCTTGATCATGGCCTGAAGGTCGGCCTTGGCCCGGACCAGCGGCGGGCAGGAGGTCGGGCAGGAGGTGAAGATGAAGCTGGCCACCCAGGGCCGGCCGCGCAGCGCCTCCGTGCCGACGGCCGCACCCCGTTGGTCGACGAACTCGAAGGCGGGCAGCTGGCCGATGTCGATCAGCTCCGGCGGCGGGTCCTGGCAGCCGGACAGCGCCACGAGGGCGATCAACACCAGCAGCGCGCGCGCGGCGAGGATCTTCATGGTTGCTCCTTGGAGGGCGGCGAGCGCCATTGAGGGTCGGGCAGCGGGCCGGTGAGGCTCTCCAGGAAGGCCACCAGATCCTGGGTGTCGACAGCAGGATCGAGCAGATCAAGGACAAGCTCGCGGTGCCCGACGGCCGCCTTGCTGGGCAAGGTCCGATAGAAGTTGACGACGTCATCGAGGGTGGCGAACTGCCCGGTGTGCATGTAGGGGGCGGTCATGGCCACGTTGCGCAGCGAGGGCGTCTTGAAGGCCCCCAGGAAGTCGTCGAAGGTGTGGTTGAGGAAGCGCAGCTCCTCGCACTGCCTGGCGTCGCTGAAGGGCTCTCCGCATCGAAAGGCGTCCATCTTGACCTGGGCCGCCCCCAGCGATCGGCCGACGTCCGCGAAGGAGCCGTCGCCCGTCGGCGGCAGGCCGAGGTTGTGGAAGCCCAGGTCGCTCAGCAGCGGGCCGTTGTGGCAGTTGACGCACTGGCCCTTGCCCACGAAGGCGCGCAGGCCCCGCAGCGCCGCATCGGAGAGGTGGCCGCCCCCTTCGGCGTCGCCCGCCTTGAGGGCCTCGACGTAGCGGTCAAAGGGCGCCGGCCCCGGCAGCAGCGCCCGCTCGTAGGCCTCGATGGCCTTGCCGACGTTGGCCACGACGCGGTTGACGGCCTCCTGATCGCCCGGCGTCAGGGCGGCCCAGGCCATGTTGTGCGGGTGGTTGGTGTTGAACTCCAGGGGCCGACCGTGCTCGGGGAAGGTGGCGCGGTCGCTCATGTCTGGCATCGGGCCGAAGATCGCCTCGTAGGGGGCCTTGTAGCGCTCGAAGACGACCCGGGCGACCGCGACCCTGTCAAATCCGTGCTCGACCTCGTTCTCCAGCGGCCCCAGCGCCTGCGCCCAGAGGCTGTCGCGCCGACCATCCCAGAAGAGGAAGGGCGCCCATTGCGCGCCGATGATCGTGGGCGTGTGGCGCTGGGTCGTCCCGATGGCCCTGGCCAGCGGCAGGCCGTCGGTGAAGTACTTGTCGGGCACGTGGCAGGAGGCGCACGAGATGTGGCCGTTGGCGCTCAACGCGGGCTCGAAGAAGAGCGCGTGGCCCAAGGCCCTGGCGCCGGGGTCGTCGGCGACGGCATTGCCGGGGCTCGGAGGCAAGGGCGGGATGGGCGAGAGGCTGTCGATCAGCGCTCGCTCGCCCTCGCTCCAGATCCCGACGGGGGGCTCCGGGGGCGCCTCGCGGCCGCAGCCAGCCAGCACTCCGAGGGCCAGCAGCCCGGAGGCCAGCAGCCCGAGGACCCGCTGCCCGAGGGCCGGCTGCCCGAGGGCCGGCTGCCCGGCGGCCCATAGCCCGAGGATCCCCCCCCCGGAGGTCTGCGCCGACCCGGAAATGGGAAGCCTGGTCTGGCGATCCCTCCCCGGACAGGCTCTCCACACTCGGCCCTGCGCGCCCTTCGGCGCGGTCACTCGGGGGGCTCGATCCCGGGCGACGGGAGCGCTCCGGCGGGTTGTCAGAGGTCGGGTCATGGCGTCTCGATGGCCGCAGCCTCGCCGCTAGCGCGGGGTGGCCACGGGGCGCTGCTCGTAGGGCAGCTTGATGGTGTCGTGCCCGGCCTTCGCGTCGACATCGACGCGGATCTCCCAGGCCCCCGGCATGTGCAACTTGAGGCCCTCGCTCAAATACCGCCCCTCGCCGAGCTCCTTGTGGACGGCCTCGGTCATCATGCCGTGGCGGTGCTGGGGCATGGTCGCGTCGAGCTTGAAGGTCGCGCCCAGGATCGGGGCGTTGGTCCTGGCGTCCGTCACCCTCGTCTCGATCTGGAAGATCTGCCCCATGACGGGCTCGGCCGGCATCGGCGTCAGCTTGAAGGCGTAGAGCCCGCGCTCACCCTGACCATCGAGCCTCGTGGGGCCGGGCAGGCTCGCGGCGGCGCTCTCGGGGCCGCCGACCGGGGCGCTCTCGGGGCCGCTGGCCGGGGTCGCGGCGGGCGCCGAGGCGCCCTCATTGAGGGCCGGCGCAGGGGCCGAAGGACCGCAACCGGCGAGGATCACGAGGGAAAGGGCGATCAGTGTCAAACGCATCGCGCGATCATCCATTCTGAGGCGCCACGACAGGGCGCTGGGCGGCGAGCTTCCTGTCGAGGGCCGGGATGCCGGTCTCGCCAAAGCGCGGCGTCCCTTCCTTGCGCCAGCGGACCCAGACCCAGGCCAGCGCCGCCCACAACGGCAGGCCGCCCAGGACCCACATCACCAGCCCGCCGAGGCGCTGATCGCCGAGGGCGGTCAGCCCCCAGACGCGAGGCTGGGTGGCGTAGAAGTTGTAGATGAGGGTGTTGCTGACGGCGATGATCAGGCCCAGGAGCTTCATCGGAGCCAGGTTGAGCAACAAGTAGACGGCCTGAACGCCGTGCCGGGCTCTGGGCACCTCCTCGATGGGGCTGAAGAGCGGCCACCAGAAGATCACGGCGGTGGACATGAACAGGAGGTGCTCGGCGATGTGCACGGGATGGTGGCGCAGCGCAAGGTCGTACATGGTGGGCAGGTGCCAGCCGTAGACCATGCCGTGGAAGATGATCGCCGCATTGCGAGGGCGAGTCATCCAGCGCCCAAGCCTCTGGACCGCGGTCCAGCGCACCAGCGGTCGCAGCAGCCACCCAGGGATGCCGAGGATCAGGAGCGGCGCCCAGATCGTCTGGAGCAGCAGGTGCTGGACCATGTGGGCCAGGAAGGAGCGCTCGTCGCTGAGGTAGTGCAGCGGGCCGTCCAGGGCCCACCATTGCAGGATCATGGCGCTGTAGAAGCACAGCGGGTAGCGCGGCTCGACCTTGTCGGCCAGCGCGTACTTCTTGCGCCAGACGGTGATGCCGAGGGTGTAGAGCGCCGAGAAGATCAGGATGCCGATCAGGATGCTGGGGTGAAAGTCCCACTGAAGCCAGGGGACCTCGGCGTCGGTCATATCGTTGGGGACCGTGCGCAGGTCGCCAGGGTGCGCCAGCGCCAGGGCGGGCCAGAGGGCCACGAGCGAGCCCAGCACGAACAAGAGAGGCCGGGTTATCGGGGGGGCGCGCATCAGTACCTCCGCGCGACGGGGGGAACGAGGGCATCCGGGCAGGGCGTCGAGCGACCCTGGCGCGGATCAAGGGGCGGGGTTGCCTTCGCAGGCCTTGGGGGTGGGGACGGTCTTGCCGCGCAAGCTTCGGGCGTAGAGGGCGACATTGCGCAGCTCGTCGGTGGTCAGCACCGGCCCCCACATGGGCATGCCCTTGGCGGCGACGCCGTTCATCAGGACAGACTCGATGTCCTTGAAGGCGCCGCCGTGGATGTAGCAGTCGTCGGTGAAGGCCGGGCCGATGCCGCCGCCGCCGTCGATGCGGTGGCAGCCGGAGCAGTAGGCCTCGAAGACCTTGCGGCCATCCTCGTACTGGGTGGCGGCCTGCGCCTGGTAAGCCTTGGAGAAGTCCGCCTCGCTCCAGGCGACGGGCAGGACGACGTCGCCGCTGCGGACGTTGGTCGTGGCGTAGGCCATCTTCGGGTAGTTGAAGTGCGCGATGGCCATGAGGGACAGGACGGTGATCATGAAGAAGGCGATGATGGCCGGCGACACGAACAGGAGCGTGTAGATCCGGCGGTCGTCCTTCAGGTGCATGAAGATGCCGACGACGAAGAGCAGCTTGGCGACCGACAGGACGACGAGCAGCGTGTTGACGGCCATCACCGGCAGGGCGGCGATGCCGATCATCGCCAGGATGTCCGGCAGGACGACCAGCTCGACGAAGGTCAAGAAGGTCAAGAGGGCGCCGACCTTGATGTAGAGGCTCTTGTGCGAGTGCGGCTGCTCGCCCCCGTGCCCATGCCCACCCCCGTGATCGTGCGAGTGGCTGTGATCGTGGCCGTCGTGGTCGTGGTCGTGGCTGTGGGCTGCGTGATCGCTCATAGGATTTTGCTCGCGAATTCAAGCAGGTAGACGAAGGTGAAGATGATGATCCAGACGATGTCGACAAAGTGCCAGTAGAGACCGCCCACCTCGACGGGCAGATATCGGCCGGGCTCGATGTGACCATTATGGATGAGGGCGGCCATCATGAGCAACCAGATGACCCCGACGGTGACGTGGGTGCCGTGGAAGCCGGTCATGACGTAGAAGCTCGAGCCGAAGAGGTTGGTCCCGAGGCCCAGGCCCATGTGGGCGAAGTGGCTGAACTCGAAGACCTGGAAGCCGACGAAGCAGGCGCCGAGCAGGGCGGTGGCCAGGATGAAGTTCCGGGCGCGCATGGACTTGCCGGTCTTCATGCTGTCGACGCCCAGCGCCATCGTCAGCGAGCTCATCAGCAGCAGGAAGGTCGAGATCGTGGTGATCTGGATGTCGAAGATCTCGGCCGGGTGGGGCGGCGCGAGGCTCTTGCCCTTGTAGAAGAAGTAGGTGCCGATGAGGGATCCGAAGAACATGCACTCCGAGCCGAGGAACGCCCACATGGCCAACTTGATGTTGGGCACCCCCATGAAGTTGTTCTCGACCAGATCATGGTGGCCATGAGCGTCGTGAGCGTCGTGCGTGTCCGTGTGTGCAGCTTCTGCCGACAACATTGGGCTCTCTCCAAAGGAAGCGCCCGCAGGTGGGCGCGTCGTGCGCTAACCAATCAGACCGGCTGCGTGACCCACTTGTAGGCCGAGATGATGAGCCCGAGGGCGGCCGAGGCGGCGACCACGAAGCCCATCCAGGCCGTCTCCGAGCCGAAGGTCGTGTACAGGAAGCCGGTCAGGAGCACCCCGATCAGGACCGCGACGATGATGGGAATCCAGGACGGCGAGGGCATGTGAATCTGCTCGACGGTACCCGGAGCCTCGATCTGCATGCCTTCGGTGCGCTTGTGATCCCACATCGGGCGCTCGCTGCGCACGGTGGGCGTGAAGTAGAAGTTGAAGACCGGCGGCGGCGAGTCGGTCAGCCACTCGAGCGTGCTGGCATCCCAGGGGTCGTTGCCGGCCAGCCGACCGCGCTGGTAGCTGACGATCAGGTTGTAGGCCAGCAGCGCCGTGCCGGCGACCATGAAGAAGACCCCGATGGTCGCCATGGCGTTGAGGACGTTCCAGCCCGCGTCGGCCGGGAAGGTGTAGATGCGCCGGGGCATGCCCTGGTTGCCGAGGAAGTGCATCGGGAAGAAGGTCAGGTTGAAGCCGATGAGGAAGAGCCAGAAGTGGATCTTGCCCAGCGTCTCGTTCATCATCCGGCCGGTGACCTTGGGGAAGTAGAAGTAGAGGCCGCCGAAGAGCGCCAGGATCGAGCCGCCGACGAGCACATAGTGGAAGTGGGCCACGACGGAGTGGGAGTCGTGCACCTGGATGTCCAGCGGCGGGCTGGCCAGCATGATCCCGCTCAAGCCGCCGATGGTGAACATCGGGATGAAGGACAGCGCAAAAAGCATCGGGGTCGTGAAGGTGATCTTGGCCTTCCAGAGCGTCGCGAGCCCGTTGAAGATCTTCACGCCCGTGGGCCCCGCGATGATGGCCGTCGTCGTGGCGAAGGCCGCGTCCGCCAGCGGCCCCATGCCCGCCGTGAACATGTGGTGGGCCCAGACCCCGAAGCCGACGAAGCCGATGAAGATCCCCGAGAAGACGATGAAGGACTGGCCGAAGAGCGGCTTGCGGCTGAAGACCGGCAGGATCTCCGAGACGATGCCCATCGCCGGCAGGATCAGGACGTAGACCTCCGGGTGGCCAAAGAGCCAGAAGAGGTGCTGCCACAGCTGCGGATCGCCGCCCATCGACACCGTGTAGAAGACCGTCCCGAACATCCGATCAAAGCCCAGCAGGATCAGCCCGACCAGGATCGGCGGGAAGCTGAAGGCCAGCAGGAACTGGATGATGAAGATCATCCAGGTCAACACCGGCATCCGCATCAGCGTCATCCCCGGGCAGCGCATGTTGAGGATCGTCACGATGAAGTTCGTCCCGGCGACCATCGAAGAGACCGCCAGCGCCGCCAGACCCAGGAACCAGAAGTCCACCCCCGAGCCGGCGTAGTCCGCACCCGTCAAGGGCGCGTAGCCGAACCAGCCGACCGCCGGCGCCCCCTCGCCGAAGAAGAAGCTCGCGTTGATGATCAGCGCGCCAACCAGGAAGGTCCAGAAGCTGAAGGCGTTGAGCCGCGGAAAGGCAACGTCGCGCGCGCCGATCTGCAAGGGTATGAAATAATTGGCGAAGGCAGCCGTCAGCGGCATGACGGCCAGAAAGACCATCGTGGTGGCGTGCATCGTCACCAGGCCGTTGAAGGTGTGCCCGTCCAGGAAGGTGTTGTCGGGCACGGCCAGCTGCAGGCGCATCAAGAGCGCCTCGAAGCCGCCGATCACCAGAAAGATCAGCGACGAGATGGCGTAGAGCACCCCGATCTTCTTATGATCCCCCGTCGTGAGCCAATCCGTCAGGCCGTATACCGTCGGCCTGGCGAAATGCATGATGGGGGCCATCGAATCCGCCGTTTGCGAAGCCATTCGCACTCCTGTCGACCTCGTCGATCTCACATTCATTCAGCATGGCCCAGGCGGCGACGCCCAGGCCCGATCCAGCCACCGAGGGGTCGCTACTTCAACCTGAAGAGGTAGCTCGCGATGGCCTCGGCCTCCTCCTTGCTGACCTGCACGGTGTTGAAGCGCGGGTCGCCCATCAACGCGCCCTGCTTGATTGACTGAGGATCATGCACCCAGCGGGCGATGTTCTCGCGCGTGTTCTTCAAGGTCAGCGCCGCAATCGTCGTCCGAGAGCCCACGTGCGTCAAATCCGGGCCCGTCTCCCGACGGCGCGCCTTCGGGTGCAGCTCCGTCCGAGCGTCGCCGCTGATGTTGTGGCACCGCATGCAGCCCTTCTGCATGAAGAGCTCCTTGCCGCGCTGCGCCTCCGGGCTGCGGGGCGGCTCGGCCGCCTTCTTCTGGCTCGCCACCCAGGCCGCGTAGCTGTTGGGCCCCTCCTTCGGGTGCGCGAAGAGCTTGATGCCCATCAAGGCGTGGCTGGAGCCGCAAAGCTCCGCGCACTGCCCGATGTACTCGCCCGGCTCGCGCACGTTGAAGAACATCTCGTAGACACGGCCCGGCGTCGCGTCGCGCTTGCCCGTGACCTGCGGAACCCAGAAGGCGTGGATGACGTCGGCCGCTGTCATCTCGAGTTGCACCGTCGTGCCCACCTCGACATGCATCTCGTTGGCCGTCATGAAGCCCTCATCCTTGTAATTATACTCCCACCACCACTGCTTGCCGATGACCTCGATCTTCGTCACAGGCTCGCCCTCACCCGGGCGCCGCTCCAACTCGAAGATGTTGATGATCGTCGGGATCGTAATCGCGATGACGATCAACGTCGGGATGATCGTCCAGGCCACCTCCAGCTGCGTGTGGCCGTGGATCTGCGGCGGCAGCTCCCCGTCGTCGTCAGGCCGCTTGCGGAAGCGCACCACCGAGTAGGTGAACCACGCCGCCACGATCACCATGATCACGCTGCATACGGCCAGCAGCAGGTTGTACATGTAGGCGCTGATGTCCGCCGAGTCGCTGACCGGGTCCAGGATGTCGCGCTTGGGATCCTCGATGCAGCCGGCCAACGCCGACGCCAGGACGACCCCGAACGCGACCCACATCACCCGACGCGCCACGACCGACCACCTGCTCGCCTCAGACCGGACCATTCCCGAAGTGCGGTCCAGCAACATTTGAGAATTGCTTGATGGTTTGAACATCTCAGTGGGTACCAGAGATTGTGTGGAGGGTTGGTCGCGGACCGTCCTTTCATGACGAAGGGGATCTTGCTCATCCCACCGCGAATCCGGATTCTGCCGGGCTCATTAACCGACCAGACCCATCGAGTCAAGGATCTGTGACTCAAGCTCGTGGCGATCCGATGCTTCCCGCCGCCGCGAGCCGCACCATACCCCCAAGCGCCATGCCGCGCAACTGCTTTATCCTCCCGCGACCCTCCCCGCCCTCCACCTCCCCGACAAGACCACCCACTTTCCCCCTCAAGGACCTCCCCCCACCCTCCGATTCCAAGATCAGGAAGCCCTCAGGTCGCTCAAGGACGAGCGCCTGACCACACCGGCGCCTGGCGGACGCCGATGAACAGCACCTCGGAAGACAAGGAAGGACATCATGAACCACACACCTCACCCCTCAAACACCCCCGAGTGCACGCTCCCCACGGAGGGGTGCGGCATCGACTCTCCCTTCCAGAGCCGCGCCAAGGTCTGCCACCCGGCCCTCGGGCGGCTCGCCCTCGGGCGGCTCGCCCTCGGGCAGCTTGCCCTCGGGCGGCTCGCCCTCGGGCTGGCCTTGACCCTCGGGCAGCTCGCCCTGATGGGCCACGGCGCCATGGCCGCCGACGGCGCCAGCAGCCTCTCCCTCGCCGCAGGCGCCGCCGTCGTCGACGAGACCGGCGCCCTGAGCCTCGACATGATCACCACCCGCGTCGCGGTCGCGCCCGTCTGGGCCTCCGAGCCCATCGCCAAGCCCAACCTGCCGGCCGGCTTCGGCGTCGGCCAGCTCTTCATCTATACCACCGCCGGGATGGTCAAGATCTCCGTCACCGCCTCCATGTCCGCCTACGACATCGCCGCCGCCATCAACGCCCGCAGGGGCCGCGTCCGCGCCGCCGTCGTCAACAACGGCGTCCACCACCGCCTCATGATCGCCTCCGAGTCCGGCAACAACCCCGCCGCCTTCGATGACACCGGCACCCTCCACATCCCCAACGGCATCAACGCCTTCGATGACACCGGCACCCTCCACATCCCCGGCGGCTTCGTCGCCACCGCCATCGGCCAGACCATCGCCTCGGCCCCCTTCCAGTCCAGCATCCGGTCGGCCCTCTTCGGCTCGGGCACCCTCTGGCTGACCATGGGCGAGGACACCCTGGCCGTCGACGTCACCACCTCGATGTCCCTCATCAACGTCCGCGACGCCATCAACGCCGAGGGCGCGGCCTTCAACGCCCGCATCGTCAAGAGCGCCGCCGGCCACAGCCTCGTCATCGACGCCGTCAGCGCCGAGATGACCGACCTGCTCGCCTTCGAAGACACCGGCACCCTCCACATCCCCGGCGGCCTCTTCTCCTTCGACGACACCGGCACCCTCCACGCCGAGGCCGGCCTCTTCTCCTTCGACGACACCGGCACCCTCCACACCAACGGCGGCGGCGTCGCCTTCGAAGACACCGGCACCCTCCACGTCCCCGGCGGCTTCTTCTCCTTCGACGACACCGGCACCCTCCACATCCCCCGCAGCACCTTCTCCATCCAGAGCAACGGCGCCCTCCACATCGACCTCGGCGTCAAGCTCAACAACATGTAGCCACGCGCGCCGATCGGCGCCCTTGCCCCAAGGCAGAAGGCCCCCGCAGCGATCGCTGCGGGGGCCTTCTGCCTTGGGGCAAGGGCGCCCCGGCTCATAAGCTGTTCAGGAAGAGGAGGCCGGGGCAGGCGAGCCCGATGGCGACGCGAGCCCTCCCCGGACAGGCGCTCGACGCCCTACCCCTCCTGGGTGGCGTCCGCGCTCGGCTCCTCGACCGCCGGCCCGGGGATGTCACCGCCGTTGTCGCCATCGTCCGGCTCCACCTCACCCTCCGAAGGCGGCTCGTCCTCCGGGAAGGGCAAGTCGGCCTCACCCGGGCACGCCGTCGCGTCGAACTGCGGCAGATCGCCCTCTTCCTGCACCAGGCTGCCGAAGGTCACCACCCCGTCGGTCTCGAAGCACTCCCGGACGTGCACGCAGCGCTGACCCAGGCTGCCGCCGCAGGCCACCGCCGCCACCCGCGCCCTGCCCGCCCGCGAAAATGCCATCGACACACGCCCGATCTCGTCCTCACCATCGCTGTCCTCGCTCAGCGTGCCGTTGTCGACGCTCAACACATCCGCCTTGAAGATGAACTTCAGCGACCCGCCCCGGCCGATCACCTGTCGGAAGCGATACACCGCCGAGAAGTCCTCGTCCGACCCCGCCGCCTTGAAGCCCTTGAACGCCGCCACCACCTGCCGGAAGCGGCCCGCCGCCCGATAGCCGATCGCCACCTTGCCCGTCGGCCCCTCGCCCGTCAGCGTGTTGAGGGCGTCCAGGTTGTACCCGATCCGCCCCGCGCCCCGACGCTTCCCCTCAGCCCGCGGCAGCACCGCCCCCTCGCCCGCCATCACGATCACGAAGTCCGACGACCCCTGGGCCGCCCCCTCCAGCTTGAACACGAAGCGCTTGGCGCGGGCCTGCTTCAGGCAAGAACTCAGCTTCCAGGACTGCTCGCCGATGTCCTTCTTGAACACCCGACAGTCCAGACCCCCGACCTCCACCTGCTCCCCGCCCTCTCCCGACAGGATCTGCTCGACCACCTCGTGCGTCGCTTCGCGCGCCGCCTTGATCCGGTTGGCCGTCTTGACCGCGTGCTCCGCGATCCGCGAGGGCTCACCCTCCAACCCCTGCTCCAGCGTCAAGCCCTGACCCGACTCCGCGCCCACGTCCACACCCAGGATGTCGTCGTTCGGGATCGCCTCGGCGAAGGCCTCGTCCTCCTCCAGCTCCTCGCCGCCACCACCTCCGCCGCACCCCGCCAGCAGGGAGAGCGCACCGAAGAAGACAACCAACCTCAAACCTTTGATCTTGTTGACAAAAACAGACATGATCCCCCTCCGTTACCTCAAGATGAGGTTCGTTTTGAGAAGCGATTCAGCCCCTGGCTGATCCATCGACGCCCAGCGCGATACTTATTGGACCCACGACCCCATCCATACATTAAAAAAAAAGTGCAAGCCAGTCCGGAGCGGGGCGGCGACCGGCCCCAGCCGACGAGCCCCCGCGGGTGCCAGGGTCCCGGGGCGCTCTCCAAGCGTCGCGGACCCCTGTACCTTCGATGAGCCTGCCTGGCGGTGCAGATGGCGACAGGGCGTCAGGAGGTGGTGGGCCTCAAGCCCTGCCCTCGCCGGGCGCGGCCATCCGCTGGGTGGCGATCGAGGCCTTGACCGCGTCGCTGAGGTGGGCGGAGGACTGGAGCGCCTTGAGGCCGCGATCGCCGATGGGGTTGTTGGTCAGCGACAGCGCGCGCAGCGACTTGAGGGCAGGGGCGTCGGCCAGCGCCTCTGCGCCCGCGCAGCCGATGCGGTTGTTGGACAGGTTGAGCTTGTCGAGCGCGCCGAGGAAGGGAGAGCGGGTCAGCGCCGCGGCGGCCTCGTCGTCAAGCTCATTGTCCCACAAGGAGAGGGTCTGGACGCCCGCGAGCGAGGGCCAGCGGGCCAGCGCGCGGGCGCCCTCGGCTCCGATCTGGTTCTCGGACAGCTCCAGGCCTTCGAGCGCCGCCATGGATCTTGAGGCCGCCAGCGCCTGCACGCCGGCGTCGCCAAGGCCGTTGGCGCCGATGTAGAGGTGGCGCAGGTGCTCGACGTGGGGGCTGTCGGCCAAGGCCGCGACGCCCTCGGCCCCGATCGCGTTTTGGAAGAGATCCAGGTGGCGGACGGTGTCGAGCACGCCCGAGCCGGCCAGCGCGCAGGCGGCGCCGGGGTCGAGGTCGGCGGCGCTCAGGTCCAGGACCTCAAGCTGGCGCAGGGTGCGGCTTGAGGCCAGCGCCCTGCCGCCGCCCGGCCCCACGCGGTTGCCGGCGAGGTTGAGGGAGACGAGGCCGCCGAGCGCGGGGGCCTGGGCCAGCGCCTGGAGCGCGCGCTGGCCCAGGGCGTTGTCGCACACTCTGAGCTGGCGCAGGAGCCCGAGGCGGGGGGAGGAGAAGAAGGCCTCGGCGCCCTCGTCACAGAGGGCGTTGGTGGACAGGTCCAGCGCCAGGAGCGTGTCCAGGATGGGCGCCTCGGCCAGCCCCTCGACGCCCTCTCGGCGCAAGTCGTTGGCCGCCAGCACCAGGCGCTCAAGCTGGCCGAAGGCGCCAAGCTCGGAGAGCACCTGACCTCGGCCGGGCGACAGCGCGTTCCAGCTCAAGTCGAGCACTCGGAGGTTGGGGAGGCGACCGCCGCGCGTCAAGGCCAGGGCGCCCTCGACCCCGATCCGGTTGGAGGCGACGACCAGGTGCCTGAGCCCGCCGAAGTGGGGCGAGTCGGCCAGCGCGCGGGCGCCCTCGGCGCCGAGGTTGTTGTCGTGGAGCACGAGCATGGTCAGGGCGCTGAGGTTGGGGCACCGGGCGAGCCGCTTGGCCCCTTCGACTCCGAGCGGCTGGCGCCCCAGATCCAGCCGCCGGACCAGCTTGAGGCGGGGGTCGGGGAGGCCCGCCAGCAAGAGCGGGACCCACCGCCGGGGGGCCTGCCTGAGGGCGTCGGGCCAGCGGCTCAGGTGCTCCTGGGCGTAATCCAGGGCCACCTCCAGGCACTCGCCCTCGGGCAGCTCGGTGAGCTGCTCGCACAAGCGCTCCCAGGTCGAGGTGCTCGGCGCCTGGAAGAGCGTCTCGCGAAGGCTCACAAGTTGCGCGTTGATGTCCATCAGCGTCCCCGAGGGCTTGTCAACCTGGCAGTTGTCCTATCTTTACCCCACCCATCCCGCTCTCTCAAGGAACTTCGGATGAAGGCCGCTGCCAGGCCTGCGGGCTCAAGGTCCCGATCTGAGCAATGCGCTCCAGGTTGGCGCCAGCCAGCGGCCGCCTGGACAGCGCGGCCTCCATCAGCGATCGGGGCGCCGAGAACTCGATCAGGGGGCGCTCCAGGTTGTTGATCGGCGCCTGACCGGCCCAGGCCCGCAGGTGGGCGGGGCCAAGCAGCCGCCGAGTCGGGAAGCGCTCGTCCTTCCCTCTGGAGACGACGAAGGAGCCGCCCGCCGGCAAGGCCCCGACGCCGGGAGCGCGCTCCAGCGAGGCCATCACCCGCGCCTGGAGCTGCGCGTCGACGCCCTCGGGCGCGAAGGGCGCGCCGGCCCACCCGACGAGCCCGAGCACCGGGGAGCTGGCCACCCAGTTGCCCACCCACCCCTCCGCCTCGGGGAAGACCTCCAGGAAGGTCCGCACCACCGAGGCCACCTCCTGCGGCCCCATCTGGAAGAGCGGCAGCCACGCCACGAAGACCCCGTCGCGCGACAACCTCGCGCGGATGCTGCGGAAATGCTCCAGGCTGTAGAGCGCGCCGACGCCGGGATCGCGCGGCATGTAGAGGTCCCCGACGATCACGTCGTACTGCGCCCCCGGCGAGGCGACGAAGCGGCGGCCGTCCGCGGCGACGAGGTGGGCGGCGGGGTTCGCGGCGACGCGCTGGTTGACGGACTCGAACCAGGGGGCCAGATCCAGCACCCGCTCGACAAGCTCGACGCAGTCGAGCCGCTCGACGCCGTGCTCGGCCATCGCAGACAGGGTCGTCCCCGTGGCGAAGCCGATCAGCAGCGCGCGCCTGGGCGCCGGGTGCAGCGCCATGGGCAGGTGGCCGAGCGTGTACTGCATCTCGACCGTGGCCGGCGCCGTGTTGCTCAGCCCGTGCTGGTTGTTGAGCCTCAGCTCCAGCACCCCCCGCGCGTCCTCGTGGATCGTGATCGTCCCCGAGGGGTCGTCCTCGTAGAAGCGCAGCTCCTGACCAAAGCGCTCCTTGAGCGGGTTGATCTCCGGGCTCAAGCCGCCGACCGAGAGCCCCCCGATGCTCAACACCCACACCCCGCAGGCGACCGCAAGGCGACGATCGACGCCCCCGATCAAGGCGCAGGTCAGCGCGATCACCCCGAAGCAGGCCGCCATCAGCGCCAGGGCCTTCGACACCCCCAGCCAGGGCATCAGCCAGAAGGTCCCCGCGAGGCTGCCGAGCACCCCCGCGACCGTATTGATCCCATAGATGCGCCCCGCCGCCCTGCTGGCCTCGCCTCGACCCCGCGTGGCCATCCCGATCAAGAGGGGCAAGGACGCCCCCATCGCCAGCGTCGAGGGCAACATCACCAGCACCGACATCAACCCCATCGATCCCAGGAAGCCCGACCAGCTCGACACCGCCCCGCTGGACATCAGCGACAGGCTCACCGGCATCAACTCCGGAAAGAGCGACAAGGTCAGCCAGACCCCGAGGCCCGCCCCCAGGTACAACATCACCAGGTGCGTCGACGTCGCCGCCCGCCGCTTGAAGATCCCGCCCAGGGCCAGCGACCCCAGCCCGATGCCCACCAGAAAGGCCGCCAGCACCAGCGAGAAGACATAGACCGAGGCCGTGAACGACAGCGCCAGACCCCGGATCCAGAGCACCTCGACCGCGATCGAGACGAAGCCGCTGGCCCCCGCCAGCGCCAGCGCCCCCGCCAACGGAAACGCCGCCTTGCCCTCTCCCGCGCCTTGCCCCCCAAGCTCGCCCGCGACCTCCGAGGCCTCGCCGCCCGCTGCCTCCGATCTGGCCGACGCCACCCCGGCGGCCGCGGCGTCCAGACGCCCGCTGGCCCACCAGACCGCCAGCGCGATCCCCGCGTTCATCACCGCCAGCGCCCAGGTCGTGGCCCCAGGCCCCAGCGCCGGCAGCGCGACGAAGGACACCCCCAGGCAGCCGACCACCGCGCCGAGCGTGTTGACGCCATAGAAAAGCCCCGTCGAGCCCACCGGGTTGTCCATCGCGCGCAAGACCGACGCCATCGCCGGGAAGGTCGCCCCCAGCAAGGTCGTCGGCACGATCATCAGCCCCAGCGAGCCCGCCAGCAAGACCCCCAGCCCCCCCCCTTCGCCGGCCCCGTCGACCACCAGCCAGCCGTCCAGGAGCCGGAAGACCAGCGGCACCAGCGAGGCCGTCACCCCGATGCACAGCTCCAACGCCGCGTAGGCCGCCACGGGCCGCTCCAGCCGATCAAAGACCCGCCCGCCCGCCCACGCCCCCAGCGCCAGCCCCGTGAAGAAGACCGACACCGTCGTCGCCACCGCCGGCGTCGACGCCCCGAAGAGGTGCGACAGGTACCTCAGCCACGCCACCTCATAGCTCAACCCCGCGATCCCCGAAGCGAAGAACGCCAACCAGATCCAACCCACGCAAGCCTCCCAAGCCCATCAACCCCAACCCGGCCGATCTTATCCCAGATCCCAGGCGCTTGTCCCCCCTCCGGTTGCCTCCGACGACCCCACCCGCCATACTCCACCTGCGCCCCTGCACGCACGACCCCGAAACGCCATGAAGACCCAGTGCCCCGTCTGCGACACCCTCAACGCGACACCCGACGATCCAGGGCTCGACCCCGAGGTGCAGATCCGGTGCGTCGGCTGCCGCGCCCTCTTCCCCGTCTCGCAGGACGCGCTCGTTGACGCCCTCTTCGGCCCACCCCTCGACGACGACGACCCCTTCCTCCCCCAGACCCGCGACCCCCGCGACGCCTTCGGCCACTGGCCCGAGCTCCCCGAGGTCGACCCGCTCGATCCCGGGCTGGACGACGCGCGCTGGCCCGAACTCGACATGCCCACCTTCGACCCCGACCCGCCAACCCCCTCGACAGAGCGGAGCGAGCAGGCCCTGCCCCAGACCAGACGAACCTTCGATCCCAACGCGCCCCTGCCCATCCCCGAGCGCCGCCCCGCCCCAAGGCCCCCCGGCCTCCCCCCGGCCTTCAAACCCAGCCCCGCCCTCGAACTGGCCGCCCGCGACCTCCCCTCCAGCCGACCCATCGGCGCCCTCGTCGGCCTCGTCGACAACAAGCCCGATCTCCACCGCGCCCACGGCCCCTCCAACGGCGCCTCCGATCCAGGCCGACGGCATCACGGCGTTGATCGTGCCGACGGCGTCTATCGTGCCGACGGCGTCTATCGTGCCGACGGCGTCTCCGACGGCGTCTATCGTGCCGATGGTGTCTATCGTGCTGACGGCGTCTATCGTGCCGACGGCGTCTCCGACGGCGTTGATCGTTCCGACGGCGTCTCCGAGCGTCGCCCCACGCCCCCCGCCGTCAAGGTCTTCGTCGGGGCCGTCCTGCTGGCCACCCTGGCCGCGGTCACCTGGCTCGCCCTCGGCGAACACATCACCGACCTCGGCCGCGACGCGCTCGCAGAGCTCAACACCCCCGCGAGCGGCCCAGCCGTCGTGGCCGAGCGCGACCAGCCCCTCCCCACCCCGCCACAGCCCCAGATCGTCGGAAACTACGTCGAACACATCCAGACTCGCCCCGACGGCTCCACCGTCCGCGTCTGGGCACCCCGCGACGGCGCCTCGGAGCTCGGCACCGGCCAGCCCCCACGCCCTCCCCGATTGGCCAACCCTTTGAAAAACAAGGAGAAAAAAATCGGCGCGCCCGCCCCGCCCCTCGCCCTGCGCTCCCCGGACGGTCAGACCGTCACGCTCCAAAGCCTCCGCGGGAAGGTCGTCGTGCTGAACTTCTTCGCCACGTGGTGCGAGCCCTGCAAGCGAGAGCTGCCCGACTTCGCCCGCTTCCACGACGCCATCAAGGACAAGGACCAGATCCAGCTCTACAGCGTCGTCATGGAGTCAGGCGCGCCCGATCAAGCCCTGGCCGGCGCCCTCAGGATGGGCGTCACTTGGCCCATCCTCGCCGGCTCGATCGCCACGAAACACAGCCTCCGCCTCCAGGGCTACCCCACCACCCTCATCATCGACCCCGAAGGCAACATCCAGCACACCGTCGTCGGCACCCTGAACTACGCCCGCCTCACCAACCTCACCCAAAGCGCCCTGCCCTGAACCCGTCTCCAGAAATGCCCTCCAGGCTCCAACGCGCCCTCTCCGCTCCGACCAGTCGCAGACGCCGGGCACGCCGAACCTCCACACCTCACCCGCCCGAGGGCACACCGGTGCACCGACCGCAACGTCCCCATCTCGGAGCCCACGCCTCACCCGCCCGATGGCACGCCCCAGATCTGAAGCTCCCCGAGCGCGTGGACCCCGGCGGGCAGCTCAAACCTCAACACCTCGGCCTTGAGCGGCCTGTCGAGCGCGATCCGTTGAAGCCCAGGCCGACGCTCGACCTCGATCTCGCGCGCACGCCCCCCCTCCGCGACCACCCGCACCCGAGCCGGCGCGCCGCCCTCCGGCAGATCCAGATCATAGCCCAGCGCCACCACGAACCCCCTCACCTCCGACCCCGACGACAGCCCCATCGACACCCACCGCGCCTCGCCGCTGCACCCCGCCCAGACCGTCGACGGATCGCCGTCCAGCAAGTTCCCAGGCCCCGCCTCGCTGGGGTGACCCGAGCTCTCGACCGACTTGACCGACAACACGCTCAACCGAGAACCCACGCCGGCTCCGGCTCGAACCTTCGCCCCCTCACCACCTCCGACCCCCTCGTTTTTTCGATGAACCTCGTCCAAATTCAACAACTTCTTCGATGATGATCGAGGCGCGGACCGAGCGACCTCTGCGATCTGGATCGAGCGACGAGCGACGATCACCTCGTCGGCGCCCTGGCTGGGGGGGTTAGCGGCGGAGCCCGCGGCCCGCTCCGGGGTGTCGAGGGCCACAGCGCCAAGGGCGATCAGCGCCGCGCCGCCGAGCAAGGCCAGCAGCGCCAACAAGGCCCCCAGTCGGCTCCAGGTGCGATCGTGAGAGGCAGGCTCCAGGGCCTTGATGGAAACAGGCTCCAGCGCCTCGACGACGACGAGCGAGGGGTCTGCCTTGATGATGAGGGCCGTGGCGTCTTCGTCGGGGGCGTCGAGGGCGAGCGCCCGGAGCTGGCCGTGGTAGCTGGGCGAGAGGGAGGCGCCGCGAGCGCGCCGGCTCAGATCGGGCAGGGAGGACGGGTCGAGGGCATTGAGGGCGTCGAGCAGGGCTGCCGCGTCGGGGAAGCGGTCGGCAGGATCGAGGGCCAGGGCGCGCTGGAGGACGGGGCCGAGGGGGCTGGATCGAAGCTCGGCGGGGATGTCCAGGTCGCCCCGGGAGTGGAAGATCAGGCACAGGGCGGGGTTGTGGGTTCCGACGGCGACGGCGCCGGTGAGCATCTCCACGAGGACGAGGCCGAGCTGATAGACGTCCAGCGCGCAGGTCACGATGTTGTCGCGGATGTACTCGGGGGCGAGGTACTGGGGGGTGCCGATCATCTCGCCGTTGAGGGTCAGCCGCGCGTCGGGCAGGGCGTTGAGGGTGGCGGCGCCGAAGTCGAGGATGAGCATGGCCTCGTCGGGCTGATCGGGTCGAGCGATGAAGAAGTTGGAGGGCTTGAGGTCTTTGTGGACGATCCCTGCGGCGTGGGCCACGGCCAGCGCCTCCAGGCAGGGCTTGAGCAGGCTCAGGGCGCGGGCGGGGCTGAGCGCCCCCCTCCGGATCAGGAGGGCGTCGAGACCCTGGCCGTCGAGCAGGTCCATGGCGATGTAGGGCTGGCCGGTGAGGGCGTGGGTGCCTGCCGCGCGGGCCTGGACGATGTGGGGGTGGGAGAGGCCGGTCAGCGTGCTGGCCTCGCGCTCGAAGCGCTGGAGGATGGAGACGGCGTGGCTCTCGGGGAGGTCCTGGTCGAGCAGCTTGAGGGCGACGGGGGCGCCGGTCAGGAGATCGAGGGCCTGGTAGACGACCGAGAAGCCGCCCCTGCCGAGTCTGTCGGTAATCTCAAAGCGCCCGTCGATCAAGCTCCCCGACGGGAGCTCTGGCGCGCGCACAGCCTTGATCTGCAGGATCTTCATGGTCCTCTCTCGTCTTGAGCGGGCCCGCCCGAGAGAGGCAGGCCAGCCGCTCAGACGCCAGGGGGATGAGAAGCTTCAAGGGGCGAGGTCGATGCTGGGCGGGCGGGGGAGGTTCTTGATCTGAGGGCGCCCGGCCTCGGGCGGCGAGGTCAGCGGCAGTGTCCCCAGACGGCGAGGTGGCGGTCGCTGATGACGTGGACGCGGAGGTCGGCCAGGGCGGGGTGGCGGTCGAGCTGGGCCTGGACCTCCTGGGGGGTGAAGGCGGCCAGGAGGGAGCAGTAGAAGTCGGTGCGCAGGACCTCGGGTTCGTCGGCGGCGTAGGTCTGGACGATGTCCTCGGCGGCCTCGCGGGAGTCAGGGCGCATGAGGTCGACGACGAGGACGCAGGCCCCCTGGGAGGCGACGTCGGCGAGCTGGCGCCAGAGGGCGTCGGGATCGGGCAGGTGGTGCAGGAGGCTGTTGGAGATGACGGCGTCGAAGCGCCTGGGGGGGGAGAGGTGGACGGGGACGTAGCCCTCGACGAGCTCGATCCGGTCGTCGAGGCCCTCGTCGCGGACGGCCTGGAGGGCGAGCGCCAGCATGGGAGGCGAGGCGTCGATGGCGCAGACGGTGACGCCGGGCAGCGCGCGGCAAAGCCGCACGGGGATGTCGGCCGGGCCGCAGCCCAGGTCGATGAAGCGGCCGCTGGTCTGGTCGGGGAAGAGGTCGCAGAAGCGCTCGACGAAGGCCTGGTTGACGGCGGCGAAGTCGGCGCGGGCGTAGGCGTCGGACTGCTCCTGGCCGTCCATCACCTCGGGCTCAAGTATTCTCTCCATGAAACCCCCGGTGAAGGGCCATGGAGGTGCAGGTCGCCCTTCTGAAGACAATGTGTGTGGACAGGGCAATCGAGTTCTAGGCGCGTGCCGTGGAGAGTAGGCTGAGCAGGTAGTTACGATCCCAGCCAGCCCGTTTGCGTGAGTTGGCGACACCGAGCTTACGGTTGGGGTCTTGTTTAATGATGTTCAAGGCGAAATGACG
>SYOX01000154.1 GCA_005804885.1 Pseudomonadota bacterium
GGCTCGTCGGGTGGGGCGACAAGCTCAGGGTGGGCTGCGCCCGGTCGGTCGCAGGCCAGCGCACGACCGATGTCGACACCAGGGGGCGTGAAAACCCCAATCCACAGGCCCACTTCGACGCGCTGATCCGCCCCTGCGATCCGCCCTGGCCCGCCCGCTGGCCTGCGCCCAACGGGCGCAGCCCCCCCGCGCCTCCAAGCCCCACCCGACGAGCCCGTCCCGAAGGGCGGTGCGAGGAGCGTGGGGCGATCGGCGAGCGCGGCAGGACTTCAGGCTTCACTGAGCAAACCTGTGCCCTGCCCCCTCCCGCTGCGCCTGTATGGACTTGAGCGGGGCGATGCGGGACAATGCCGCCGTATGATGGGCGATCACCTCACCGAGCTTCGCGAGATCCTCTACGGCGAGCCCTCGCGGAGGGCCTGGGACAGAGTGTGCGACCTCTTCGAGCGGTGGCCGGCGGACAGCGCGCAGATTGGCCTCGACTACGCCCAGGGCCTGCTGACGGGCTGGCCGGACGCCGAGCGGCGCGCCCGCGGCCGCTGGACCGCCCTCCTCTACGATCACGCCGGCGCCCTGTCGCCCTCCCCCGACGCCTCGCCGCCGCGCGCCTGGCCGCTCGTGCGGGCGATGTCCGTCGACACGGGCCAGATCGACGCAGCGGCGCTGGAGGCGCTGGGCCGCTCGACGTGGCTCGCGCCGCTGACCATCCTGAAGATGAGCACCGACCCGAGGCAGCGCCTGTCCAGCCTGACCGGCCCGATGGTCGAGGCCATCGCACGCTGGCCCGCGCTGGGGCAGCTCAAGGTGCTGGATCTGTCCTTCAACAACATCGACGACCGCGGCGCAGAGGCGCTGGCCGAGTGCGAGGCGCTGGCCGACCTCCAGGTGCTGGATCTCTCCCTCAACCTCATCCGCGACGCCGGCGCCGAGGCGCTGGCCGGATCGCGCTGGCTGGCGAGGCTGGAGCGCCTGGATCTCGGCAGAAACAGCATCGGCGAGGCAGGCCGCGCCTCGCTGAACGCCTCGCCCTGGTTGAGCGACGCGGTCAAGCGCAGGCTAGGGGTCCGGTAAGGGGGCGAGGATGACGCAGGACAGCAAAAAGGCAGCCGGGGGCATGGGCGCCCTGATCAGCACGATGGAGCACGTCGCGCGCGAGATGGGGCTCTGGCGCGGCGCACGGCTGATGCTCAAGGCCAACCAGCCCGAGGGCTTCGACTGCCCCGGGTGCGCGTGGCCCGAGCCGGCCGAGCGCTCCAGCTTCGAGTTTTGCGAGAACGGAGCCAAGGCCGTCGCCGCCGAGGGGACGCGGGGCCGCGTCGGGCCGGCCTTCTTCGCGCGGTGGTCGATCCCCGAGCTGCTGGAGCAGTCCGATCACTGGCTGGAGGCCCAGGGCCGGCTGACCCACCCCATGATCCGACGCGAAGGCGCCAACGCCTACACGCCGATCTCCTGGCAGGAGGCCTTCGAGGTGCTCGGCGCGGGGCTCAAGGGGCTGGGGTCGCCGGACGAGGCCGTGTTCTACACGTCGGGGCGGACCAGCAATGAGGCCGCGTTCCTCTACCAGCTCTTCGTGCGGCTCTTCGGGACGAACAACCTGCCGGACTGCTCGAACATGTGCCACGAGTCCAGCGGGCGCGGGCTCTCGGAGGTCATCGGGGTCGGCAAGGGGACCGTGAGCCTGGAGGACTTCGCCCGGGCCGAGGCGATCTTCATCCTGGGCCAGAACCCAGGCACCAACCACCCCCGGATGCTGACGCACCTGCAGGAGGCGGCCCGGCGCGGCTGCCGGATCGTGAGCATCAACCCGCTGCGAGAGCGCGCCCTGGAGTCCTTCATCCACCCCCAGGAGGTGCTGCCGACGCTGACCGGCCGAGGGACGCCGATCGCCGGCGAGTTCGTGCAGGTGCGGATCAACGGCGACGTGGCGCTGCTCAAGGGGATCATGAAGGCGGTGCTGGCGGCCGACGCGGGCTCCGAGGGGGCTGTCCTGGATCGGGCCTTCATCGAGGCGCACACGGAGGGCTTCGAGGACTTCAAGGCGGCGCTTGAGGCGGCGGACTGGGGCGAGATCGTGGCGCAGAGCGGCGTGGAGCGGGCGCAGATCGAGGCCGTGGCGCGGATCTACGTCGAGTCCTCGGCGACGATCGCCTGCTGGGCGATGGGCCTGACGCAGCACAAGAACGGGGTGGCCAACATCCAGGAGGTCGTCAACCTGCTCCTGCTCAAGGGCAATGTGGGCAAGCCCGGCGCCGGGGTCTGCCCCGTGCGCGGCCACAGCAATGTCCAGGGCGACAGGAGCATGGGCATCCTCTCCAACCCCAAGGCGGGGCTGCTCGACAGGCTCTCGGCGACCTTCGGCTTCGAGCCACCCAGAGCGCCAGGCCTGGACTCGGTCGAGGCGATCCGGGCCATGCGCGATGGCCGCGCGAAGATTTTTGTCAGCCTCGGCGGCAACTTCCACTCCGCGACGCCCGACACGGCGCGGGTGGCCGAGGCGCTGGAGCGGTGCGCGCTGACGGTCCAGATCTCGACCAAGCTCAACCGCTCCCACCTGGTGACGGGCCGTCAGGCGCTGATCCTGCCCTGCCTGGGCCGCACGGAGCGGGACACGCAGGCCAGCGGGCCGCAGTTCGTGACGGTGGAGAACTCGATGAGCATCGTGCACCGCTCCGAGGGCCACGCCGATCCGGCCAGCGACCAGTTGATGAGCGAGCCGGCCATCGTGGCGGGGATCGCCAGGGCGACCCTGCCCGAGGGGGTCGGGCCGGACTGGAGGGCGCTGGTCGAGGATTACGACCGGATACGCGATCTCATCGCCCAGGTGATCCCGGGCTGCGCCGATTACAAGCGCCGCGTGCGCGAGCCGGCGGGCTTCGTCATGCCCAACGGGGCGCGCGAGCGCACCTGGGCCACCGAGGGGGGCAAGGCGGCCTTCACCGTGCACCCGATCCCTGCCCACGATCTGGGGGAGGGTCAGTACATGATGATGACCCTGCGCAGCCACGATCAGTACAACACGACGATCTACGGGCTCGACGATCGCTACCGAGGGGTCAAGGGCGAGCGGATGGTGGTCTTCATGAACCCGGAGGACGTCGCGGAGGCGGGCCTTGAGGCCGGGCAGCGGGTGGATCTGGTGAGCCACTTCGGCGGCGCGGCGCGGGTCGGGCGGGGCTTCTTGGTGAGGCCCTTTGACATCCCGAGGCGGTGCGTGGGGACCTACTTCCCGGAGGCCAACGTGCTGGTGCCGCTAGACAGCGTGGCGGACAAGAGCAACACGCCCGCGTCCAAGTCGGTCATCGTCACGATCCAGCCGGCGTGAGCCCGGATCGGCCCTCGCGGCCGATGGGTCCGGCGCGATCAACAAGGCCGCCGTCGATCGTGGCGCCGTCTGGCGCCAGGGCGGGATTGGAAGTAGGCTGTGGTCTGGTTCGAGGTGTTGCGTTGGAGGGAGTGGCGAGCGGATTGAGGGGTGCGCGATGATGACAACGAGGGTGTTGGCGGCGTTGGCTGTGTTCGTGTCGGTGTGCTGGTCGATGGAGGCCGGCGCGGGGCTTCGCAATGAGCCGCACGGCTGGGACTCGATGCGGTGGGGGACGCCGGTCGAGGCCGCGATCAAGGGCAACAAGGACTGGAAGACCCAGTTCAAGCTCAACGAGATCAAGAAGGTGCTCGAGACGCGGGACGTGATCCTGACGGGCCTGACGGAGCTGAGCGGCAGGAGCGCCAAGGCGCAGTGGATATTTGGCCAGGAGGGGCTCCACACGGTCGTCCTGACCTGGGAGGACAGCAGGGCCGAGGCCTACCTGGCCCACCAGGAGGTCATCCAGGGCCTGGAGGATCACTGGGGCGAGGCCGATCAGGTGGCCGGGGACACGCAGACGTGGTCGGGGGAGTGGACGAAGGCGGAGGTCAAGCGGCTGCGCGTGGCGACGGGATCGGGCGTCGAGGTCAGGCTGACGGCGCTGCCGGGGGCCTTCGAAGGGGGGCCGGATGGGCCAAACCCGTCGATGAAGTCCAAGGCCAAGGTCAAGGTCGAGGACCGGGTCGAGGTCGACAGGGGCGCCCCGAAGGTCGAGGAGCGCAAGAAGGAGCCGATCATCGAGAAGCTCGATGACGACTTCCTGGGTCTGGACTGAGCGCCCTGGGGGCGACCGAGAGGAGGCGCGGGGCGATCGACACGGCGGCGGGACAGGGGGGTAGAGGCGGGGTCAGCGCGCGCCTCCTCCCGATCTTCTTCTTCGTCAGCGGGACAAGCGGCCTGGTCTTCGAGGTGATCTGGTCGCGGATGCTCACGCAGGTCTTCGGGAGCACGACCTTCGCGTTGAGCGCGCTGTTGACGGCCTTCATGACGGGGCTGGCGCTGGGCAGCGAGTGGGCGGGGCGCCGCGCGGAGCGGATCGCGAGGCCGCTGCGGCTCTACGGGCTGCTGGAGGTGGGCATCGGGCTCTACGCCCTGGCGGTGCCGACGATGCTCTCCGTGTTGCCGGGGGTCTACCGGCCCCTCTTCCAGAGCTTGCAGGAGGACTTTACGACCTTCAGCCTGCTGCGCTTCGCGCTGGTCCTCGTGATTCTGCTCGCGCCGACGGCCTTCATGGGAGCGACGCTGCCCCTGCTGGCCGAGCACGTCGCGCGGATCGGGGGCGACTGGGAGGGCAGCAGCGGCCTGCTCTACGGGGTCAACATGCTGGGCGCCTGCACCGGGACGCTCCTGTGCGGCTTCCTCCTCCTGCCGCAGCTTGGCCTGACGACCACGAACCTGGCCGTCGCGCTCCTGAACATGGCCCTGGGCACCTCGGTGGTGGTCGTCGAGGCGCTGTCGAGGCCCTCGCCGCAATCCCCCAGGCGCGCGCCCGAGGACGAGGTCGTCGAGCTGGGCGACGAGGGCGCCGAGGACGCGCTGCCGCCCTGGATGGTCCGCGCGATCCTGGTGTGCTTCGCCCTGGCGGGCGGCATCAGCATGACCTACCAGGTGCTCTGGACGCGGGCCTATGTGATCATCCTGGGATCCTCGACCTACTCGTTCACGCTGATCCTGTCGACCTTCTTGATCGGCCTGGCCGGCGGCAGCGCGCTGATGTCGGCGATGCTCAAGCGGGTCCGGCGGCCTGTCTTCCTGCTGGCCGCCGCCCAGATCGGCGTGTGCGTCTTTGGCGCGGTGTGCTTCTTCACGCTCAACAAGGTCCCCGGCCTGCTCTTCGAGCACATGCGGCGGGAGGCCGGATCGCCCGCAAATGTTTATATTTACAACATTTTCTTGATCGCCCTGGTCGTCCTCGCGCCGACGCTCCTTCAGGGGATGAGCTTCCCGCTGGTGGTGCGGATCGTCTCCCGGGCGGCGCAGGTGGGCCGGGGGGGCAAGGAGGCGGAGGCGGATCCGGGGCGGCTGGTGGGGCGAGCGTACGCGATCAACACCGTGGGGGCGATCGTGGGCTCCTTCGCCTCGGGCTTCATCTGGATGCCCTTGATGGGGCTGCGGTGGTCGGTGGGGTTGGCCATCGCGCTGAACCTGGCCGTGGGGGTGGCGCTGGCGCTGATGTCGGCCCGGCTGGGCGGGGCCAGGGGCAAGCTGGCGACGCTGGCGCCGCTGGTGGTGGTGGCGGCCTCGCTCTTCGTGCTGGGGCCGCAGCTGGACCTGACGCGCCTGTCGAGCGGGGCCTTCCGGGTCTACTGGGCCAGGGAGCTTTTCACGCGCGAGAGCTTCGAGCGCGACGATCCCGAGGTCCTCTTCTACCGCGACGGGGTGGCGGCGACGATCACGGTCGAGAAGCGCGGCCACCTCATCACGCTCAAGTCCAACGGCAAGCCGGAGGCGTCCAACGACGCGGACATGGCGACGCAGATCCTGGTGGGCTTGCTGCCGATGGTGATGCACGAGCAGACCCGGACGGCGCGCGCGCAGATCGCCGAGGGGCGCTACGAGGGCGTCCGCGAGGTGGCGATGGTGGGCTTTGGCTCGGGGGTGACGGCGGGCGCGAGCCTGACCTGGCCGCTGGAGCGGCTGGACGTGGTGGAGATCGAGGCGGCGATGCTTGGGGCCTCCGAGGCCTTCAACGCGGTCAACCACGCGCCGCTGACGGACCCGAGGATCAGGGTCTTCGAGTCGGACGGGCGCAACTTCCTGGAGTACACCGACGGGCGCTACGACGCGATCATCAGCGAGCCGTCGAACCCCTGGATCGCGGGTGTGGCGAGCCTCTTCACCCGCGAGCACTTCGAGCGGGCGCGGCTGCGGCTCAAGCCCGGCGGGCTCTTCTGCCAGTGGGTGCAGCTCTATGAGCTCAGGCCCGAGAACGTCAACCGCATCTTCAAGACCTTCCGGGCGGTCTTCCCGCACGTCCACATCGTCTCGAGCATGGCCAAGGGCACCGATCTGATCCTGATCGGCTCCAACGAGCCGCTGGCCTTCACGGCCGAGGGCCCCCGGCGGGCCTTTGGCGACCCGAGCGTGGCCGCGGAGCTGCGCCGGGCCGGGGTCGAGTCGGCGGATGACCTCCTGGCGCTGACCTTCCTCGGCGAGCAGGAGCTGGGGCCTTTCATCGAGGCCCAGGAGGCGGCGCTCGGCCACCCGATCGTCTTGAACACGGACGACAACGGGATCCTGGAGTTCGAGGCGCCGCGCGACCTGATCCAGTACAAGGAGGCCGACGCGTACTTCGCCGGCATCTATTACGGCGACGTGATCTACGGCGATCCGAGGCGGTGGCTGGAGGGCTACGAGGATGCGTCGGTCTGGACGGCGGATCGGCTCGCGGCGCTGGCGATGTCGACCTTCGTCATGGGCAAGCAGCGGCTCGCGGGCGAGCTGGCGCGCGAGGCGCAGCGGCGGGGTCCGACGCGGCTGGGCCAGCAGGTCGAGGCGGCGTGGACGATCTACGACGGGGGGCCGGGGCGCCATGTGCTGGACCTGTGGCCCATCGAGGGGGGGAGCTTGAGGCCCATCATCGCCTCGGGGCTGGAGCAGCAGGCGCCGATCCCGGCTCTGGAGGTGATCTACGCGCGAGAGCCGCGCGATGGCGACGCCTTCGAGCGCTCGGAGGCGACGCTGGCGGCGGCGCTCTTCTTGTTCGAGACGCGCGACTTCAAGCAGGCGCTCTGGCAGCTCGACAGGCTCAAGCGCCAGGATCCGGCCTTGAGCCGGACGCCAGCGGCGGAGATCTTGAGGGGCTTTACGGTGACGCGCCGCCGTCGATACCAGGAGGCCTTCGCGCACTTCCTGGCCTTCTACGAGGGGGCCTACGAGCGGCCGCTGGCCGAGCCCTGCGGCCCTGGGCTCGCGCCGGGCCCCCACCCGGCGGCAGGGACAGGGATGAGCCGCCCTTGAGGGTTGGGATCCTTCGTCGCGTCCGGGCCCTGGTGGTCGAGGATCAGCTGGCGATCGAGGCGGAGAGGGTCTTGAAGCGGGGGTCGTCGCGCAGGGCGTCGAAGGCGCTCTCGGCGAGCAGCTCCCCGGAGAGGTCCGTGCAGCGGGCGGCGGTGGATTCGAGCTGGGCGATGGCGTCCTCGCGGCGATCGAGGGCCAGGAGGCAGCGCGCGCGCAGGACGCCGCCGTCGGCGCTGTCGGGGTTGATGGCCAGGGCCTTGTCGACGTTGGCCAGGGCCTGCGAGGTCAGCGTGCCCATCAGGAGTATACCAGCGAGGAAAACACGGGTCTCGGCGTCCTCGGGGTCGTATTCGAGGGTGAGCTGGACGGGGGCGACCTTGAGGACGATCTCGGCGGGCGCGTCGGGGGGGTCGGGCAAGAAGCGGGCGCGCAGGCGAGCCAGGGGGGCCTCGGGGAAGCCGCCCCAGGGCTTGTGGAGGCACCAGTAGGCGCGGTCGAGGATCCACTCCTGGACGTCCTCGTCCTCGACGGCCTCGAAGCCGGTCAGGAGGGCGAAGGCGACGGCCTCTCTGGCCGAGGGATCGGCGAGGCGGCCGCCCTCGACGATGAGCTTGTCGATGAGCTCTTCGAAGCGCGTCGGATCGTCATCGAAGGCGCTGGCCCAGTCGGCGGCGGTCATGGCGATGAGCTGCTCGACGCCGGGGGAGCCCTCTTCGAGGGTGATGGACTCGACCTTGCCGTTGCGGACGCGCAGGCGCCCGCGCTCCTTGGGGCGGGCCTTGCTCCAGTCGATGGAGCCCTGGACCTCGACGCCCCAGGGGTTCATGCGCGTCTGGATGATGTGCCCGAGCCAGGCCATGGCGCCGCGCAGCTCGCCCTCGGGCTTGTCCTGGCGCCATGACATCGTCTCGCCGCCGTCGCCGGGCCACCAGCGGCAGCGGGTGACGGTCCCGGCCTCCTCGCTGGTGGTCAGGTAGAGCTCCCGGAGCGCCCGGAGCTGCTCGGCGCTCAGCGGGGGTTCCAGGACGAAGAAGCCCGAGATGCCTTGTGTCGGTCGATTGGTCATCGGCGATCCTGTCTGGGTCAGCGGGCGCGCGCGGGATACTTCTCCGTCGCCCCTGACCAGCCGTTGACACAGAACGGGTCACCGAAGCAAGCGCGAGCCTTGTTCTTTGTGCCCCGGCGTGCTTTTTTCAACGCCCGTCAGGGGGATCGAGGGCTTCGAGGGGGTGTTCGGGCGAAGGGGGGGACAGATCATGGGGACAGACCAGAGCGTCGACTTCAGAGCGATTCAGGAGGCCGCCGAGCGAATCCGAGGGCAGGTCCACGAGACGCCCGTGGCGACCTGCCGGTGGCTGGACGATCAGGCCGGCGTCGAATTGTTCTTTAAATGCGAGCACCTGCAGAAGGTCGGCGCCTTCAAGTTCAGAGGGGCCAGCAATGCCGTGATGAGGCTCACCGAGGCGCAGGCGCGCCGGGGGGTCGCCACGCACAGCTCGGGCAACCACGCGCAGGCGGTGGCGCTGGCGGCGAGGATGCGGGGGATCGAGGCGCACATCGTGATGCCCTCCAACGCGCCGTCGATCAAGCGGCGGGCGGTGGAGGGCTACGGCGGGCGGGTGATCGAGTGCGCGCCGACGCTGGCGGCGCGGGAGGCGGCGGCCGCCGCGGTGGTCGAGGAGACGGGGGCGGCGCTGATCCACGCCTACAACCACCCGGACGTGATCGCCGGTCAGGGGACGGCGGCGCTGGAGTTGATGGCGCAGGTGCCGGATCTGGACGCGATCATGGCGCCGGTGGGCGGCGGGGGGCTGATGGCCGGGACCTGCGTGGCGGCCAGCGGGATCAACCCCTCCATCCGCCTGCTGGGCGCGGAGCCGGCGGGGGCCGATGACGCGGCGAGGTCGTTGGAGACGGGATCGCTCCAGCCGCAGCTGGACCCGAGGACGATCGCCGACGGGCTCAGGACGAGCCTGGGGTCCTTGGCCTGGCCGATCCTGCGCGAGCGGGTGGAGGTGATCCTGCGGGTCGAGGAGGCGGCGATCGTCGAGGCGATGCGGCTGTGCTGGGAGCGGGCCAAGTTGATGATCGAGCCCAGCTCGGCGGTCCCGGTGGCGGCCGCGCTCGATCCGGGCTTCAGGGGCCTGGGGGTGCGGCGAGTGGGGATCATCCTGAGCGGGGGGAACGTCGATCTGGACAGGCTGCCCTGGGGCGCGTGAGCGCTCAGGAGAAGGGGGTGACAGGGGTCGGGCTGGCGGCGTGGACGGCGCCGACGGCCCCAGGGCTCAAGAAGGCGGGCCAGCGCGTCTGGTCGTCGTAGCGGGCGCCGTGGAAGCTGATGCCGTCGTGGCTCACGTTGCGCAGGTCGGCCCCGGCGAGGCTGGCGTGGCGGAGGCTGGCGCCCTTGAGTCGGGCGCCCTTGAGGCAGGCGCCGTCGAGGCGGGCGCCGTCGAGGCGGGCACCTGTGAGGTTGACCCCGGTCATGAGCGCCCCGTAGAGATCAACCTCGGTCAGGTCGGCCTCGGTCAGGTCGGCGAGGCTCAGGAAGGCGCGGATCATGTCGGCGCGGAAGAACTGACCGAAGCGCAAGTTGGCGAGGCTCAGGTCGGCCTCGATGAAGCTGCTCAGGGCGGCTCTGCAGCGCGGGAGGCTGGCGCACATCAGGTTGACGCCGTCCAGGACGACGCGTGTCAGGTTGCTGTCGCCGATCTCGAGGTTGGCGAAGTAGCGCTCCCCGGCCGCGTAGCGCGCCAGAAGCTCCTCGGACTTGAGCGGCGGGCTGTATCCCGAGGGGCGGATGTAGAGGTACCTTGGTTTTTGAGCGATGGTTCACCTTCACAAATTCCTACCTCTCCGGCGCTGCCGTACGCTATAGAGGCTGTTGCACCTTCAAACACGCACATACCTGAGATTAGTTCTGAATTCAGCGTGTGGCAACCCACAAACCAGAGCACCCGAGCGTCGCGCCGATCTGGACAAGGGGCGTCGAGCAAGCCACAGTCCACGGTGTTCGCTCTGCTTCCGATCGACCCTCATCCCATGGAGATCATGGTTTCGAAGACACCCCATCGGGCCCGCCGTCAAGGCCTGGCCCGGCCCTCCTGGTGGGCGGCCGCGCTCATCGCGGCCCATTGTTGCTGGATCGCTTCGCCTGCGTCCGGGGACGAGGTGTTGATCGTCGCGCCGGTGAACGACCGCGCGGCGGTCCTGACCGACGCGCAGGAGGCGGCCATCGAGTCGCGGCTCTGGGCGCTCCAGGAGGCGACGGGCGTGCAGATGGCGGTGCTGACGGTCGAGACGACAAGCGGCGTCCCCATCGAAGACTTCTCGCTGGAGGCCGCCGAGCGCTGGAAGGGAGGGAGCAAGGAGCGCGACGACGGGGTGTTGATGACGCTGGCCATCGAAGATCGGCGCCTGCGGCTTGAGGTCGGCTACGGGCTCGAAGGCGCCGTCACGGATCGAGAAGCCAGCGCCCTGCTCGACGCCATCGCGCCGCACCTCCGGGCCAAGGAGTACGACGCCGGCATCCTGACCGTCATCGCGGGCGTCCATGAGGAGACGAAGGATCTCAAGCCGGGCGCCGAAGTCCCCTCGAGCGTCCGAGCCGCCGGGGTGGTGCACAGGCGGGCGACCGCGGTCGCCCTCTTCCTCTTGTCCGCCCTGCTGGGCTTGATCCTGAACCCTTTGGATCCCTGGCTGCCCGCCTTGAGCCGCAAGAACAAGGCGCCAGGCCCCTTGGGCCGACTCAAGGCAGGGGCCAGCCTCAAGCCCCTCAAGACCATCACCGCGGCGGCCTGGTCCCTGATGGCCCTGTTGTTGCTCGCGGTGGGCACCTGGAAGGGCGAGGCGATGGGCGCGGCCTTCGCCTCGGGCATGGGGTTGACGGGGATGGTGGCGGCCCACATGCAGATCAAGGCCCACCGGACAAGCCTCTGGCGCTCGTTCCTTGCCCTGCTCGTCGGAGGCGGGCTGGCGGCCACCTTCAACGGCGTGCAGGACTTCTGGGGGGAGCAAGCGCTCTGGGTCTGGTTCACCGCATCGATGATGGCGCTCGTGGCCTACGCCTCCGTCACGGCCCCCAAGGGCTCGTGGGCCTCATCGGGCGGATCCTACTCCAGCACGTCGAGCTCCCGTAGCTCATCCAGCTCATCCAGCTCATCCAGCTCATCCAGCTCATCCAGCTCATACAGCGGCGGCGGCGGCTCCTTCGGGGGCGGCGGCGCCAGCTCCTCCTGGTGAAGCGCCCCGACCCCACACGCCGAGATCGGCGGGTCGGCTTCGTTGACGGACACGCCGAGATCGGCGGGTCGACTTCGTTGACGGACACACCGAGAGCGTCGAATCAGCAGAGATGACGGACACTTGGAGATCGGCGAGTCGACTTCGATGACGGACACGTCGGGATCGGCGCGTCGACTTCGTTGGTGGACACGCCGAGATCGGCGGGTCGACTTCGTTGATGCGATCCGCACGTTGGCGGTCCACCCGGGCTCGCGCCCGGGCCTACATTTTGTCCCGGGACGCCCCTGCGGGGCTGGCGACGGGCCTTCCACAATCGGGGGGCAGACCCTCTCAGGACCGCGCGGTGTCTGCCTCCGAGCCCCTGAACATCTCATCTGAGATCAACACGGGTGACACGCCCCACGCACGCTGACGCCCCATCGCCAGCCCCGCCGTATGGCGGGGCGACCCAGGACAAAACCCAAGGCCCGGGCGCAAGCCCGGGTGGACCGTCAACGTGCAGATCGCACCAACGAAGTCGACTCGCCGATCTCGACGTGTCCACCAACGAAGTCGACCCGACGACCTCACCGTGTGCGTCAACGAAGTCGACTCGTCGATCTCGGCGTGTCCGTCAACGAAGTCGACTCGTTGATCTCGGCGTGTCCGTCAACGAAGTCGACTCGTTGATCCTGACGTGTCCACCAACGAAGTCGACTGTGCGATCGCCCTGTGCTCGCAGGCCCTGGTTCTTGACTCGACATCGATCTTGAGCCGATGATGGCGTCTCAACGGCCAGAACGCCACGGTACACAGGAGGATCCTCATGTCTTTCAACATCAAACGCGCTGTGAAAGCCGCGCTGGCGCTGGCCCTGCTGGCGTCCCCAATCGCCTTCCTCGGCTGCGACCCCCCGGCGGAGGAGGGCGCCGTCGTTGAGCCGACCCCCGAGCAGCCCATCGAAGCCGCGGACAAGGCCCCCGAGGTCCCCGCCGAGGCCGACAAGGCTCCCGAGGTCCCCGCCGAGGCCGACAAGGCCCCCGAAGCCGCCGCAGAGGGTGACAAGGCCCCCGAGGCTGAAGCCGCCGCCCCCGAAGGCGACAAGGCCCCCGAGGCCGCCGAGGGCGACAAGGCCGCAGACGGCGCCGCCGCTCCTGAGGGCGACAAGGCCCCCGCCGCCGTCGAGGGCGACAAGGCCGCCGAGGCCGAGCCGGCCAAGAAGACGCCCCCCAAGGCCATCGGCGCCGTCAAGAAGGCTCCTGAGGAGCCCAAGAAGGCGCCCGCCTCCGCCCCGTCGAGCCAATGATCCCCCCCTCCCCTCTTCGCTGAGCGGCCGTCAGCGCCCACCCCAAGACCTTCTCTGACCTCTCCACACCGTCCAGCGCGAGATCGCCGCTGGTCGAACCGGTCGCGGAGGGCCGCCGCTCACCTTCCAACCCCTGCCCTCCCTGGCGTCCATCGCTCGGGCGCCGTCGACTCTGAGGCGCATCCCGAGACGCCCTCGTTCGAACCGATGAGGATTGCGACCCGGGCGCGGCGGTGGTAGTCGTGTGTCCCGACAGATGACCCGCGCCAGCAGTGAGGGAGACGTGGACGCACCCAAGACCGAAGAGAGCCGCCGATCGAACTTCATCCGAGAGATCATCGAGCAGGATCTGGCCGCCAACACCCACCAGGGGCGCGTCGTGACGCGCTTCCCCCCCGAGCCCAACGGCTACCCCCACATCGGGCACGCCAAGAGCATCTGCCTGAACTTCGGGCTCGCCCGGGACTACCAGGGCACGTGCCACCTGCGCTTTGACGACACCAACCCGACCACCGAGGACATCGAGTACGTCGAGGCCCTGCGCCGCGACATCCGCTGGCTCGGCTTTGACTGGGGCGAGCACGAGTACTACGCCTCGGACTACTTCGGGCAGCTCTACGACTTCGCCGTCATCCTGATCAAGAAGGGGCTGGCCTACGTCTGCAGCCTGACCGACGCCCAGATCCGCGAGTACCGCGGCTCGCTCAGCGAGCCCGGCCGACCCAGCCCCGATCGCGACCGGCCCATCGAGGAGAGCCTCGACCTCTTCGCCCGGATGCGCGCCGGCGAGTTCGAGGAGGGCCGCTATGTCCTGCGCGGCCGCATCGACATGGGCTCGCCCAACATGAAGATGCGCGACCCGCTCTTCTACCGCATCCGGCACGCGCACCACTACCGCCAGGGCGACAGCTGGCCCATCTACCCCTTCTACGACTTCGCCCA